>JACAES010000038.1 GCA_013388735.1 Chloroflexota bacterium | reverse complement strand
CCGGACGAGCAGCCCGCCGCCAGCCAGTGTTTCGACCGCCCGTTCTGGATAGACGCAACCGAAGTCACCAACCGCGCTTATGGTTCGGCGGGATACTTCGACGGCGACCGGCGCCCGCGCGAAAGCGTGAACTGGTTCGACGCCAGGGCTTACTGCGCGGCGCGCGGCGGACGCCTGCCCACTGAAGCCGAATGGGAATACGCGGCGCGCGGCCCGGCTTCGCTGATCTACCCCTGGGGAAACGAATTCGTCAACGAAAACGCCGTCTCAAGCTGGGTGGAAACGGCGCGGCAGACCGAAGCGGTCGGGGCGCGGCCTGGGGGCGCTTCGTGGGTCGGCGCGCTGGATATGAGCGGCAACGTCTGGGAATGGACGAGCAGCCTGTACGCCGATTATCCCTACGACCCCGACGATGGCCGGGAAGACCCGGACGATACCACCGGCCTGCGCGTCGTGCGCGGCGGCGCGTGCTGTTCGTACATCATCGCCGACGTGCGCGCGGCCTACCGTTTTGCGATTGATCCTTACACGGAAGACCCCAACGTGGGCTTCCGCTGCGCGCGGGACGCGGAATGAACAGGGCAATCGCTTGAAGATACTTCGTCTCAGTAAGCAGACTTTTGCCCTTTGACCCCACCCCTAAACCCCCTCCCCGAATTCAGGGACAGGGCTTAAAAAGACTCTTACTCCCCCTTTCTCCGTATACGGGGAAAGGGGGCCAGGGGGATAGGGGTTAACAGGGCGCAAGATGACAGTTTGAAGCGATTGCCCTGCGCCGAATGAACAGCGGCTTGCATCAGGAGGAGCGCTTGTGCTGAAACGAACGTTATACGCCGGGCTGATGGTGTGGGCCGCCCTGTCCGCCGGGTGCGCCCCCGCCTCCACCGCCCCCCCGACTGCCGCCGGGACGGCGGATATCACCGTGATAGACCCGCCGAAAGCCAACGCCGATTTTATGCTCACCGACCAGAACGGCGAGATGTTTCACCTTAGCGACCTGAAGGGCAAAACGGTGCTAATGGCGTTCGGCTACACCCACTGCCCGGACGTTTGCCCGATCACGCTGGCGCGGTTTAAACAGATCAAGGAAAAACTGGGGGCGGACGCCGAACGAATGGAATTTATGTGGGTGAGCGTGGACGGCAAACGCGACACGCCGGAACGCATCGCCCAGTATATCGCCATGTTCGACCCGGCTTTCATCGCCCTGACCGGCGAAAGCGAAACCGTGCGCGAGATCATCACCGAATACGGCGGGCTGTTCGTTATCAACGACTCTGCCGGACTGCGGAAAGAAAACTACACGGTTGACCACACCGCCTCGCACTTTTTGCTGGACGCCGAAGGACGCTGGATTCGCACCTACAGCTACGGCGCAGCGGTGGATACCATCGTCGCCGACCTGCAAAAGCTGCTGGCGCAGGGGTGACGGCAAATTCCAAGTTGGCGAGTTCCGTGCAGGAGCGGCCCAACGTGGCCGGGCGCACCGGCTACCCCCTCAGCGTCAGCAGGTAATACACGATGTCGGCGATGTCCTGCTGCTGGAGTTTTTGCTCGAAGGTGCGCGGCATGACGCCGGCTTTGACCTGCGGCACAATGGTTAAATCCGGGTTGACGATGACATTGTACAGGTAGGTTTTGGCGTCCATATCGGCGCGTTTGCTGCCGGCGCGGCTGGCGACCGATTTTAATGACGGCCCGACGAACCAATCCTCGCTGTCCACCAGATGGCACACTGCACAGTTGGCCTGGCCGTTAAAAAGCGCCTTGCCACGTTCGGGGTCGCCGGAGATGGGCAGGGTGCGCGGCGTGGGCGTCGGCGGTGTCACGCCCGGCGGCGGCGTAGGCGTGCCGAAGATCGCCCACAGCGCGATATTCTCCCCGGTATCGGTGAGCTGGATACAGAAGGCGGTGGCCGTCAGGGCTTCGGCGTCCAGTGCGGTGGCGGGCGTGGCGGGCAGGCCGCCGGTGCAGGCCCCGGCCAGCAGCGCCAGCGTCAGCCCGGCGAACAAAACCAGTGTGAAGACCTGTAAGGATCGTGTGGTCATGGCGCTTCTCATACAATCAGTCTCATACTAACTGCATACTGTAACCGAAAGGCCGGACGCCCGAATAGTATCATTCATCGCCCCTGGCCGCGACTTTTTGCACCTTTGCGCCGGGCAGGCCGTTCGCCTCCCCCGACGGAATGGATTATCATGTAAGTGTTAATCTGCGCGTCGAACAGGGCAGAAGGTATGACACTTACATCCACCATCGGCAACCGCTACCGGATTCACGAGCAGCTTGGGGCGGGCGGCATGGGGCGCGTCTACCGCGCCACCGACCGCATCACCGGGCAGACCATCGCCCTTAAACAGGTGCAGACCGCGCCCGGCCAACTGGAATTCGCTTCCCGCGATGGACTGCCGGACGACGCCTCGTCGGTGCAGTTCCGCCTGGCGCTGGCGAACGAGTTTCAAACGCTGGCCGCGCTGCGCCATCCGAATATCATCAGTGTCCTCAACTACGGTTTCGACGAGCAGCGCCAGCCCTACTTTACGATGGATTATGTGGACGGCGCGCAAACGCTGCTGGACTACGCCGCGCATAAGTCCCTGGCCGTCAAAATCAATCTGCTGGTTCAGGTCTTGCAGGCGCTGGACTACCTGCACCGCTGCGGCATCCTGCACCGCGACCTGAAGCCCGGTAACGTCCTGGTCAAAGCCGGGCAGGTGAAGATTCTCGACTTCGGCATCGCCATGCTGCGCGACCGGAGCGCGCCGTCCAGCCGGCTGACCGGCACACTGGCCTACATCGCCCCGGAACTGCTGCAAGGCCAGCCGCCCGGCGAAGCCGCCGACCTGTACGCCGTCGGCGTGATGGCCTACCAGATGTTCGCCGGACGGCATCCCTTTGATACCACCAGCATCCACCGCCTGATGCACGACATCGTGAACACCGTCCCCAACCTGGCGCTGCTGACGCCGGACGAGATGGCCGCGCCACCTGCCGATGACGCGCCAACCCATGTCACCGGCACGCGGCCAGAAGAAGGGCAAACGCTGGCTTTTCCGGGCGGCGGCGGAACGCTGGTTCTGGACAACAAGCCAACCGTCGGCGCGGCCCCGCCCTCGCGGCTGGCAGCGGTGATCGGGCAGCTGCTCGCCAAGAAGCCGGAAGATCGTTATCTCCAGGCCGCCGATGCCATACGCACCCTCTGCGACGCCGTTGGAATGCCCGCGCCGCAGGAAAGCGCCGCCGTGCGCGAAAGTTTTTTGCAGGCGGCGCGTTTCGTCGGGCGCGAGGATGAACTGGCCCGCCTGAAAGAAGCCCTCCAGGCCGCCCTGGACGGGCGCGGCGAAGCCTGGTTGGTCGGCGGCGAAAGCGGCGTCGGCAAATCCCGCCTGGTGGATGAACTGCGCACCTGGGCGCTGGTGCAGGGGGCGGCGGTGTTTCGCGGCCAGGGCGTCAGCGGGGGTGGCCTGCCCTACCAGCTCTGGCGCGAACCGCTGCGCCTGCTGCTGCTTTCAGCGGCGGTGGATGACCTGGAAGCCGGGACGCTCAAGGAGATCGTGCCGGACATCGGCGGGCTGCTGGAGCGCGACATCCCGGATGCGCCGCTGCTGGAAGGCCGCCCGCGCCAGCAGCGCCTTGCCCAGACGATTGTCGAGGTGTTCCGGCGCTGCGGCCAGCCCGCCCTGCTGATCCTGGAAGATTTACACTGGGCCGCCGAAAGCCTGGATGTACTGCGCGACCTGGCGCGCGCCGCGTCCGGGCTGCCGCTGCTGGTGGTCGGCACCTACCGCGAGGACGAACGCCCCGGCCTGCCGGATGAACTGCCGGCCATGCCGGTGATGAAGCTGCCCCGGCTGAAACCCGCCGCCATCGCCGAACTGAGCGCGGCCATGCTGGGCGAAGCCGGTCGGCAGCCCAGCGTGCTGGACCTGCTGCGGCGCGAAACCGAGGGTAACGCCTTTTTCCTGGTGGAAGTGGTGCGCGCGCTGGCCGAAGAAGCCGGCGCGCTGGGCGCGGTCGGGCGCATGGCACTGCCGGAGCGGGTGTTGGCCGGCGGCGTGTTGGAAGTAGTGCGGCGGCGTTTAAGCCGCGTGCCGGAATGGGCGCGCCCGCGCCTCAAACTGGCGGCCATCGCCGGGCGGCAGCTTGATCTGGCGCTGCTGGAAAGCGCCGCCCACGACGACCCTGCCTCTCATCTCACCCAGGACGAATGGCTGGCGGCCTGTGCCAATGTGGCCGTGCTGGACTTTCAGGACGGCGGCTGGCGTTTCGCCCATGACCGCCTGCGTGAAACGGTGCTGGCCGATCTGGCCGCCGACGAACGCCCGGCGCTGCACCGCCGCGTGGCCGAAGCCCTGGAGCGCGTCTACCCCGACGACCGGGCCCGCGCCGGGATGCTGGCCGAACACTGGCGCGCCGCCGGCAATGCCGAAAAAGAGGTGTCCTACGCCCGACTGGCCGCCGAGGTGTACCAGGAAAGCGGCGCTTACCGTGAGGCGCTGGCGTTGGGCGAGCGGGCGCTGGCACTGCTGCCGGAAGATCACCCGGAGCGGGCCGCCCTGCTGTACCTGACCGGCAACAACCGCCGCAGCCTGGGCGACTACGAGCGGGCGAAGGCCGACTACGAGGCCAGCCTGTCGCTGGCGCGCGCGTTAAACGACCCGGCGGCGACCGCGTCCGCCCTGCGCGGCCTGGGCGCGATTGCCTTCGACCGAGGCAGCCTGCCGGACGCGCGCCGCTACCTGACCGAAAGCCTGGCGCTTTACCGCGCCAATACCCTCAACAGCCGGGGCATGGCGCAAATCCTCAGCAACCTGGGGCTGCTGGCCTTTTACGATGATGACATGGAGGCCGCCCGCGCCTATTACGAAGAAAGCCTGTCGCTGGCGCGCGCCATTGGCGACTCGTTTAATACCGCCAATACGCTTAATAACCTGGGCATCCTGGTCAAAAATCAGCGCGACTTCGACGCCGCCCGCGCCTGTTATGCCGAAAGCCTGGACATCGCCCGCATCACCGGCAGCCGCTGGAGCATCGGCAATGCGCTGAACAACCTGGCCGATCTGGCGACCGTCGAAGGCGACTACCGCACCGCCCAGACCTACCTGGCCGAAAGCCTGGACATCGCCCGCGCCACCGGCAACCAATGGGCCTGCGCGCTGTTCCTGTGCAACCTGGCTTTTACCTATGTTATGGAAGGCCAGGGCGACGCGGCGCTGATGTGCCTGCGCGAAGGGCTGTCTATCGCCAGCCAGATCGGCGCGGTGGCGCGCGTGCTGCACGTCCTGGCCGTGTATGCCGAACACTTCGCCCGCAGCGGCCAGCCGGAACGGGCCGTTCCGCTGGCGGCGCTGGTGGCCGCCCATCCCGCCACCGAGAGCGAGGTTTTAAACGACACCATCAGGCCGCTGCTGGAACGCCTGGAAGCGGCCATGCCGCCCGCCGACTGGCAAAGCGCGCGCGATGTCGCGCTCGACCTGGATACGACGGTAGTCGGCCTGCTGGCAGAAAAGGTCTGAACCCAGGCCGTACAATTTCGTTACACGCTGGCCGGAGGGTGTTTCTTCATTGACACTACCCATCGGGATAGGTTTTAATAAAAACACCGCTGTCCGCTGCCAGAAGTTTAGAAGGACTGTCAAATGACCGAAACGCTGCCACCTCAGCCCCCCGTTTCCGCGACCGCGCAAGCCTCGCCCGATGCGCTCGGCCTGGGGCAGACATCCGGCCAGCGTGGGGCGGAAATCCTGGCCGGCTTTCGCGCCGAAAAGTATCCCGCGCCGGACACGCTGGCGCTCAGCCGCTGGTCGGGGCGCATTACCGCTCGGCTGCTGATGCGTCTGACATCCAGCGATGCCCCGATGAATTTTACAGCCGCGCGTTTTGTTATTATTCAAACCTTAATTCACCGCGCCCTGGCTAAGGATGAACCCAACCCGGTTATCGTCGAAATTGCGGCGGGGCTGTCGCCGCGCGGCCTGCGCCTGGCGCAGGAGCTTCCCCACGCGCAGGTGATCGAGATTGATCTGCCCGATGTGGTGCGCGATAAGCAGCAGCGCCTTGAACGTGCAAAAGACGTGACCATCCCGCCCAATATTCAGTGGCTGACTGCCGATTTAGGCACAACTCCCCTGTCGAAGGTGCTGGACGGCAGGCAGGTTGACGTGGTGGCGGCGGAAGGGCTGCTGCCGTATTTTTCTCACGAGGAAATTAAGACCGTGACGCGCGGTGTGTTGAGCAGTCTCAAACCCGGCGGGAAGTTCATCGCCGATATTCCGCGCCAGGCCGGTATGGAAGAAATTCGGCAGATTATGGGCTTTTTCAGCCGGCAGGCCGGACAGTTGAAAGGCACCGTCCAGACCGAAGACCAGGCCCGGCAGCTTTTGCTGGACGCGGGTTATCCGTCGGTTTCGGTGTATCTGGCTACCCGGCTTGCCGATGAACTCAACCTGCCCAGGCCACTTATGGATGCGTCTTTCTTTCTGGAAGCGCAAAAAGCGGTGGACTAACGGCGGTATTTTTTATTGACACCTTCGGCCTGGATGGGTTCTAATTAAAAATACTGCTGCCTGTTGTAAAGACACAGGGAAAGTAAAATGACCGAAACACCCCATCCGTCTGCTTCGCCGACTGCTCAGCCCTCGCCCGATGCGCTCGGCCTGGGGCGCACATCCGGCCAGCGCGGCGCCGAGATCATCGCCGGCTTCCGCGCCGAAAAATATCCCTCGCCGGAAACACTGGCGCTCAGCCGGTGGGCAGGGCGTATCGCCGCCCGCATTTTCATGCGCTTGCCCCAGAGCGATAAAGCCATGAACTATCTGGTGGCGCGCCTGTACGGGCTGACGGAACTGGCGCGCCGGGCGCTGCCCGACCACCGCGAAAACATCACCATCGTGGAGCTGGCCTGCGGCCTGTCGCCGCGTGGTTTGTATATGGCGCGGGAATTTCCCAACGTTCAGATCATCGAAATTGACCTGCCGGACGTGGTGCGCGACAAACAGCAGCGTTTGCAGCAGGCGCGCAGCCTTACCCTGCCGCCCAATATCCGCTGGATGGCCGCCGACCTGGGCGTGCAGTCCTTGGACGAGATTCTGGAAAAGCAGCAGGTGGATATCGTCGTGGCCGAAGGGCTGACGCCTTACTTCAGCAATGCAGAGGTTATCCGCATGTTGCAGCGGATCAAAAACTCGCTCAAACCGGGTGGCAGTCTCGTCTGCGATCTGCCCTGGGATGAAGGCCCCGGCGGCGAGGGGCAGCAGGTGGCCGGCTTGTTCAGCCGCCAGGCCGGGCTTTATAAATGCAAGCTCAAAAACGAGGCGGAAGCCCGCCAACTGCTGGCAGACGCCGGCTACGAATTTATTGAGCTGCACCGCCCGGCACAAATGGCCGAAACGCTGAAGCTGGCCCAGCCGTTGATCGAATACTCGTTTTTCGCCAGCGCGCGGAAAGCGCCGCAGCAGGCCGCCGCGCCTGTCGAAGCGCCCACCGACACCACGCCGCCGGCCTGAAAACGTGCTTATTTCAACAGCAGCCCGGTGGTGATGAGCGTGCGCGCTTCCAGCAGCAGCGCCGGGTGCGCCCGCAAAAGCTGGGTTATCAGTTCGGCATGGCTCATGGTCGCCAGCGGCATCCGCGCCGCTTGCGCCACCAGTCTGTTAAAATCGGCCTCGGCCATGCGCGTCAGGATTTTCCGCACCGCATACAGCGCGCCGTGCATTTTGCCGAACCGCTCGTGCCACAGCGCCTCGTATTCCCGCAGCGCCCGCGCCGACACGTCGCCACCTTTGATGGCCGGGGCAGCGACCTGCATCGCCAGTTCTGCGCCGATCATACCCAGGCTGATGCCGCCCGCTGTCAGCGGGTCGGCCTGGTGCGCCGCGTCGCCCACCACCACCAGACCATCGGCGGTCATCGGTCTGATCGCCCCGGTGATCGGAATGCCGCCCGCCACCATGCTCAGGATACCCGCGCCGGGATAAAACCGCTCGACAAACCGTTCCAGCCACGCCTGCGGGCTGACCGGGCGCGCGCGGTTGGCCGGGATGACGATGCCCACGTTGGCGCTGTCCTCGCTTTTGGGGAACACCCACACGTACCCCCCCGGCGCGACCGTCTCGTTGCCGATGTGATATTCACAGATGTCCGGGTCGAAACGCCCGCGCAGGTTGGTGAGCGTGAACTGGAAACCGACGTAATAATCGGCCATCGGCGGGATGGTCTTCAGACCGGCCCAGCGCGCTACCTGCGATTCCACGCCGTCGGCAGCGACCACCAGCCTGGCGCGCACTTCGCAAACACGCCCCAGGCTTTTAAGCCGGACGCCCGTCACCGCGCCGTCGTCCCGCAGCAGGCCAAGCGCCGTCGTACTGACGCGCACATCGGCCCCGGCGCGCGCCGCCTCATGCGTCAGCGCCGCGTCAAACACTTTACGATCTATGATGATGGTGGGCGAACTGGGCGGCACGATCACCCGGTCGCCCGCCGTGCCGATGATGGCGTACTGGTTGATATAGCGGTTGATATAACGCGCGTCCAGCGGCATAAACCGCTCGGTAGTTTCAATGTCGGTCGCCTCGCCACAGCGCACCGGCACACCGATCTCCTGGCGTTTTTCGATCAGCAGCACGTCCAAACCGGCCTGGGCCGCGCGTTGCGCCGCCGCCGACCCTGCCGGGCCGGCCCCAACGACGATGACATCATAAGCCGTTTTCATGGTGCGATGTTTCTTCCGGCACCAGCGCGAGTGCGCGCACTGGACACATCGCCACACAGCGGTCGCAGCGGGTGCAGGTATTGTGGTCTACAGTGAGATGAATATCCAGCAAAAACAGCGAATTGGGCGGGCAGACGGCCACACACGCCCCACAGGAAAAACATAAATCGTGGTCAATTACCAGCTGTTTGTCGTGCTGGCGACCGTTCCGGCGGTTGAGCAGTTTTAACATTAAACCTCCCGCATCACTTTAAACATTAAATCTTTTTGAACTGCACATGTTCCCAGGCCGCAAAATGCCCTTGCAGGCGCAGCCGTTGATATTTGCCGGTGCTGGTCACAGGGATTTCTGTGCCAAACACCACCGCTTTGGGCGCTTTTTCAAACGTCAGCCGCTCGCGGCAGTAGTCCAAAATCTGGTTGGCGTCCAGCGCCGCGCCTTCCTCCGGCACGATATACGCGCCCACCTCCTCGCCGTAATAATCATTGCGAAAGGCAATGGCTAAACCAACCTTTACGCCGGGGATTTCCAGCAGCACTTCTTCGATGTCGAACGGGCTGAACTTGACGCCGCCCCGGTTGATGAGTTCCTTGATGCGCCCGGTGATGAAAAAGAACTGCCGCCCGCGTGCATCGGTTTCGTAAAAACCTTCGTCGCCGCTGCGGAACCAGCCGAACCTGAACGCCTCGGCATTGGCGTCCGGGCGCTGGTCATAATACTTCATCACATTATGGCCGCGAATGCAGATCTCGCCGCGCTCCCCCGGCCCAAGCGGCTGCCCGCTGCCGTCGGCGCTGAAGATCGCCATTTCATTGGGTTCGATGGGGCAGCCGATGCTTGGATAGCCAAAGTCCAGCAGCCAGTGTTTATGTTCGTCCCACGACAGGTCAATCGGCAGGAAGCAGCTGTAACAGGTCGTTTCGCTCAGGCCGTAGCCGTGCAGAACGCGCACGCCAAAGCGCGCCTCGAAGGCTTTCACCAGCGCCATCGCCAGCGTCCCTGCGCCGCAAACGATGTGCCGGAAGCCGCTCAAATCCTGCTGGCGCAGCCCTTCGCCCCAGATCGGCGCGCCGCGCGCCTGCATCTGGTCGGCGTATTCCAGGCAGAATTGCAGCAGGGTCGGCACCACGCTGACGATCTGCACCCGCTCTTTAGCGATGCGCTCCCAGAAGTGGCGGGACGAAAACTGCCGGTTTAAGACTACCGAGCCGCCCACCAGCGCCGGCGTCACCAGCGTGACAACGATGCCGTTGACGTGATGAATGGGCAGCACGCACATCATCCGCTGGTTGCCGGTGATACCCTGCCACTGGGCGATGCCCTGCGCGTCCACCAGCAGATTGTACTGCGTCAGCACCACGCCTTTGGGCGCGCCGGTCGTGCCGCTGGTGTACACCAGCAGCGCCTCGTCCTCCAGCGACGGCTCGGAGTCGTCGCCGAAAAACGTGTTGGGCAGGCTTTTGACGGCCTGATGAAAAAACAGGGTTTCCCCGTCCGGCTCGCCGCCGACCTGGATGATCTGCCGGATGTTCGGCGCGCCCAGCCCTTCATCTGTCCCCTGAATGATATGTCGGGCGCGTTCGAGGTATTCCTGGCGCGCAAAACACACTACCGCCCGGCTGTTCCGCAGGATGAAGGCGATACGCCGGTCATCCTCGGCCACGTTCTGCGGCGCGACCGCCGCGCCGATGATCCAGCAGGCGAAGTAGATGATGACCAGATCGCTGTGATTGTAGCCGATGGTCGCCACCCGGTCGCCGCGCCGCACGCCCAGGTCATGATGCAGCAGGTGCGCCATCTGGTGGACGCGCGCGTTAAACTCGGCGTAGCTCAGTTCCTCGCGGCTGCCTTCGGCGTCGTAGTGAATGAGGAAGGTTTTGTCCGGCGAGACGCGCGCGTGCAGGGACAATACCTGCCGGATGTTCCGAAATGGAATTTTGTAGCGGTCGCCCGGCACGCCGTTCACGGCCCGCGCCGCGCGGATGAGGTCAAGCGTGTGTTCATCAACGGACATAACCGCCGTTATCCTCCCTGAAAAACCGGCGTCGGCAAACCATACCGGCTTATGACTGCGGCGCAGGCGGCGACTCGCGGGTCACGTTCGGCACTTCCACCGCCACATGATACCGCTGCTCGCCTTCCAAAAACTGGATGCGCGGCGGCGAGGTGCGGATGATGTTCCACAGCACCGGCACGTTGCGATCGGTCAGCCATTTGCGTTCCGTGCCGGCGGCCAGTTCAAACAGGCTCAGGCCGTTGGCCGCGCTGTCCCAGGCCACCAGCGGCGCGTCGGAATCATACGGGACGGCTTGCGCCGAAACCCAGGCGGCGGTCGGCACGTACAGCACCGGCGCGACGCTGATCTGCCGGCAGGCATCCACGATCTGCCGGTAATAATCCACATCCCAGCCGCCGAAAGCGTCGGTTTTGTGCTGAAGGCCGTTGACGAACAGCGTCAGCGTTTCGACTACCGGCTCGCTGGAACTGGCCGGCTCCAGCGACCGACCGGCGCTGTAGCTGTAAATCTGCCGGTTGAGCGTCAGGATGAGGACAAAATTGCGGATCGCATCGTCGCTGACTTTATCCCACAAGACCTGCGTCTCGAACGGGCCGATTTCGTTCGTCCAGACCACCCGGTTATCGCCGTAAACGGTGCAGGGCGGGATTTCGCTGCGCGCCAGGAAGGCATCCTCCGGCGTCCCCCCTTCGACATCGGCGCGGAAAACGACGGTGCTGGGGCTGCGATCCCAGTCAATCGGGCTGTTGGCAGCCGGTGTACTGCTCTCGCCGCTGCCGCAGGCCGCCAGAAGCATCAGGCTCAACAGGCACAACAAACGCAACATAATTCCCTCCGAAGTCACACTGCCAGGGACACCCGGCGCCCCGGCGAAAATGAACAACCGAAGCGCGCAGGCTGCTTCACGTGTGTCCCAGATATTCCCGCAGCGTCTTTAAGAGATGCTCCAATGCCCCTTCGTAATCCGTCCGCATATCCACCCACTGCACGCCGGTTAAACCCAGCGGCACGGCGCTGCCTTCCTCGCCGCGCACCAGCACCGTGAAGATGTGAACGCCGTGAATTTTAGCGTAGTTCAGTTCTTCGCCCACCCACTCCGACTGTTTGGCATCCGGCGACAGCAGCGCCAGCACACAGCCGGCTCGCTCGATGGCCGTTTCAACCAGGCCGCGCCAGGACTTGCTGCCCGGCTCCAGGTTTTCGTCCGACCAGACGGTGATGCCGCTTACTTCCAGGCTCTCGCGGATGTAACGCATCACGTCGCGGTCGCGGCGGCTGTAGCTCAAAAACACGTCGCAGGGCAGAACGTCCGGCGCGGCTTCTTCCTTCAGCAGTTGACGGATAGTATCTTTGGCCTCGATGCCCATATGCAGCCGCAGCCGCGCCCCGTGCAGTTCTTCGGTTTCCGGCGGGTTGGTGTCGGTATGAAACCGGATGATCACACCCTGCCGCTCAACCAGCCCCAGTTCAATCAGGTCGCCGTCCCGCAGCGCCACCGGTTGGTAGGGCGTCAGCGACAGGCTGTCCAGCTTCGTGCCGGACGATGAGCCTTCGTCGGTTATCATAAAACAGCGCATCGAGCCATAGTATTCAATCGAACAGTGCAGGCGGCTGACGCTGCTCGGTTCGTCCAGGTTATACAGCTGGATGTCCACCTGCCGGGGATTGCGGCCCAGAGTCGTTTTTTTCTTGCGGAGGCTGATGTGTTTGCCGACGTTCACGCCCCCGGCGCGCGCGTCCGGCCCAGCCACGATCTCCAGCGTCGCGGTAATGCCCGCCTCAAGCAGGTCATTCGAGGCCGCTTTGCCCTGAGACGGCGGGCTTTGCGGCGGGGCAGCGGGCGCTTCGTCCCGCACCATGGCAATCGTCTCGACCCCCGGCGCTGTATCATTGGCGGACAGGCCGCGCCGCCGCCAGAACAGCACACCGCCGACCGCCGCCACAATCACGATCACAATCATAACCAGTATCACGGGATCCATAGAATAATGCTTCCCATTTGTTAACTACGGATGCGCGCCGGAAGTTTACCTTCGCCGATGCACGAAATCCATTGTACACGATTTATCCCGCATTCGGGCGAAGCTGCTCAACGCGCGACCGGGTATCCTGCCAGCCCGTAGCGTAAAACCAGCGCCGTCCCGCCGATTTTTACCGGCTGGTCAATCAGCCAGTGAAAGGCGATGCCCGGCGGCAGGGGGCGGCCTGCCAGCAGCGTGCCGTTGGCGCTGTACAGGTCTATGATCGTGATGCCCCGGTTGGCATCGCGCCGGATCAAAAGATGCACGCGGGATACGCGCGGGTCTGGCACCACCAGCCGGCAGCTTCGCGGGCTGCGCCCCACCACCAGCGCCCCCGGCGGCAGCGCCATTAGGCAGGGCGGGTGGCCCGCGCTGAGGATTTCGATGCAAAATCCACTCTCCATCACTAAATATCGTACCAGATATAATCTACTCGCTGTTCACTGCTGTTCATTTTGTTGGACAACTGTTACAATACCCGGCGCATATGATTTTTGTCATATGACAGGACGATGTTTAACACTTGCAGAAGATCATGAGAATCTTTTGTCAAAACGCCGAGTTTTGTGTAAAATGTAACAATGTATCACCCGGCCCGGCCTAGCGCCAAGATCGTTTAGAACAACATATCCCGCCGACGGTGGCTTATAACCGTCACGATTGGTGATTCTGATGCAAGGAAAGATAAGTTCATGAATTCCAGTAATGTCAGTTCGCGTACCGTTATCACCCTCATCGTCGTCGGCGTCCTGTTGATCGCCGGAGGATTCATCATTTCCCAGGCGACGCCGCTCATCTTCCCGGTCGAGGCTTCTGCCGAATCCACCCAGATTGACCAGCTGTTCCGCGTTGCGCTGCTCATCGGCGGGGCGATCTTCCTGCTGGTGCAGGGCGTCCTGATCTATTCGGTGTGGCGGTTTCGCGCCCGCCCTGGCGATACCACCGACGGCCCGCCCATTCATGGCAGCACCACGCTGGAAATCGTCTGGACGGCCATCCCGGCGGTGATCGTCATGGTGCTGACCATCCTCAGCTACCAGGTCTGGAGCAGCATCCAGTCGGTCAAAGAGGATGAACAGTTGGTGCAGGTGACAGGCGCGCGTTTTAACTGGGCGTTCACCTACAGCACGCCCGACCCGCGCGACGCGGCTGCCGAACTGACGTTTAAATCCACCGAACTGCACATCTACCTGGGGCGGCCTGTGCTGCTGAAGATGCAGACCCAGGACGTGATTCATTCCTTCTGGGTGCCGGCGCTGCGCATGAAACAGGATTTACTGCCGGGGCGCACCACCGAATACCGCTTCACGCCGGTGGCCGTCGAAGGCGAAACCTACCCGGCGCGCTACCCCGTCAAATGCGCCGAACTGTGCGGCGCGGCACACGGCGAAATGATCGCCTGGGTGGTCGTCCACGAAACCGAAGCCGATTATGCGGCCTGGTTCGATCAGGAAGTGGACAAAGTGCTGAACCCGCCCGCCGACCCGGTGCTGCGCGGCGAAAGCATCCTCGCCAGCCAGGTTTACCCCTGCCACACCTGCCACGTTTTATCTACCGACACGCTCCAGTGGGATGGCAAAGTTGGCCCGGCGCTTAACGGCGTGGCCGACCGCGCCGCCACCAGCCGCGCCAATGCCACCGGCCTGGCGGCGGCGGATTACCTGTACCAGTCCATCCACGAGCCAGGCGCTTACCTGGTGCCGGGGTACAGCAATCTGATGCCGCAGTTGGGTATCCCCGAATGTGAAGCCTGGTCTATCGTGGCTTACCTGTGTACGCTGTCGGACTCCGGGGCGCCCACCTGCACGGTCGAACTGCCGGCGCAGTGCCAGGCCGCCGGCGCGCCGCCCGTCGAGGCCACCGCCGAAGCGACGGAAGCGCCCGCCGAAGCCGCCGCTGAGGCGACTCCCGCATCGTCATAATGTTCGCGGCAGGGGCGGCTTAACAACCCGCCCCACCGCCGTTTTTCCGGTTTTGTGCTGGTTGTATCTGAAATTCGTCTGAAATGGCTTCACCGATAAGCTGTTGGGAAAGGTCGTAAATTATGGCAAGTATTTCGGTTCCTATCGGCAGTGTACCCGGCCAGTCCGCCCCGCGTCCGCGCCTGCGCGTCAGCGATTACCTGCGCTGGAGCGTTGACCACAAAATCATCGGCGTCCAGTACATGGTTACGGCGGCCTTCTTTTTCATCGTCGGCGGCACGCTGGCGATGCTCATCCGCCTGGAGCTGCTGACGCCCAACCTGGACGTGGTGCAGACCGGCTCGCAGTACAATACCCTGTTCAGCGTACACGGCCTGGTGATGATCTTTTTGTGGATCATCCCGATGATGGCGGGCTTCGGCAACTACCTGGTGCCGCTGATGCTGGGCGCGAAGGATATGGCCTTCCCCTGGTTGAACGCCTTCGCCTTCTGGTTGATTCCTCCGGCGGGTATTCTGATGGTCGGCAGTATGCTGGTGGGCGCGCCGGAAGCCGGCTGGACGCAGTACCCGCCCCTCAGCACACTGTTCAGCGGCGACGGCCAGACGCTGGCGGCGCTGTCCGTTCACCTGCTGGGCATCTCCTCGATCCTGGGGGCGATCAACTTCCTGGTGACGGTCAAAAACATGCGCCCGCCGGGTATGAGCTACTGGCAGATGCCGCTGTTCGTCTGGGCCATCGTAGCGACTTCGATCATCGTGGTGATGGCGACGCCCTTCCTGGCCGGCGCGCTGACCCTGCTCATCCTCGACCGCGTGGGTGGGACGACCTTCTTCGACGCTACCAAAGGCGGTGACGTGCTGCTGTGGCAGAACGTGTTCTGGTTCTACAGCCATCCCGCCGTGTACATCATGGTGCTGCCGGGCATGGGCATCCTGTCCGATGTGCTGTCCGTCCACTCGCGCAAGCCGATCTTCGGCTACAAGATGATCGCGCTGTCCAGCATGGCAATCGGCATCGTCGGCTTCACGGTCTGGGCGCATCATATGTTCACCAGCCTCCAGCCGGAACTGCGCATCCCGTTCATGATTACCTCGATGATTATCGCCGTGCCGACCGGCATCAAAATCTTTAGCTGGCTGGGGACGCTGTGGCGCGGTAAGATTCGTTTCACCAGCGCCATGCTGTTTTCGCTGGGCTTCCTTTCGATGTTCGTCATCGGCGGCATCACCGGCGTCATGCTGGCAATGATTCCGTTCAACCTGCATGTGCATGACACCTATTTCGTGGTGGCGCACCTGCATTTCGTGCTGTTCGGCGGCAGCGTTTTCGCCATTTATTCCGGCGTCTATCACTGGTTCCCAAAGATCACCGGGCGGATGCTGGACGAACGCCTGGGCCGGCTGCACTTCGCGCTGACCTACATCGGCTTCTTCTTCACCTTCTTCCCGATGCACTTCGCCGGCATGCTGGGGATGCCGCGCCGCGTGGCCGTTTATATGCCGGAATACCAGGGCCTGAACGCGACCGCCAGCTTCGGCTCGTTCCTGCTGGGCATTTCGACCTTCCTGCTGCTTTATAACGTGATCGCCAGCCTGCGCAGCGGGCGGTTGGCCGGGGCGAATCCCTGGCGCGCCCTGACGCTGGAATGGGCGACCACTTCGCCGCCCCCGGCTACCAATTTTGTCGGCGACCCGGTGCTGTTTGAAGACCCCTACGGTTACGGCACAGAAGGCGCGTCCGACTATCTGGACGCCATCGAGCGGCGGTTTGGCGCGCCGTCGCAGCCGGTTGTGGTGGACAAACCCGCGTCCCCGGCTGCCCAGGGCGCGAGCGGGGATTAGAGGCTGTTATGCACTTTACCAGCACAGCAGGGCGATGAAACGGGCTTTTTGCCCTCACCCCCTCGTTCCCCCTCTCCCAACCGCCACTTCGTGGCTAGGCGAGGGGGAGGAAAGCGCGTTTGTGTGCGTTTTCACCCCTCTCCCAGTGCCGAAGGCACGTTCGGGAGAGGGGACGGGGGTGAGGGCGAATTGACAGCGCAGAAGTAGGGGCGGCCCGGCGTGGCCGCCCCAGGGTGTGAGTTGGGAACGAAGGAAAATGCAAGGGGATTTAGCAGAACGTCGGCTGACGCCGAAAGAAGAACTTGACCTGAAGAACAAACGCACCGGCCTGGCGATCTTTCAGGTGTCGTGGATTATGGTGTTCATCTGTATGATGGTCGTCCACTGGCAGATTCGCGCCCAGTCCCCTACCTGGCCGCCAGAAGGGGTGGAGAGGCTGGGCATCGTCGCGCCGACGGCCATGACGCTGGCGCTCATCTTCAGCAGCCTGCTGGCGCGCCGCGCCGACCGGGCGCTGAAGGCCGGGCAGACCGAAATATTTCTGTGGAACTGGCGCATGACCATCGCCCTGGGGGTGTTGTTCGTGTTGGTCATGGGCTTCGAGTGGCTGACCGTCCCCATCAGCGGCCAGTACAGCAACCTGTTCCGCGTACTGGTCGGCTTTCATGGCGTTCACGCGCTGGTGATCGGCGCGCTGCTGGTGCGCGTTTATCGCAGCGCCCTGAAGGGTGTTTATCACAGCGGTAACTTCTGGCCGGTGGAAGGCGCGGCGGGTTTGTGGTATTTTGTTACCATTGCGTGGATACTCTTTTACGTCGTGCTGTACTGGAGTTAAGCAGGGGCCAGGCCAACCTCGCCGCTGCTCCATAGAGGGAGAGGTTTTTATGCGTCCGGGAATTGCGCGGGCTGTGCCGATGGGCATCATCGGCTTTATCATCGGCGCGCTGCTGGCGGTGGTGATCCGCCTTCTGCAAGGGCTTGACCCCAACCCGGTTGACCCTTACGGGTATGTCGGCCCGGCGATGGTGCTGGGGGCATTTATCAGCGCGGGCTTTTTCATCTGGGGCATCGGTGCGTTCGACCCCCGCATGAACGTACACGGCGAAACGCCGGAAGACCCCGAAGAAGAAGAGGCGGATGCGGCGGCGCGTCCGGTCGCCATCCTGACCGGACAGATATGGCAGATCACCTTCTGGCTGGTGGTGATGGTGGCGGCGATTGCCTTCGTGGCCTTCGTGCCGTTCGGCCCGGCGGTGCAAAGCGTCCGGGGGGACGGCAACCCGGCGGACATCGGTTATACCACGCTGGAACTGCCGTTCGGCGGCCCGGAAGTGACGGTCAGCTACCTGACGCTGTTCATCGTGTTCGTCATCTGGACGCTCCTTTCGCTGGCGGTAGTGGCCGGGCTGCTGGCGTTTTTGATGGGGTATTTCTCGCGCGGGGTGAAAGCCCCCGGCGACACGCCGGTTCCCTGGCGTAAAATCATCTTCGTGCTGGCGCTGCTGGCGTTCGTGCCGCTGCCGCTGCTGTTCCCTACCCTGGTCGTGCCGATGGCCTTCCTGATGCCGGCGGTCATCATCGTGCCGCTGCTGCTGGTCATCGGCTATCCGAACGTCTTCACCATCCTGCTGCTGCTGGTGGCGCTGGGGCTGCCGGTGTTCGTCCCGGAGGTTCAGCTTTCGCAGGCGGCGCTGGTCGCGGCCATCATCATCCTGGCGGTCGTTCTGCTGCTGCCGGTATCGTGGCTGCGACGGTTGATCCCCGGCGCGATCTGGCGGCGCTACGCAGCGGTGGAGTGGACGATGCTCATCCCGCGTCTGGGCAGCAGCGTGGCGCGGATTATCCGGCAGGGATTGCCCCGTTTTCTGGGACAGCGGTAACGATTTTTTGATTAAAAAGCAGCGGGGCCGCGCCCCCGCATGAGGAGCGATGAGTTATGAGCGAAGCAAGCCTCCAACCGCAGGTCGAACATCATGCGGCGGACGGCCATCATCACGACCCGGCGGCCCGCGCCGAAAACCTGAAGTTCGCCACCTGGCTGTATCTGGCCTCCGAAGTGGTCATCTTCTCGGTGCTGATCGCCACCTACGTCGTGTTCCGCCTGCACAGCCCGGAAGTGGTCGAACACTTCCATGAAGGGCTGAATGAGTGGCCGGGCATCTGGCTGGTGAGCATCAACACCTTCATCCTGCTGTCCAGCAGTTGGGCGATGGTGATGGGTCTGCGCCAGATTCAACGCGGCAACCGCCAGGGTTTGATCCGCTGGATAAGCCTGACGGCCCTGATGGGGGCGCTGTTCGTGCTGTTCCAGTACGTCGAATACAGCGAGCTTTCGCACAAGGGCATCACGCTGTATTACAACACCGACGGCACCTTCACCGACTTTGGGATGCGTTTTTATGCGCCGACCGCTTTTCACGGCGCGCATGTGATCGTCGGTATCCTGTGGGCGCTGTTCGTGGTCTTTAATGCCCGACGCGGCAATTACAGCGCCGACAACTACGCCGGCGTGGAAGTGTTCGGGCTGTACTGGCATTTCGTGGATGTGGTCTGGATTGTCCTGTTTACGCTGATTTATCTGGTTTAGGGGAAGCGACGATGGACGAAATTACGTCAACCGAACCCACCGCCGAGAAGGTCGGGCATGTCGGCAAACATTACGTTGGCGATACCACGACCGTTTTGGGACGCACCATTCCGCTGCCCGTTTATACCGTTGTGTACATCACATTGGGCGTCATCACCGCGCTGGAGCTGGCGCTGGCGGAAGTCTTCCCGCGCGGCGGGCTGACCATCCCACTCATGCTGGTTCTCAGCCTGTCGAAAGCTGCGCTGGTGGTATGGTTTTACATGCACCTGAACACCGACAGCCGCATTTTCGCCGTGACGCTGCTCATCCCGGTGGTGATGGTGTCCATCGCCACGCTGTTTCTGATGATCGTACCCGTCGGGTATTAAACGGCGGGCGCGGCACAGCATCGCAACATAAGGAAAATATTTTTATGCGCGTAGACTTGAGCGGGCAGGTAGCGCTGGTCACGGGGTCGGCGCACCGCGTCGGCAGGGCGATTGCCCTGGAACTGGCGCGGCGCGGTGTGCATATCCTGGTTCACTACGGTTCGTCGGCCGCCGCCGCCACCGAAACCGTCCGCGAGATCAAATCAATGGGCGTAGACGCCTTCTCGGTACAGGCCGACGTAAGCAGCCAGACCGGCGTTGAAACGATCTTCACTGCCCTGCGCGAACACTTTGGCCGCCTGAACATCCTGGTCAACAGCGCCGCCAACTTCCAGAAGCGCGGCCTGCTGGAAGTCACCCTGCAAGACTGGCAGGAAACCATTAACACCAACCTGACCGGGCCGTTCCTGTGTACGCAGGCCGCCGCTGCGCTGATGCGCCAGAACGACCCGTCCGGCGGCGTGATTATCAACATCCTCGATAAAGGCGCGCTCAAACCCTGGCCGGAATACCCGCATCACAGCGTGAGCAAGGCCGGCCTGTGGATGCTGACGCAGGTCAGCGCCGCCAGCCTGGGGCCGGACATCCGCGTCAATGCCGTCGTCCCTGGCCCGGTGATGAAGCCGGCAGGCACGAACATGAGCGACGAGGACTGGGCGAAGGTCGGCCAGCGCACGCCGCTCCAGCGCACCGGTAGCGCCGAGGATGTGGCGCGGGCGGTCGCTTACCTGGCCGGCGAGGACTACCTGACCGGCACGGTCATCCATGTCAACGGCGGCGAGCATCTGTGGTGAAAATCGCTTAACGCCTCTCCCCCGCCAACAGTCGTAGGGGCAACCCCGCGGGGTCGCCCAGGGCGCTGCCCCCGCCCGCGCGAATTTTGTGAGTCGCGCGGGCGATTTTCCTGCTATGATTGATAGCAGAATGATCGTTGCGCCTGTCTGACCTGAAACACAAAGGGGATGAGAACTTGAGTCTGCTGCGCCGCATTGAACGAAACCGATTGCCGCAGGTCGGCGAAGTGGTTCGAATCTTCCAGCATGGGCGGTTGATCGCCAGCGGGCGGGTCATCTGCTCGGATCGCCAGTTTGTATCGGTCGCGGGCAAGGGCATCGTAGACCTGGACACCGATGAACTGCGGCGCGGCCTCAACGAGGGCAGTATTCGTATCGAGCGCGAACTGAACTTCTAAGGCCGATGACCGCCGCCACCCGCGCCGCTTCCCTGGCCGATCAGCTCCGCGACGCCATTCGCAGCGGCACTTACGTGTGCGGCGAACGGCTGGTCGAGCTGACGCTTTCGCAGCAGATGAATGTCAGCCAGAACACGGTGCGCGACGCGCTGTATATTTTGCAGGCCGAAGGCTGGGTGGTCAAACAGGCGCGGCGCGGCGTTTTCGTGCGCGACTTTTCCCCGGAAGAAGCCGTCGAAGTGTACGCGCTGTGGGCGGCGGTGGAAGGGCTGGCGCTGCGCTGGGCGATTCCGCTGCTGACCAGAAGCAGCCTCAACGGCTTGCGCCGCACGCTTAAACAGGCGCGCACCCTGGCGCTCACCGGCGACGTGCGCCGTTCGACCGAGGCGGTGCTGGCGCTGCACGAAAGCATCGGCAGGCTGGCCGGGCGTCCGCAGACCCGCGACCTGCTGGCGCGGCTGCGCAATCAGGTTCACCTGCTGGAAGTCGTCCGGCACATGCGCGCCCCCCGCACCCAGCACGCCCAGAGCGCGCAGATCATGCTTTACGAAAAACTGGTCTCGCTGATGGAATCCGGCGCAGCCGACGACGCGCAGCAGTTGCTGGAGTATCTGATTAAAACCGACGCCGAAACGCTGCTGCCGGCGCTGAATTACAGCAAACCGCCCCGCCCATAAACCAGGTGGCTTAAAACTGAATCGCGTCCAGTTCGGTAAGCGTGCCGGTGGCGCGTTTTTTGTGTTTCACAACCCGGTACATCCGGGTGAAATCGGCATGGCCTTTGGTCTTGCGCGGCTCAAGCGGCTCGCATTCGTAGTAGGATTTCACCAGTTCGTAGGTGGCCGCGCTAATCAGCACTTCGCCGGGCAGGGCGTTTTCCTGAAGCAGCTTGCTGATGTCCATCGCTTCGCCCAGGGCGGAAAACTCTTTACGGTCGTGGCTGCCGATGTTGCCCAGCACCGCCATGCCGGTATGCACGCCGATGCCATAAAACACACGCTGCGTTTCCGGCAGCACTTCATGGAGGGCTAACAGGTCGTACATCATGCTCATGGCGGCGCGCACCGCCCGCAGCGCGTGGTCTTCCTGCGGGTTGAACTGCGTGTTAAACAGGCCGGTCACGGCATCACCCATGTATTTATCCACGATGCCTTCATACAGGTTGATGGCATCGCTGGACAGGCTCATGTAGCGGTTGATGATTTCCATCAGTACCGCCGGGTCAAGCTGTTCGCTGAAGGTAGTAAAACCACGCACGTCGCAGTGCAGCACGCTGATCTCGCGCTCCTGCCCGCCCACGTCGAACACATCCACCCGGCGGATGTTCTCCACCAGCGCCATCGGCAGGTAGCGGCTGGCAAGACCCAACTGCGCCTCGCGCTGGCGGATTTCGGTCAGGTCATCCAGCACGATAACCACGCCGCCGCCCAGCGTGCCGGTTTCCCGCAAAGGACTCATAATCAGATTCCAGATGCGCAGCCTGGCCCCGTCCAGCGTCACCTCAAGTTCCAGCAGTTCGCGCGTTCCCTGCCGGCGCACGCGCTCCAGCAGGTCATGGAACAGGCCGTTCAACGAAGGCAGCGCCTCGTCCAGCGCCCGCCCGACCAGCGGCTGACGTGAGTCGCTGATGATGCGTTCGGCGGCGGCGTTGCACAGCATGACGACGTTTTCGCGGTTAAGGGTAATCACGCCGCTGGTGATGGAAGCGAAGATATTGTCCATCATATCACGCGCTTCGGTGACGGCGGCCAGCCGCGCTTTCAGTTCATCGAACAGGCGCGCGTTTTCGATGGCGACCGCAGCCTGATGCGCGAACGCGGTCAGCAGATTCAGCTCGTGCTGTTTAAACACGCCGGCCATGATGCGGTTATCGCAGTACACCGCGCCGATGATGTCGCCGCGCACCTTCAGCGGCACGGCCAGGATGCTGCGAAGCTGAAGGCCGGCGATGCTCTGGTGGCTCTGGTAACGTTCGTCTCGGCTGGCGTTGTCGGTCAGCACCGGTTCGCCGCCGCTGACCACCTCGTTCACGACCGTCGAGCTGACGGTGAACTCGCCCTTGCCGATCTGCTCGCGGTCGAGGCCGCGCGCGACCGGGATTTCCAGCGCGCCGGAATCGCGGTTTTTCAGCACGATATAACCCCGCTCGGCGCCGGTCAGCCGGATGACGGTATCCATAACCTGGTTCAGCACGGCGGCAGGGTCAAGCGATGAGTTAATGAGCGCGGCGGTATCGGCCAGCGCCCTGAGCTGGCCGAGTTCGATCAGCATACTGCCCAGTTCGCCGGCCAGTTTATCCAGGTGGCTGCGCAGGGCGCGCAGGCTGTCCAGCGCGCCGGGCGGCAGGTTCATACCCCGCTGGCGCAGGATGTCGCGCTGGTTGCGCAGCACGTCCAGCAGGTCGCCGATGCGCTGGCTCAACTGCCGAATCTGCTCCTGCGCGCTGACCTGCTCGACACCGGGTTTGATACGGGCGGTATCGCCCTGAAGTTTTTCGCCGAAATCATCAAACATCAGACTCTGAAGACCTCATACACCTGGGTCGCCTGCTGGCGTCCCTTCGCTCTGATCGGATCGCGTTCTTCAAAACCAAAAGCTGCTGCACCGCCGCTCATCGCGCGGACGGCGTGATAGGTGGACTCGCTGATGATGATCTGGCCGGGCTGGGCATTTTCCAGCAGCCGGTGCGACAGGTTGATCGTATCACCCAGGGCGGTGAAGTCGCGGCGGTTGAGGCTGCCGACGTTGCCCAGCGTCGCCACGCCGGTATGCACACCGACGCGGTAAAAGTGCGGCTGCGGCTGGATGCCGGCGCGGGCGTAAAATTCGGCGAAGGCGTCGCGCGCCAGCAGCGCCGCCTGCACCGCCCGGAGGGCGTGGTCGTCCATCGGGTTCAACTGCGAGTTGAACAACGCCATCACTTCGGTACCCATGTATTTATCAATCACGCCGCTGGCCTGGTGGATGCAGTCGGTCGCCACCGACAGGTATTCGTTGAGCAGTTCCATCACCTGCCGGGGGCGCAGGTCGGGCGGGAAGGTGGACAGCGGGCGCACGTCCATGAAGATACAGGTCACTTCGCGGCGTTCCCCGCCCAGCGCCAGCCCGGCGATCTGGTGAATATTTTCGATCAAAGCCGGGGGCAGGTAGCGCCGCAGGATGTTCAGTTTATCCTCGCGCTCGCGCTGCGCGGTCAGGTCGTCCAGCACCACCGCCACGCCCTGCGTCCGTCCCTCAGCATCCTTGAGCGGGCTGAACTTCATGCTCAGGGCGATGCGTCCGCGCCGCGACGTATCGAGTTCGGCTTCCGCGATCTGGCTGGCGTTGCGCTGGCGGACGGTTTGCAGGTATTCGTCCAGGTCGGCGGTGAGTTTGGGCAGCACCAGCTTAAGCGGCTGGCCGATGGCCGCTTCGCCCGGCAGACCGAGGATGTCGGCGGCGGCGGCGTTGTAGGTCGTCACCATGTTCTGACCGTCGGTCGTAATCACGCCGCTGCCGATAGAGTCGAACACGTTCGCCATCAATTCCTGAATTTCGGTGATTTCGCTCAGGAAGGCCTGCGCGCGGCTGAACAGCCGGGCGTTTTCGATAGCAATCGAAGCCTGGTTGGCGAAAGCGACCAGCAGGTTTTCCTCGCGCGCGGTGAATACGCCGGTGCGCAGGCGGTTATCCACGTACACCGCGCCGATCACCGAACCTTTGTAGGCCAGCGGCACGCACACCACCGACCGCAAGACCATATGCGCGATGCTGAGGTTGCCCTGCATACGCGGGTCCTTGTAGGCGTTGTCGGTGCGCAGCGGTTTGCCGCTGTCCAGCACATCACCCAGGATGGTCTGGCTGCCCTGGAAGGCCGTTTCGGCAGGGTTCTCCAGGTCGCGCACGACGCGGAATTCCAGCAGATTGTTCTGCGGGTCGCGCAGGACAATATAGCCGCGCTCCGCGCCGGTCAGCCGGATAACCTCGTCCATTGCCCGGCTTAAAACGGTGTCCAGGTCGAGCGAGGAATTAATCAGCGCCGACGTTTCGGCCAGGGCGCGCAGTTGCCCGACTTCGGTTTCCTCACCGACCAACTGCTTTTCCAGCTTCTTCAGGTCGCCATCAACCTGTTCTAACGTTTGCAGCGCGCCCGGCGGCAGCGCCATGCCGCGCTTCCGCAGAATATCCTGCTGGCTGCGCAGCGAGGTCATCACTTCGCTGGCATACGTGCGCAGCCGTTCAATCTCGGTGATTGCTATCGTCTTCTGGGAAAGTGACTCGGCCATCTGCGGATTTGCTCCAGAAGCAAACTGAATACCAGCATTATACAACGAACGCAAAACCCTGCGCCTTAGATCGCCCTGACAGCGGCCATAAAAACCCGCATCGAATCGTAAAAAAACATCAATTCTCGCGCCGGTCGAACAAAACGGTTAGCATACGGATAAAAAGCGGTTAGGGCTAAGCCGCCGGCGGCGGGTTATAATGGCTGTAATGCTTTGCCGCGCAACCAATCGCGGTCGCCGCTCGTAGTGTGCGTAAGGGGACGACCAACAGATTTCAGGACAGGACGATGCGAATTTCTTTTTATCTTCAGTACGCAGCCCGCAACCTGTGGCGCAACCGCCGCTGGTCAGGGTTCGCCATTTTCTGTATCGCGGCGGGTGTAGCGACGGTCGTGGCGCTGCGCAGCCTGGGGCTGGCGATCGCCGACGCGCTGACCAGCGACCTGCGTTCCAGCAACTACGGCGACATCACGCTCCAGAAAGGCGCGGATTACGACCTGTTCCGGTTCGACAGCCCGGACGAGCGGGCGGGTTTTGACGACCGCGAGATGCAGCGTATCGCGGATTGGACGGCAGAACACGGCGGCCAGCTTTCGGCCTACACCGTCACCAACAGCATCCAGATCAGCTCGCTGGATTTTGTGGGCGCAGGACGCCCGCAGTTCATCAGCACGATTTTCATTGACCCGCAGAGCTTCCCGCCCACCGGCGATATTATCGCCACCGACCCGCCCGGTGTGCCGATGCGTGATCTGTTCCAAGGCGGCAGCGAGGTGGTCATCAGTCAGAATTTAGCCGACGCGCAGCATATCAAAGTGGGCGACACCGTGCGCGTCAGCGGCACCAGCGAAGAATTCACGGTGCGCGGCATCGTGCCGGCCACCGTGCGCGGCGGCTTCCGTGATCTGATGGCGGCCTTCTTCGGCTTCGCCTTCATGAACCAGTCTCTCGCGCAAATGCTGCCGGTGCAGGACATGCCGACTCACGTCAGCATCGCCCTGCCGGAAGGCACCGATACGCAGGTCATCGAAGACGGCGAACGCCAGCTGCGCGCCCGCGTCGGCGACGCGCGCATCCAGACCGTGCCAGACCTGCTGCGCCAGAACCAGAGCATCGCCGACGTGCTGGGCAGTTTCATCGTGGCGATGGGGCTGGGCGCGCTGCTGATCGGCGGTGTGGGCATCGTCAACACCATGCTGGTGATGGTCGGGCGGCGCACCGAAGAAATCGCCGCGCTCAAGACCTTCGGCCTCAGGGGCGAACAGGTGGCCGCGATGTTCATGTCGGAGGCTTTTCTGCTGGGGTTGGCCGGCAGCCTGCTGGGCGGCGTGTTCGGCGTGGCGCTCAGTAGCTTCGCCAACGCCTACGGGCAGGTGCTTATCCAGCAGCCGCTCACCTGGCGCATTTACCCGGAAGCGATTTTTTTCGGCGTTGTGCTGGGGTTGATTATCACGGTCGTGTTTGGCGTGCTGCCGGTGCTGACGGCCATCAAGGTGCGCCCGGCCATCATCCTGCGCCCCAACGAAACCTTCATCCCGCGCGCCGGGCTGCTGCAATCGCTGTTCGCGCTGGGGCTGGTGGTGCTGACCGGCGGGCTGATCGCCGGTCAGATGCTGCTGCCCGCCTTTAATGTGGCGGACTCCGCACCGCGCGTCGCGCCGCCGAACCCGTATGTGGTCGGCATCATCGTGGTCGCCGTCACGCTGCTGATTCTGAGCATCCTGGTGGGGCTGCTGTGGCTGCTGGTCTGGCTGATCGGCAAACTGCCGTCCTTCGGCATCATTGACCTGCGGCTGGCGCTGCGCAACCTGACCATCCGCCGCACCCGGACGGCCACCACCCTGCTGGCGCTCAGCGCCGGCATGTTCGCCCTCAGCAGTATTTCGTTCATCGGGGCCGGCACGCGGGAGATTTTGCAGTTCACGCTCAGCGGCGCGATGGGCGGCAATGTGGCGATCTTGCCGATTCTGCCGGCGGCCATCGCCAACCCGCTGATTGACAGCAAACTGGACAGCATCGAAGGCGTGGAGTACCGCACGCGCTTTATGAACTACAACGCCCGGATAAAACAGATCAACGGCCAGGACATCGAAGCCCTGACCAGCACCTCGCAGGGCGAAATCAACGCCGCGATGGCCGAAGCCCGCCGCAACCAGGACTTCATGCAGATGCGCGAGCTTGCCCACATGATGCGGGACTACAGTTATACGCTGGTGGCGCGCGAATCCGACAACCCGAACCTGACCAGCGGCGACCTGGTAGCCGGGCGCGACCTGACGCCAGAAGACGTGCGCGAGCGGGTGGCGGTGGTGCAGCTTAACCCGCTGCTGCAACAGCTCAACGTGCAGGTCGGCACGGTGCTGACGTTTGAGATCAACAACCGGAGCTACGATTTTGAGGTCGTCGGCCTGCTGCCCTACACCTCGCCGGAAGAGATGACCATGCAGCAGGGCATGACGATGGGGGATGTCATCATCCCGCCGCGCGCCCTCGACCGCATCACGCCCAGCTTTCAGCTCAACGTCGCCCAGATCGCGCCGGAACATCTGAACAAGGCGCTGGTAGAGCTTTCCGCCCTGCCGCTGATTTATTCGCTGGACATCTCGTTTTTCGACAGCCTGCTCACCCGCCTCATCAACCAGTTCAGTTCCATCCCGATCCTGGTCGGCCTGCTCTCACTGATGGCCGCCGGGGTCATCATGGCGAACACGGTGGCGCTTTCGATGCTGGAGCGCCGCCGGCAGATCGGCATCCTGAAGGCGGTCGGGCTGCGCGGGAAACGGGTGCTGAGCGTGGTGCTGCTGGAAAATACGCTGGTCAGCCTGCTGGGCGGCCTGCTGGGCATCGGCCTTAGTTCGCTGGGCGTGGTCATCATGAGCCATTACGGCCTGGACATCACCCTGCTCATCCCAACTGACGCGCTGCCGGTGGCAGTGGCGCTGGTGCTGGCGGCGTTGTTCATCGCCTGGGCGTCTACCTTCCTCAGCGCGCAAACGGTGCTGGGCGAACGGGTGACGAACGTACTGCGTTACGAGTAACATCGGGTGCATTCTGCCCTCATCCCCTTGCCCCCCTTCTCCCGAACGCTGCGCTGGGAGAAGGGGAGAAAAACATCTCTGTAAGTCCCTCGCCCAGTCTCAAAGGGACATTCGGGAGAGGGATTTAGGGTGAGGGTCAACTGGCTCATTTTCGCGCGGCGTTCTACAATAAGGTAGACTCAAAGGGCAGGGGAAACGCTGCCCTTTTGTGATGATGTGTGGAGCGCCGCTTGTTGAAACGCCTGGTTTGCATCCTGTTCGCGCTCGGCCTGTTGGCCGCCTGCGCCTCCGCCCCGCAGACGCAGATCGAGCCGCTGCCGACGCTGGCTTCATTAAACGCTGTGCCGACCCTCCCGCCGGAGGGCGCGGAACGCGCCGCGCGTGATTTTCTGGAAGCCTGGCGCGTCGAGGACTTCGCGCGCATGTACGATCTCATCAGTTTCGCCAGCCAGGAAGCCAACCCGCCGGAAACCTTCACCGCGCTTTACCAGGCCGCCCACGCCGAAATGACCTTCCAAAGCCTGCGTTATACGCCCATCACGCTCTACCGCGAGCGCGACACGGTCATGGTTTTCGCCTACGACCTGACCTTCACCACGCGCCTGCTGGGCGAATTCGCCGATAAAGACCGCCTGATGCGGCTGGTGGTGGACGAACGCGCCGGCGATTGGCGGGTGGCCTGGTCGCCGGGGGACATCTTCGCGGAGATGGCCGGCGGCGCGCGCCTGCGCCTGGAGATCAGCCCACCCAGCCGCGCCAACATCTACGACCGCAGCGGCGAAATCCTGGCCGACCAGAACGGGCGGGTGGTGGTCGTCAGCGCCATCAAACAGGACATCCCGGATTGGGAAATCTGCCTGTCTCTGCTCGTCCCGGCGCTGAACAAAGACGCCGCCGCCCTCCAGAAGATTTACGACGAATCTTCGGCGGACTGGCTGATGGAACTGGGGACGATGGAAGCCGCCGGCTACGAAACCGCTCATGAAACGCTGGCGCAGGTGTGCGCGGCGCGCTTCGCCAGCCGCCCGACCCGCCGCTACCAGGACGGCACAATTGCGCCCTACGTGGTGGGCAACGTCGGTTATCCCGACGAAAGCGAACTGGCCGCCATCGGCGCGGACGGTTTTAACCAGGATTCGATCCTGGGGCGCAGCGGCATTGAAAAAAGCTGGGACGCGACCCTGCGCGGGCGTCCTGGCGGGCGGCTGCTGATCGTTTCGCAGGGCGGCGGGGTGCTGCGGGAAATCGCGCGCGGCCCGTCCAAACCGCCGGAAAGCGTCTGGCTGTCGCTGGACGTAGAATTGCAGGCCGCCATCACACGCATCCTCGGCAAAGCCTATGCCGATAACGCCTGGGCGGAAACTTCAGAGGGCGCGGCGGCGGTCATCATGAATGTGAACACCGGTGAAATCCTGGCGATGGTCAGCTACCCCACCTACGACGGCAACGCCTTCAACCCCTTCCCGACCATGGGGCGGGCCGAAGCCGAAAAAATCGTCGCCCAGGTGCAGGCCGACCCGCGCCGCCCGCAGTTAAACCGGGTGACGCAGGGGCTTTATCCGCTGGGGTCGGTCATGAAGACCGTTTCGGCCACCGCCGTCGCCGACAGCGGCGTATACACGCTCGATCAGCGTTACGTCTGCACCGGCGTCTGGTCGCGGGACATCACGCGCGTGGACTGGCTGGCCGGCGGTCACGGGTCGCTGACGCTGCCGCAGGCCATCACCCAGAGCTGCAACCCCTATTTTTACGAAGTCGGCTACCAGATGAACCTGGCCGCGCCGGGCCTGCTGCCGCAGTACATGCGGCGGGCCGGTTTTGGCGCGCTCACCGGCCTGCGCGACCTGACCGAAGCCCCCGGTTTTATCCCCGACCCCGACTGGAAGCGGGTGAACGTGGGCATCGAATGGAACTTCTCCGACGAGGTGAACATCGCCATCGGGCAGGGCGAGGTGCAGGTGACGCCGCTTCAGGTGGTGCGCTGGTTCGCCGCCATCGCCAACGGCGGCACGCTGCTGCGCCCGCAGCTTGTCCAGAAAGTCGGCATCCTGGGCGAAGCGCCCAGCTACACCCTCGAACCCGACCCGATGGGCGAACTTGGCTTTAAACCCGAAGTGATCGCCATGCTGCGCGAGGGCATGTGCGCCGTCACACAGTCGCGCGCGGGGACGGCGGAATACCAGTTCCGGCGCTCGCCGCTGCAAACATTGGGCATCTGCGGCAAAACCGGCACCGCCCAGGACGGCAGCCGCCCGGACGCCGTTTCCCACGCCTGGTTTGCCGCCTACGCGCCGATGGAAAACCCGGAAATCGCCATCGTCGTGCTGGTGGAAAACTCCGGCGAAGGCTCCGGCGTGGCCGCGCCCATCGTGCGCGACATCCTGGAAGTGTACTTCTTCGGCGAGGACGCGCCCTAGTACCTGTCCACAGCGGTAAATAGAAGTAAACTCATGGTATCAGAGTTGGGGAGGATACCATGGGACGGCAGCAGAAATATCCGGTGCGGTTGACCGACGAGGAACGGGAAGAATTAAGCAAAATCACTCGAATGGGCAAACAGTCAGCCCGCGTGATGCAACGGGCACAAATCCTGTTGTGGAGCGACGCAGGCAAACAGGACAAGGAGATCGTTGCGCTGTTGGGGTGTGCGCCAATGACCGTTTCGAGTACGCGGGAACGGTGGGTTAAAGAAAAAAGGCTGGAAGATTTGCCGCGCTTGGGCAGCAAGCCGATGTTGGATGCGAAACAGGAAAGCCTGCTCATCGCGCTGGCATGCAGTGATGCGCCTGAAGGACGCGCGGAGTGGACGATGCAGTTACTGGCGGACAAGCTGGTCGAGTTGAAGGTCGTGGAGCAGATTAGCGATGAAACGGTGCGCCGCACCCTCAAAAAAACAAGCTCAAGCCGTGGCAAGAAGCGCAGTGGTGCATCCCACAGGTAGATGCCCCGTTTGTCTGGCGGATGGAGGATGTGCTTGACCTGTATGCGGAACCCTACAAGCCGTGGCAGCCGGTTGTCTGCTTCGATGAACGCCCCTGCCAACTGGTCGCTGACACGCTCGAACCGCTGCCACGCAAGCCGGGACGTGCCAAGCGCGTGGATTGCGAATATGAGCGCCACGGGGTCTGCAATGCGTTCATGCTCTTGCAACCGCTGGCAGGCTGGCGGGAAGT
>JACAES010000027.1 GCA_013388735.1 Chloroflexota bacterium | reverse complement strand
GGGGCGGGTCTCAGACCCGCCCCTGCCGAATAAGACCGTTTTTCGGTAGGGGTGCAGGTTGCGCCCCTACTTTGTTATGCGGAGAAATTTTTATGCAGAGTGGTTTAACCCGCGACCGCCTGATCGCCATCCTGATGCTGCTGCCTTCGATCATCCTGGTGGCGATTTTTGTTTATGGTTTCATCGCCTGGACGGGCTATACGTCCCTGACCGACTCCAACGCCTTGCAGCAGTTAAGCGGTCTTCCGGCGCAGTTCATCGGCCTCAAAAACTATAACGACCTGTTCACGGGCGGGCTGAATCTGCGCTTCCGCATTGACATGGTGAACACGGTCTTTTTCACCGTGATGTTCATCCTGGTTTGCCTGGCGGTCGGCATGGGGCTGGCGATTCTGCTCGACCAGAAGATTAAAGGCGAGGCCATCTTCCGCACCATTTTTCTGTTCCCGATGGCGCTGTCCTTCGTTGTGACCGGCGTGGTGTGGAAGTGGCTGTTTAACCCCACCAGCGGCTTCAATGTGCTGCCGACCATCCTCGGCCTGCCGGCGGGGCAGTTCCGCTGGTTCATCAGCGAGGAACGCTGGTGGCCGTTCGCCTGGCAGGATGTGCCGCTCATCCTGTCCATCCTGTTTTTAGGCATCGCCATCTTCGCGGCCCTGTGGTACTGGAGCAAACGCCGCTCGCAGACCGCCGCGCTGCTGGCCGCGCTGGCGCTGCTGCTGCTGGCCTGGATTACCTTCGGCAACCCGCGCAGCCTCAGCGGCCTCAACCCGGAACGACCGGAGGCGCACGGTTTTAACGTGGCGCTGATCGCCATCGTCATCGCCGCCGGCTGGCAGATGTCCGGTTATACGATGGCGATGTACCTGGCCGGACTGCGCGGCATCTCGGAGGAACTGCGCGAAGCGGCGCGCGTGGACGGCTGTAACGAACTGGGCGTTTACCGGCATGTCGTGTTCCCGCTGCTGGCACCCATCACCCTCAGCGCCATGATTATCCTCGGCCACATCTCGCTGAAGATTTTCGATCTGGTTTACACAATGGGCGGCGGCGACAACCTGTATATTGACATGCCCGGCATCAACATGTTCTTCACCACTTTCCGCTCGAACCAGTTCGGCCAGGGCGCGGCCATCGCCATGCTGATGCTCATCATGGTCGCCATCGTCATCGTCCCCTACCTGGCAAGCCAGCTGCGCTCGGAGACAAAACTATGAACACGACCTATCCATCTCAAGCATCGGCGCCTGCCGCCGGACAGGCCGCGCCGCGCCTGCGCCCGTCGCGGGTCGTGATTTATGGCGCGCTGATTATCGCGGCCATCTTCTTCCTGATTCCGGTCTACATGGTCTTAGTGACCAGCTTCAAAAGCATTGACCAGGTGAGCATCGCCACCATGTGGAATCTGCCGACCGCCTTCACGCTGGAGAGTTTCAGCCGGGCGATTGAACGGCTGATCCCGAACTTCGTCAACAGTGTGCTGCTGGTCGTGCCGGCCACGGCGCTTTCGGCCATGTTGGGCAGCATGAACGGTTACGTGCTGTCGAAGTGGACGTTTCGCGGCGCGAACATCATCTTCCCACTGATGCTGTTCGGCATGTTCATTCCTTACCAGTCCATTCTCATTCCGCTGGTGCAGTTTTTGCAGACCGCCGGGTTATACGGCGGCATCCCCGGTTTAATCCTGGTACATGTGGTTTACGGCATTCCCATCACCACGCTCATCTTCCGCAACTACTACGCCGAAGTGCCGACCGAAATGCTGGAAGCCGGGCGTGTGGACGGGGCCGGCTTCTTCGGCCTGTACTGGTGGATTCTGCTGCCGCTGTCGCTGCCGGGTTTCGTGGTGGTCATCATCTGGCAGTTCACGCAGATCTGGAACGAATTCCTGTTCGGCGTCACGCTCACCGGCACCGGTCAGCAGCCGATCACGGTGGCGCTGCAAAACCTGGCCGGCAGCCAGATCGTCGAATGGAACGTGCAGATGGCCGGCGCGCTGATGACCGCACTGCCGACGCTGGCGGTTTATATCCTGCTGGGACGTTATTTCATTCGCGGCCTGCTGGCGGGCAGCATCAAGGGGTAAGCGCGCCGGCGTGCGCGCCCAAACGGGAAAGACGTAACGCCAAGATCGCAAAGGGGCGAAGACGCAAAACATGGCGCAGGGGCGGGTTTCGCAAACCCGCCCTCGCCCATCGAGGGCGTGCCGTCTGCTGTATAATTGAGAGTGGAATAACATGAGGCTGCGAACGATGGTCGCCCACGAACAGCAAAAACTGTATACCGCCGAAGAATTCCGGGAAATCGCCCGGCTGCCGGAAAATGAAGGCAGACGCCTCGAACTGGAAGAGGGGGAAATTGTCGAAATGCCGGCGTCCAAACCGATCAGTACGATTCTGGCGATGCGCATCGGACATTTCCTGAATGCCTTCGTCATTCCGCGCGATCTGGGTTACGTGACCGGGGCGGATGGCGGTTTTAAGCTTGGGCCAGGAACCGTTCGCCAGCCGGACGCGGCTTTTGTCTCGAAGGGGCGCGCGCCGCAAATCCCCGCCGAATTTGACTTCGCGCCTGATCTGGCGGTCGAGATCGTCTCCGGGCGTGAAGATGTGTGGAAAAAAGCGAACGAATACCGGCGTGCGGGGACGCGCCGGGTGTGGGCGGTTTACCCGGATGACCAGAAAGTGTATGTGTTCCGGTTGAACGACGATGGCAGCCTGAACGGCCAGTTGTTCACCCTTGATGCCGCGCTGGACGGCGAGGACATGCTGCCGGGTTTTGTGCTGCCGGTCAGGGATATTTTTTCGGTTTAACGCAGCAGCCAGAGGGCTTAAGCTCACTCTACGGCTGTGTTGTCTTACGACTGGCGACTGCTACCGCTTCCCCCCCAGCGCCAGCCGCGTCCGCAGGTGGCGGTAGAAAAACAGGAATTTCAGCGGCAGGCCGTCGAACAGCAGCCGTGTCCACAGCCCGGCCAACCCCGGCTTGTGCGCGTAGGTCACGCGGTCGGTCAGTTCAACGCCGCCGGGGACGGCGCGGAAGATATGTTCGTGCCGCCAGGACGCCAGCGGCCCGGCCAGCATCCGGTCGGCGAAGGATGTGTCCAGCGGGCCCGGTTCGTGCCGCGCCACCCAGCGCACCGGCAGCGGCCCCAGCCAGAGTTGAAATTCCAGTTCGCCATCGGTTAACGAACGCATCTCGTCCCGCACGCGGCGCACCCACAGCGGCGGCGGCGTCAACCGGGCCAGGGCGCGTTTGTCCTCGTGGAACGCCCACATATGCTCTACTGTCGTCGGGATGACCGACCGCCGCTCAAACACTTTCTCCACGATAGCCAATCTCCAGGTATTCAGCGCGCATTTTTTTTCATGATACAACGGCCAGCTTAAAGCCGACCGCAAAGCCGCATGAATACCCGGTGAGCGCCGGTGGCTGAGATGCTGTTTAACGTTACTTCAGCATGATATAATGCGCTTAAATGGCTGGGATTGAGGATTCATGGCCGATCAACCTGTTCGCGGTCTGGGCATTCAGGACATCCTCGGCGATAAACGCGAGGCAATTTTGCGGCTGGCAGCCGAATACGGCGCGTCTAACGTGCGCGTTTTTGGGAGCATCGCGCGCGGCGAGGCGCGCCCGGACAGCGATATAGATTTATTAATCAGTTTTCCATCTGACCGCAGCATCTTTGATCTGGTTGGCCTATGGCTTGATCTGAAAACATTGATCGGGCGCGATGTCAGCCTGATTCCTGATGGTATCGAGGATAAACGGTTTTTACAGCGTGTCCTCAAGGACGCCGTGCCGTTATGAAATATCTGCGCGATTATCTGCTTGACATGCTGGAATATCTGGACAGTGTGGCGGCTTTCACCAGCGATGGGCGCGCCGCATTTATGAGTGATCGCAAGACTCAGTTCGCAGTTATCCACGCTTATGAAGTGATCGGGGAGATTGCTAAACGTTTACCACCGGAGGCGCGCGAGGCCAATCCGCAGATTAACTGGCAGAAATTAATAACCTTCCGCGATTTTCTGGCGCACAATTACGACCGCGTAGTCCTCGACAACATTTGGGCGGCTGTAGAAGACCTGCCGAATTTGCGCTCTGCTATCGAATCGCTGCTGTCTGACCTTCCCCAGGAACCATCCGAGTAGGCAAAAACAGCGTCTTTTATCGGTTTGCGCTCAACCACCGCTGTATGCTGCTGCCGGCCTGTTTCATCCGGCGGCGAGCTGCGCCCGCGTCGTTTCCCAGGTTTCGCGCAACGCAGCGGCGTTGTCGTCATCCAGTGGCAGGCGTAACGCAGTGGCTGCCGCGCCGGCCTCCAGCTTGATGTCCAGCCAGGTCATTTCGGCCTCGCGGTGAACGTTCAAAGCCTGCACGCGGTCTGACGGGCAGAACCGGGTGATAATGCCGTAAGTGATGCTCTCCCGTTTTTCCAGCCGGGGGAGCAGGAAGCGCCTGAGTTCTTCTTCCAGGATGATGAGATGCCGGCTGGTGATGGCGACGGCGCGGTTAGGCGCGATATACGGGCTGTACCACCGCTTGCCCTGGCGTCTGGCCGGCTCGAACACCGCCGCCTGCACCTGCTCGCCGGGCAGCAGGCTGTACTTCAGATAGTTCTGGAACTTGAACGGCAGTTGGAACGCCTGACCGGGAAGATCGGCCAGCGCCGAACGCGCCGCGATTTGCGTGCGCGCCTCTTCCAGCAGGTGGCGCATGATGTGTTCGCCCACCGTGTTATATTCGATCAGCAGCGTTTCAACCTGTTCATTTTCTGCCCAGACTAGCTTCATATAACCGTACAGCAGAATGGTCGCCAGGTCGGCGTACAGCAGGTTCTCAAGCAGGATGGCGCGGGCGGACAGCGCGCCGTCGGCGGCCATCTCCACCACCACGATGCGCCCGCCGGCGGATACCAGCGTGCGCTGCGGCGTCACGCGCAGGCCGAACGACAGACTCTTGCGGCGGGTGTAGCGGGCGATAGCGTAATCCTGCGGCGGCACGACCACGATATGCCGAATCGTCTTTAAGTCCGCGTGCCGGCGAATCATCTCCACGACCGGCGCGGGCAGATCATCAAGATCATGAACCGGATACAGAAAATATTCGATCGGTTTTCGAAACATAAGCTTTTTCTCCCTTAAGATTATTATAACACACTGCGTCAAGCCGAGGGCATAATGAGGGTGCATTTCAAGTTGGTGCAGAGTGCTTTTGCCCCCACCCCCTCGCACTCAGGGGACAGCCCTCACCCCCGTCCCCTCTCCCGAACGTGCCTTCGGCACTGGGCGAGGGGCGAAAATCAGCACTGTCGCCTTTGCTTCCCCCGTCTCCCAGCCGCGAAGCGGCGATCGGGAGAAGGGGGTCAGGGGGATGAGGGCGAAATCGCACTGACGTGAAATACACCCGAATAATGACCTTTGTCCGGCATTTTTGGTGAGTTCTGTCACTCCCTTGCCGATAAACAGATGTCTAGGGTATAGAGAATCATATATTGACGGAAAATTGAGCCATGCTCGCAGACGCGCGTCCAGACACCACGCCGGCGGAATTCCAGCGCATCGAGGCTGCGCTCCAGCGCCGACTGGAATTAGAGGCGCTCACCAATCAGATTTCCACCCGTTTTATTAACCTGCGCGACGAACAGATTGACGATGGCATCCAGCATTCGCTTCAGATGTTGGGCGAGTTCGCCGGCGCGGATCGCTGTTTCATCGGCCTGTATACCGACGACGGCCAGTGGATGAACGGCGCTTATGAATGGTGCGCCGACGGCATCCCTGCTCAGCGTAGCCGGATTCAGAACATTTCCATCGAGGCTTTTCCCTGGTTTAACCTGCGCACGCTGCGCCGCGAAACCGTCATCTACCGGCGCGGAACGGCTGATCTGCCGCCGGAAGCCGCCGCCGAACAGCAGGAATTTGATTGTGAGGGGATTTGGGCGCTTGTCACCGCGCCGCTGGAAAGCCAGGGGCAGGTGATCGGCTTCATCGGTTTTAGCACCCACAGCCGCCCGGATGACTGGACGGCAGAAGCCCTCGACCTGCTGAACATGGTCACAGGCATCTTCGCCAGCGTGCTGGAACGCCGCCGCTTCCAGGCTATCCAGGCCGGACACCGCCGCTTCCTGGAACTGCTGGCTGCCGAAAGCACCCTGACCGAAACGCTGCATATCCTGGTGCGCATCGCCGAGGAACAGTCGCCGGGGATGCAGGGACTCATCCTGCTGCTGAACGGACGGCGGCTCTACCTGGGCGCATCCGTCAGCCTGCCCGCCGCTTACGCCGCTGCCCTGGAAGGGCTGAAAATCGGCCCGGCGGTTGGTTCGTGCGGGACGGCGGCCTATCTCAGGCAGCGGGTGGTGGTCGAGGACATCGCCGAAGACTCGCGCTGGGACGGCCAACGCGACCTGGCGCTCAGACACCACCTGCGCGCCTGCTGGTCAGAGCCGGTCTTTTCGTCCGCCGGGCATGTGCTGGGGACATTCGCCATGTATTACCGCCACCCGCGCGCCCCCACCGAAACCGAACTGCAAACTCTCCAGACCGCCGCCCATCTGGCCGGCGTGGCGATTGAACACAAACGCGCCCAGGACGCCCTGCGGCGCGCCAATCTGGAACTGGAACAGCGCGTCGAAGAACGCACTTACGAACTGGAGCGCCGCAAGCAGATCGCCGAAAGCCTGCGCAGCACCATCGCCATCATCAATTCCAGCCGTTCACTCAAGGACATCCTGGATTTTATCGTCACGCAGGCGCGCGATCTGCTGCATGCCGATGCCTGCGTTTTGCACAGCATGGATATGGAAAACGAAAGCGCCACGCTGGAAGCAAGCTGCGGTTGGCCGGATGAACTGGCCGAAACACAGCCGATTTCGCTGGCCGCGCCGGGCAGCTTCCCGCACCGCGAAACCATGCTCATGCGCCGCGTCAGCTTCAGCAACTACCCGCCCGGTTATGCCGAAGCCGCCCTCAACGACCCCCTGCTCGACCCCAAAACGCGCGCCCGCCAGGCGCTGATCCGCACCCGCTACGCCGGTTCGCTGGCGCTGCCGCTGGTGATTAAAGACGAACTGTTCGGCAGCCTGATCTTTTATTACCGGACGCCTCAGGAATTCCCGCATGAACAGGTCGAAATCGCGGCCACCTTTGCCGAACAGGCCGCCCTGGCGATTGAAAATACCCGCCTGCGCGAGCGTGTCGAACGGTCGGCAGCAGAGGCTGAACGCGGGCGGCTGGCGCGCGACCTGCACGACTCGGTGACGCAAACCCTGTTTTCTGCCAGCCTAATCGCGGAAGTTGTGCCGCGCGTCTGGAAGGATGACCCGGCGGAAGGCGGCAGCCTGCTGGAACAGGTGCGCCTGCTGACGCGCGGCGCGCTGGCGGAGATGCGTACCCTGCTGCTGGAACTGCGTCCGGCGGCGCTGCTCCAGGCGGAACTGGCCGATTCGCTGCGGCATCTGGTGGATGCGGCGGCGGCGCGCGCCGGCTTCCCGGTGCGCCTGTCGGTCATCGGGCGCGAACCGCTGCCGACCGATGTCAAAGTGGTCTTCTACCGCATCGCGCAGGAGGCGCTGAACAACACCGCCAAACACGCCGAGGCTTCCGCGGCAACCGTTACCCTGGACGGCCAGGCCGGTTACGCCGAACTGCGCATCTGCGACGACGGGCGCGGCTTCGACGTTCGTTCGGTATCGCCAACCCGCCTGGGACTGGGTATCATGGCTGAACGCGCCCAGGCCATCGGCGCAGCCTTAACCATCGAAAGTCAGCCGGGGCGCGGAACGTTGATCGTCGCCCGGTGGGAAAACAAAGGTTCGCAATAGGATAAGCCCAATGACGATACGTGTGATGATCGTGGACGATCACAAAATGGTGCGCAAGGGATTGCGAACCTTTCTGACGGCCTTCTCCGACCTGGAAATGGTGGGCGAGGCCGACAGCGGCGAAGAAGCCGTCCGGCTGTGCATCCAGCTTCAGCCGGAGGTCATCCTGATGGATTTAGTCATGCCCGGCATGGACGGCGCATCAGCCACCGAGGCCATCCGCGCCAGATGCCCGCAGGTGAAAATCATCGCCCTCACCAGCTTCCCGGAAGAAGACCTGGTTGAGCGGGCGCTCAAGGCCGGGGCCATCAGCTATCTGCTCAAAAACGTCGAGGCCGAAGAACTGGCGAACGCCATCCGCGCCGCCCACGCCGGGCGCTCCACGCTGGCGCCCGAAGCGGCGCAGGCGCTTATCCACGTCGCCACCCGCCCGCCGGAGATCGGCCACGACCTCACCGCCCGCGAGCGCGAGGTGCTGGCGCTGATGATCGAAGGGCTGAACAACGGCGAGATCGCCGCCCGCCTGACATTGAGCGACTCGACCATCAAGTTTCACGTCAGCAACATCCTCTCCAAACTGAGCGCGGAAAGCCGCACCGAGGCCGTCGCCATCGCGCTCCAGCATAACGTGGTGCGCAAGTAGCCTGCCCGTCTGGACAGGTTGCAGACCAGCCGTTAATCCAGTTCATAATCCCTGCAAATGTGGGGGCAAGGCGGCTGGTTTTTGTTGTAGACTGTCAGAAAGCAATCAGGGGGAACCATCCATGAGCGAACCGATCAAAACACAGCACAAATGTGAATCCTGCCCGCTGCGCGCCCGCGCCGAAGCCAACCCGAAATCCTTGATAGCGCGGTTCTGGCGCTGGCACACCACCTGGTGTCCAGGCTGGAAGGCTTACCAGGCCGACCTGGCGAAACAGAAATAGAACCGGGGCATCTCAGCGTTTAATCCTCATCAACTGCCGTTTGCCGGCGGGGCAGGCGGACGATCATGGTCGTCCCCTGTCCCAGTCGGCTTTCGACGGCGATTTCCCCGCCATGCAGCATCACGCAGTCGTGAACGACCTTCAGCCCCAGCCCCGTCCCGCCGATCGCATCCACGTTGCTGCCGCGATAAAACGCCTCGAACAGGCGCGGCTGATCCTGCTCCGGGATGCCGATGCCCTGATCGCCGATGCGAAAGACCACGAAATCGCCGTCGAATGACAGGTCGAGGCGTACTTCGCTGCCGGGCTTAGAATACTTAACGGCGTTGCCCAGCAGGTTGTTCAGGATGTGCCGCAGCAGTTTGGCGTCCACCGACATTTCATAGACGCCGTCCTCGACCGTGAAGATCAGCCGGTGATTCGACCCAACGGTGGATTGGACATCGTCGATCACCATCTGGCAGAACTGTTTGACATCCAGATAGATCGGCTGGAATTCCATCCGGTTAAGTTCGGCGCGAATGATGACCGAAATTTCGTCCAGCATGACTTCCAGGTGGCGAACCTGGGTCAGGATGGACATCAGCCGTTCGTGGCGCTGCTGGTCGTTCATCCGGGCGGCGTAGCGGTCAAGCATTTCGGCAGCCGTCTGGATCACCGCCAGGGGCGTGCGGAACTCGTGCGAGATGGTGGACATAAACAGGTTTTTGACGCTGCTCAGTTCCTTCTCTTTGTCCAGCGCCACCCGCAGGCGTTCCTGTTCCAGAAGCGCCTGTTCGGCCTGCTTGCGCAGCGTTACGTCAATATGCAGCGCCACGAAATTAATCAGATGCCCATCGTCGTCAAAAACCGGATTGATGTTCACTTCGTTCCAGAAGGGCGTGCCGTCCTTGCGGTAGTTGAGGATGATGCAGTTAAGCGGGCGCACGGTTTGGAGGGCGTTTTCAATCCGCTGCACAGAAGCCGCGTCGGTGTCCGGCCCATGCAGGAAGCGCCAGTTCTGGCCGATCACTTCGTCCGGGCGATAGCCGGTGATGCTGGTGAAGCCGGCGTTGACGAACACAATCGGGTTATCGGGCTGGCCGGGGTCGGTGATGATGACGCCGACGCTGAAGCTGGCGATGGCGGCTGCAAACTGGTAATTGGTTTTAACGGCCTCGTTGAGCGCCTGCTCCGTGCGCTTGCGTTCGGTGATGTCCCGCAGTGACAGCAGGTAGGCCGGAAAACCATCCCATTCGGTTTGTTCCACCCGCATCTCGACAGTCGCCACCTCGCCCCGACCTTGCAGGATTTCCAGTTCGGTGATTTCCCCGGCGCTGACCGGGAAGCCCAGCGGCGAATCGAGCAGGTCATGGAGCGGGCGATTGAACAGGCGCTCGGCGGCGGGGTTGATGAAACGAATGACGCCCTCATCATTCACCACCAGGATGCCGTCGGAGTTACGCGCGACCAGGTTATGAAAACGCGCCTCGCTGGCTTGCAGTTGGTGGCGCATCATCTCCAGGCGGTGGCGCTGTGCGACTGCACGCAGCGACCGCAGGAGCAGGTCGCGGGTCAGCCCGACCGCCGGCAGATAATCCCACACGCAGTCGTCCGGCACGCCGTCCCCGTTGGCCGTCAGCGCGATCACCGGCAGCCGCCGCAGGATGCCGGCCAGGTCGCCGGGTTTCACTTCCGCGCAGTTGGCGATCACAATGCCGGAAGCCGGCGCCAGTTCGTCCTGATGGCTGACCGAATGCACCGGCGCGAACGGCGTCTGCGCCAGCCATTCACCAAACCGCGCGGTCTGATCAGCAGAAAAACGAAACAGGAAAACCGGATGCTGAAAATTATCGTGTTCCATGATGCTGTTGTGGCTGCTTCTTTTTCAAACGCGCGGCGAACGGGTGCTGTTTGACTCCGTTCGCTCCATCATAGCGACGATAGTGACGGCGGCATATCATCCTGGAAAAGGTCCTGCATTCGATCCAGTTCGTTCGGCGTAACGTACATAAAGTTGCCGGACAGAATGCCGGAGATATTCCGAAACGGTTTGCCGATGTGCATTCCTCTTCCATCAATCGTAAACTCGCGGATATTTTTGTCGTGCATCGAGCCGCGCATCTTCAGGACGGTCAGCCCCCGGTGCATCTCGCCGAAGGTTTCGACGTAGCGCAGCAGGATGATCGAATCGGTGATGGTCGAAATATGCCCTTCGGTGATCGAAGTGCCGCCCAGCAGGCTGGGCGTGGTCGAGGTGTACAGCCCGGCGACCTCCCGATGTTTGATGAACGAGGTCAGGCCGATCACAAACTCGCGGAAGCCGCGAATGCTGGACACCCGCTCCATCGCCGACAGGCTGTCAATCGCCACCCGGTTCGGTCGGAACTCATCAATCGTCTCGCGCATTTTAATCAGATGATCTTCCAGCCCGGCGGTTTCCGGGTAGACACACACCACCCGCAGCAGGCCGTCGCGCTCCATCTGTTCAAAATCCACACCCCAGCCGATGGCGTTGCGGAAAAGCTGGTCGCGGCTTTCCTCGAAGGCGAACAGCAGGCAGCGTTCGTTATTGGTCGTGCCGCCGGCCAGGAAGCTGGTCGCCATCAGCGTTTTGCCGGTGCCGGTCGCGCCGGAAACCAGCACGATGGAATCGCGGAAGAAACCGCCGCCGCACATCTGGTCCAGCTCGCTGTTGCCGGACGTGATGCGCGTATTGGAGGATTTCTGTTTAAGTTCAATCGCCGACAGCGGGATCACCACGATGCCCTGGCCGGGGACGATGGTGAACGGATACTCGCCTTTGGCATGGCTGGTGCCGCGAAACTTGAGGATTTCGATGGTGCGGCGGCGTTTTTCGTCTTCCAGCACGTTTCGTAAAATCACCACGTTGTCGGCCACAAATTCCTCGACGTTGTAGCGGGCGATCTCACCGTATTCGTCGGCACGTTCCGAGGTCATCACCGCCGTAACGTCCATCTCTTTGATAGCCAACGCGATGCGAAACAGTTCGCCGCGCACGGTGGCGCTGTTATCCAGCCGCGTCAGAATCGCGCCCAGCGAGTCCATAGCGATGCGCCGCGCGCCGATCCTCTGAACCGCATTCTGGATGCGCGCCAACAGCGCCCCCAGGTCATAATCGCCCATCATCACCGTTTCGTCGTCCGCCTGCTGCGAGGCATCCACAAACAACCAGCGGCCTTCCTCTTCCCACCGCTGAATGTCCCAACCAAAGCCGGCCATGTTGCGGCGAATATCTTCCGGCGATTCTTCAAAGGTCACGAACACGCCGTTTCCGCCCCCCTGCCGGATGCCTTCCGCCAGAAACTGACAGGCAAAAACGGTCTTGGCGCTGCCGGACGAACCGGAAACCAGCGTGATCCGGTTCTGGGGCAGGCCGCCGTTGGCGATATGATCCAGGCCGGCTATCCCCGTAGGCATTTTATTGATCGTCATCAAACACTCTCTCCAGCAGAACCAGTATCCAGACCTAAAGCATTCAGGATTTTCTGCGTATCGGATAAATCGCCAATGATGCGGCGGCGGGGCAGCGGCAGTTCACGGATTAAAGTGGGTGTCGCCAGCACTTTGTCCATTTCGGCCAGGTGAGGTTTTTCCAGCACATCAATAATCACCAGTTCGTAATGGTCTTTCAGGTTTTCGTCGCACAAGCGCTGCATGGTAAAAATCGCACGTTCGGTGCGCACTGTCCGCCCGGTGATATAAAGTTTTAACAAATAATTATCCATTTTTTTATGTTTCCCAGGGGTTGAAAGCTGCGATCATGATATGGGATTCCGAATCACCGGCGGCAGATAGTTTCGATAAAAAGCCAGGACATAACCCATCAGTTCCAAAACCAGGACACGGCCTTCCTCAATATACACATTTGATTTTTTGACATTATTTTCGCTAACCCGGCTCTTGAGGGCGTCCAGGTAAATTTCCATCACATCGCGTGGGCCGACCTTGAGCAGACCGAGATATTCGGCCAGCGCCTGCATCTCGCCGGAAACCGATTGATGGATGTCGAAGGTGCGCTTCTGGACGGCCAGATCAAGCAGCCTGGCGCACTGGGCCGAGAGTTCGGCGAAACGTTCCGGCATCCGCTCGCGTAAAGTGGGTAAAACTGCCGCCTCCTCACCCCGCCCCAGAGGCGCCAACCGAGCCAGGGTTTCGAGGGTGGACAGCTCTGACTGCCGTCGCTGGGCCAGGTCGGCCACTATTTCCTGTTCGACTTCCTGTCGGATCATCAACTTCTGTTCGGTGATGTCGACGTGCGCGACCACCAGCCCCGGCCACCCGTCGCTGGCGAAGGACGTTGCCCGCATCAAAAACCAGCGCTGTTTGTCAGGATGATGACACGGATATTCTAACTCAAAAACCGCCTGCTGTCCGCTTAAAACCGTCTGCAAACCAAGTAACGCTCTGGCCGCCCATTCGTCGCCCATGCGCGCCGCCCGGCGGCAGACTTCAAAGTAGTTGCTGCCGACCCCGACGGTTTTGAGATCGTGAGCGCCGTTTTCGATGGCGAAGGTTTCCCAGGCCTGGTTCACCGCCACGATTTCCCCGGTCTGATTGATGACGGCGATATGCGATGACAGCGCATTAAAGATGGCTTCATTAAAACGTTTCGCCTGGTTCAATTCCTGGGTGATACGCCGCTGTTCGGTCACGTCCCGCAGCACCGCCAGCAGAGAGGGATGCCCGTCCCATTCGGTCTGCTCCACCCGCATCTCGACCAGCGCCGTCTGCCCATTGGCCCTGACCAGCTCGATCTCACTGTATTCCCCGGCCATCACCGGGTGGCCCAGTTCATTGCCGATCAGTTGTTCGGCAGGGCGGTTAAACAGGACTTCGGCCACCGGGTTAACCTGGAGGATGATCCCGTCCTGGCTTAGAATCACAATGCCTTCCCCATTTTCATCAATACGGTCTCCCATCCAACCGCTCCCTACGATTACGATAGCTAAAACCACCTTACGTCCGCCAATCACCATCGGCGGGAAGTTCGCCCACTATTCCCCTATTTTGCCACCAATTGATTATTTTTTTGATATAGATCTCGTTTATTCTACTACCGATCAGCGAAATGCTGCCAATAGGGAAGGGACGCGCCAGGACAATCGTTTCAAACTGTCATCCTGCGCCCTGTGTTAGCCCCTTGAATTCGGCGACCTGAATGAGGATGAATGTCCCCTGAGGGTAGTGATCTGGGGCAAAAGGTGAAAGCCTGCTTATCGAGACGAAGTATCTTCATGCGACAGCCCTACGCGAAGCCAGCCAGAAGGCATGGAGAAATCGCCGCAAGTGGATACAATAGAGGCGGCGGCTGAAATCCGCCGTCCGTTCTGCAACCTGTCACCGGTTTAATTCATCTTTCGGAAAAACTTATGGACAGCCGCACGCGCGTCATCAAAACCTTACGCTTCGAATCGCCCGACCGCGCCCCCCGCGATCTGTGGTATCTGCCGGGGATCGAGATGTTCCGCCAGGACGAACTGAACGCCCTGCTGGAACGTTTCCCGGTAGACCTGATTCGCCCGCCCGCGCCTTATGCCCCGGCGCGGCGCGCTTCCGGCACGCCCGGTCTGGTCGGCACCTATACCGACGAATGGGGCTGCCTGTGGGAAGTCGGCGAACCGGGCGTGATCGGGGAAGTCAAAAACGCGCCGCTGGCGGACTGGTCGGCGCTGGCCGGCTTCGACGCCCCCTACGAAACCCTGGACGGCGGCGGCTTTGCGGCGGTGAACGCCTTCTGCGACGGGGAAAGCCGCTTCGTGCTGGCCGCTTCCGGCATCCGCCCCTTCGAGCGAATGCAGTTTTTGCGCGGCACGGAAGCCCTGTTTATGGATTTAGCCGACGGCGCGGACGAAGTGTTACGCCTGCGCGACCTGGTGCATCAGTTCTTTCTACAAGAACTGGCGCGCTGGTGCGAAACCGACGTGGACGGCATTGGTTTCCTGGACGATTGGGGCGCGCAGCGGGGGATGCTCATCTCCCCGGCGCTGTGGCGGGCGCTGTTCAAGCCGCTGTACGCCGACTATTGCCGCCTCATCCATGACGCGGGCAAGTTCGCCTTCATGCATTCCGACGGCGACATCCGCGCCATTTACCCCGACCTGATCGAAATCGGCGTGGATGCGCTCAACTCCCAGTTGTTCTGCATGGACATCGAAGACCTGGGGCGGCACTACCGGGGGCAGATCACCTTCTGGGGCGAGATTGACCGCCAGTACGTGCTGCCTTTCGGCACAGATGCGGACGTGCGCGCCGCCGTTGGGCGGGTGCGTTCGGCGCTGGACGACGGGCGCGGCGGCCTGTTCGCCCAATGCGAATGGGGGCTGGATGTCTCTCGCGCACAGGTAGAAGCCGTCTTCGAGGCGTGGCTGTAATTGCGCGGCTTCCCGCCAACAAACAGCGTCAAATTTCCATTGATGGTATACTAATATCTTAGATGGCACTGCCGCTATAAAAGTCGGGGCTGTCTGGAGTGTGTTATGCCCTGCTGCGTCGTCAGTTCGCCCTCACCCCCGCGGTCCCCCGCTCCCGACCGCCACTTCCTGGCCGGGCGAGGGGAGGAAAGCGCGTTTGTATGTGCTTTCGCCCCGCTCCCGGTGCCGAAGGCCCGTTCGGGAG
>JACAES010000037.1 GCA_013388735.1 Chloroflexota bacterium | reverse complement strand
CGGGCTACCGACGGCCCCAGTTCGGGGTAAGCCGGCAGCAGCGGCATCAGGTTTTCGATCACGTAGCAGGTACTCAGCACCATATCACGGAAGATGTCGCGGTAGTCGGCGATCAGGTCTGGCGACAACTGCTGCTGCTGGATGGACTGGCCGATGCCGAGCATGTCCTGGCTCAAACCCCAGATGCCCCCACTCTGCTCCGCGATGACCAGCAGGTTATGCAGATGTTTCTGCTGCTGGCTGGGCGTCAACCTGCCCAGCAGTTCATAACGCAGGCGCAGCGCCAGCGCCAGGTCTTTATCGCGGCGAATGTCCTGCACCATACGGTTCGACCATTTGCGCAGATCATCCTCGCTCATCAGGCCGTTGAGGATGCCGGCCTCGCGCGCCTGTGCCATCACCTTGATCGCCCACAGCGTATCGAAGGTCAGGTCGCTGGATTGAATATCAAAGTAGTCGGTGGGCGTGCGCTGCTGAACAAGCTGGTACAGACGCGGCATGACATAGGTATGCCGGGGGTTCAGGCTGAGCAGCGCCTCCAGGCGGTTCATCTCCACCGCATCTATGCGCCGGTGGTTTTCGTTGGGGAACGGGGTGGCAAACCATTCGGAAGCCTCGCGCAGTTCGTCCTGCTCAACCGAAAAGCCATAGGCCAGCAGCGCCGCCGTGTAATGCTGCGTGACGCGGACGGCATTGGCAGACACTTCGCCGCGCGCGTCCAGGGGCGCGCTTAAGACCAGTTCAGGATACTCATAGCGGGAACGCAGCAGGTCAAGTACCAGTTCACCCAGGGTTTGTTCCAGATGAGGAAGTTCACGCAGTGCCATCATTACCGATCATAACCATCTTCCAAAGTGTGGAATTTTTCATACTTAACCAACACTTAATTCTAACAGATTGTATTTACGCCTGCCACCTTCTGCCGTCACCCAAAAAAAACCGACCCGGCGTATAAACCGGGTCGGACATGAAAAACGAACCAGCAGCCGGGGTTACACGTTCGGCTGCGCCGGTTCTACGGACGGAGACTGAGGAATGTTCGGAAACCTAAAGCCACGCGGGCCGAAGAAGAAACCCGATTCGCCGTCCCCGAAATTGAAATCAAAACCGTCCGGGCCAAAAAAGTGGAAACCTCCCGGCATCACCGCGTTCAGCCCCATCTCATCCAGCGTCGCGTTCAGTTGCAGCAGCTCGCCGCCGCGCTGCACGGACAGGGTGACGGTATCGTCCGGCTCATAGGCCAGCAGACGGTCGCGCAGGGTGCGTTCGGCATCTACGATATCGCCGCTCACAGCGATGATAATGTCGTCCACCAGCAGCCCGGCGGCCTGGGCCGGCGAATCCTCGACCACTTCGGTAATCAGCGCGCCTTCGGTCAGGTCAAGGTTGCGTTCCTCGGCGGTTGCTTCGTCCAGCATGATGAAGGCCACCCCCAGACGCGCGCCGCCCGGCATCATATTGAAGTTGAAGGGTGTTTCCAGATTCGGCATCCGGCCCAAAAACCCGAACTGGCCGGGTTCAACTTCCAGCGTGATCGTCTCGCCGTCCCGGTTCACCTCGACCGCCAGCATTTCGCTGTCCCGCAGGGCGCGCATAGCCTCAACAATGTCGCGCAGTTCCGTCACCTCAGTATCGCCAATTCGAGTGATGATGTCCCCGACCTGCAACCCGGCTTCCTCGGCAGGCGACCCCGCCGCCACCTCGCGCACGACCAGGCCATCGTCAGTCGCTTCCAGCGCCAGGCCGAACAACACAGCCTCCTGCATGTGGAAGCTGTTGGAAGGCGGCATCACCGATTCTTCAGGCCGGGCGGCCAGGGTCGCTTCCAGCGCCAGCGTCTCGCCGTCGCGCTCGACCGAAAGCGTGACGGTATCGCCGACGGCGAAAGCCGCCAGCACGTCACGAATCGTATCCGGCGACACGGCCTGGTCGTTGATGGCTTTCAGGATGTCACCCTGCTGAATGCCGGCCTCTTCACCGGGGCTATCCGGCGCGACTTCCCGCACTAGGACGCCGCCGTCCGGGGCTTCCGCCACCAGGATGCCCAGATAAGGCGACGCATCGGAGTCGTCCTGCGCGGCGGCCAGCCCCACAGCCGAAAGCGCCGCCAGCGCCAGCAGCGCGACAAACACGTAGATCACACTTCTTTTGTGCATGTTTACTCCTCCCAGAACAAAGCGTGGATATATGAGAGAGAAATCGTCACACGCTTACCGTTTCTCAATGTAGAGTTCATGGCTGAAAAAACTGTGAAACCAAGATAAAAGCGCGCTTAGTGCCAGATGAGTGGGTGTTTTTACGTTTCGCCGTCGGAGGATTGGTGTAGGATGGAGTGTGGATTAATTGCATTTACAGGACAGGTTTTTATGGAAAACACCGCGCGCAAAGTGACTCCGGTGCTGCTGCTGGCCGCCCTGCTGCTGCCGCTGCTGGCGATGGCCTATGCCGGGCTGTACAGCCGCTACATGGCCGATGATTACTGCACGGCCTCGCGGGCGCTGTCGGACGGCGTGATCGGTTCGGCGCTGTGGTGGTACAACAACTGGGGTGGACGATTCACCGAATGGATAGTAAAGGGGATCGCTGCACCGGTTGGGCCGGGACTGGCGGCGGCGCTGCCGGCGCTGGTGCTGGCGGTCTGGACGGCGGCGGCGGCCTGGGCGATTTACCAGATTTTGCTGGTTATCCGGCTGCCGCAGGCGCGTTTTATGGCGCTGGCGCTGGGCGCGCTGGTGGTTTTCGCCGTTTTCGACGGCACGCCCAGCCGCATCCAGTCGTTGTACTGGATGGGCGCGGTCATCCCCTACACCATCCCGCTGATCGCGCTCTCCTTCCTGGTTGGATATTTCGTTTATACGCTGCGCCGCTCCCCTGGGCGAATCCCCCCCGGCGCGCTGGTGGTGTTCGCCGTCGTGACGTTCGTCGCCGGCGGCCTGTCGGAAGTGTACGTCGCCTTCCAGATCGCCATCCT
>JACAES010000072.1 GCA_013388735.1 Chloroflexota bacterium | reverse complement strand
CAAACATAACCGAAAGGAGAAAAACAAGCATGTCAAAATTCATTCGCGGGATTATGCTGCTGCTGGCGGCGCTGCTGGCCGCCTGCGACGGCGGAGGGGGCGGCGGCCAGGTGTCTACCGGCGGCATCCAACTGCCCGATTACATGCGCCAGGGCTATGAAACCTATCACGAAACCGGCGGCGTGGCGCGCCCGTCCAATGCCATAGACGTGTTTATCGCCTATTCGCTGGAGTCGCAGCAGTACATGCCGCGCATCATCGAGCAATTTAACCGCTTGTCGGCGGAGGGCAAAAACCCCGTCACCGGCCAGGCGTGGGCGGAAGGCGAACGCCCGATTTTCGTGGCCGGGCAGCAGCCGACCACCGGTTCGTCCGGCTCGGTGGCGCAGGGTGTCATCAACGCCATCGTCGCGCCCAACAACGAAAACGTTTACCATCCGACCATCTTCCAGCCGTCGGTCAGCCATTGGCTGGCGCAGGTGAACTTCAACACCGGGCGGCAGATTTTTGATCTGTCGCAGGCCAAGGCTACTGCCGTCACGCCGGTGGTGATCGCCATGTGGCAAAGCCGGCTGGACGCCATTCGCCAGCAGATCGGCAAGCAGGACATTAGCTGGAACGACCTGCTGGGCGTGCTGGAAAGCGACAACGGCTGGTGCGATTACAACGTAACGAGCTGCCGCCGCGCCGTCTTTTACGGCCATACCGACCCGCGCATCAGTTCAACCGGCCTGTCCACCACCATCGGCGAGTTTTATGCCTGCGCCCGCCAGAATGGCTTCAGCGAACGGCGGCTGACGCTGGAAGCGGTCAACAGCCCGGACGTGCAGGAGTGCGTCAAACGGATTGAAGGTCTGGTGCGCCATTATTCCAGCCGCACCGAGGATTTTCTGGAATACATCAGCCGGGGGCCGGATTACCTGGACTTCCTGGCACTGGAAGAAACCGACCTGCTGTGCCTGAACCGGGGCGCGCAGCAGGGCGACCAGACCTGCACCAAACCCCAGGAGCCGCTGGTCGCCATCTATCCCGAAGAAGGCACGTTCTGGCACGAACACCCCTTCGGCATCCTCAACGCCGATTGGGTGACGCCGGAACAGCAGGAAGCGGCACGGGTCTTCACCGAGTTCGTGCTGACGCCGGCGATGCAGACCATCATCATGAGCGAAGGCTTCCGCCCCGCCAACACCGACGTTGAGCTGACCTTCCCGTTCGTGGCGGAAAACGGCGTGGACGTGACGCAGCCGCGCACGGTGCTGGACGTGCCAGCGCCGGAAGTGATCGCGGCCATCCAGCAAAGCTGGTCACTGGTCAAAAAGCAGGCCGACGTGGTGCTGCTGATTGACGTTTCCGGCTCAATGCTCGACGAGGGCAAACTTGACCAGGCCAAACAGGCGGCGCTGGCCTTCATCGAACAGATGGAAGGCCGTAACCGGGTCGGTCTGGCGGTCTTTAATGACCAGGTGCAAAACCTGGTGGCGATGGACACGCTGGAAACCAACCGCGCCAACATCCGCAGCCGCATCGAAAACCTGCGCGCCGACGGCGGCACGGCGCTTTACAGCGGGCTGGTGGAAGTGCTGAACCAGATCGCGCGGCAGGACGACGCCGACCGCATCCGGGCGGTGGTCATCCTCAGCGACGGCGCCGACACCGCCAGCGAAGGTGTAACACTCAACGACGCCATCCAGTCCATCGCGGCCACGCGGGACGCCGTTAACCCGGTGATCGTCGTGCCGGTCGCTTATGGCTCAAACGCGGACGTGAACGCGCTTAACGGCATCGCCCGCGCCAGCGCCACCCGCGTCCAGTCCGGCGACCCGCAGAACATCCTGCGCGTGCTTCAGCTGTTGAGCAGTTACTTCTAAAACCTGTGGATGCAGGGGTGAGTTTCTAGAGCGTGTTATGCCCTTCGGCGCTGCCGGTTGGCCCTCACCCCCTCGTTCCCCCTCTCCCGACCGCCACTTCGTGGCTGGGCGAGGGGGAGGAAAAACCTCATGTCTGTCTCCCCTCCGCCAGCGCGCAGCGCGTTCGGGAGAGGGGCTGGGGGTGAGGGCAAAAAGCGGGCGGGCGTAAAAAGCCGTTTCAGCGCCCTGCTGGGATGGCAAAGCACATAACAGCCTCTGAACCCTCCCCTACAGGATTGACCGGATTGTGCCGGCCTGCGCTATGGGCCGGCGGTCGGCGTCAGCGGCGGCCCGGCGGTTTGGGTCATCTGGAGCGCGCGCTCGGTTTCCCGCACGCGCAGGGTGGCATCCCAGGTCGGGATGACGATGGGTGTGCTGATCGGCTGCCCGGCGAGGGACGGCGTGAGGGTCGGCCTGCTGCCATCCGGCGTGCGCTGCGGCAGCGGCAGCGGCGTCCAGGTGAAGGTAGCCGTCGGCGTCGGTGTCGGCGTGTAGGTGGCCGTTGGCGTGGGCGTCGGCGTCCGCGACGGCGTGGGCGTCCGCGTGAGCGTAGCCGTCGGCGTATCGGTCGCCGTCGGCACAGGCGTTAACGTTTCGGTCGGCGTGATCGTCGGTGTATCGGTCGCCGTCGGCACAGGCGTTAACGTTTCGGTCGGCGTAATCGTCGGCGGGACGTTCTGCGGCGGCTCGATGCCGGCAGGCGGTATCAGTTGGCCGGACTCCACCTGCGGCGCAATCCAATCCAGCAGCGCGCGGTGGACGGTTTCACCCCCTGGCGGCGGCGCGGCGCGGCTGAGGTCTTCGCGCGCTTCGGCCAGCACTTGCAGCGCCCGCGCCTGCGAAGCGGCATCGGCATACAGGACGGCCTGCGCGACTGCCCGGTACAGGTCGTTCAGCGCCTCCGGCGTCAGCCGGTCGGCGGCGGCCAGCGCCTCCACTTCGTCCAGCCGAACTTCGGCCACCGACAGCCACAGATCATCCAGCGGGCCGGTCAGCGGCGAAAGCGCCAGGATGATGGCTTCCCACAGGCGTTTGAGGCCGTAGAGCGGATCGCCGGGCAGGCTGCTGGCCGAAGCCGACACCAGCACGCCGCCGCCGAAGGCCAGCACGGCCACGATCAGCGCCGCCGCCGCCAGCCGGCCCAGGGCGGGCGGCAGGTGTATCAGCCGCAGCGGGGGCGACGGGGGGGCATCCATCGCCGACCGCAGGCGGGCTTCCAGCGCGTCTACTGCGCCGGCTGCCATCTCCGGCTTTTTCAGGCGCGCCGTCAGCAGGCCGGCCTGTAAAACAGGTTTCAACTCATCCGCCACATCGGGGTAACGTTCCAGGCATTCGGCCAGGGTCATCTGCCCGCTGATTACGGCGTCGAGGCACTGCGCCAGGAGGGTATCAAAATCGGTCATGATGACAGGCCGGATAAAATCGCATCCACGTCGAAACCGGCGCGGGACAGACGCCCTGCCAGCGAGCGCAGCGCCCGGTGCTGTAAGGCTTTGATGGCATTGGCGTTTTTGCCCATAATCTGCGCCGTCGTTTCGAGGGAATGCCCCTCAATAAATCGCAGGACGACAACCTGCTGCTGTTCGTCCGTCAGCCGGGCGATGGCTTCTCGCAGCGTGCGAGCGGCCTGCCGTCGCAGCAGCGAACGATCCATATCGGCGCTGACCGGAATCGGTTCAGCTTCGATGTCGCTTTCCACGGGGCGGCGGCTCGTCTGCCGGTAGTAATCCACCACGCGGGCATGAGCGATCCGGTACAGCCAGGCGACGAAGGGTCTGCCCTGATCCTGGTAGGCGGCCATGCCCTTCAGCGCCCGGACGAACACATCCCCGGTCAGGTCTTCCGCCAGATGTGTATCGTTCACCCGGTGATAGATGTAGCGGTAGATCGCCTGCACGTTCGCCCGGTACAGCCGGGCAAAGGCGTCGGCGTCCCCCTGCCGGGCGCGCTCGATCAGCCGCCCTTCATCAACGCGAGTCTCGTCTTTTTTATCCATCGTCCGCGTTGTTCATAACGAATACCGCCAGAATGCTGCTCAGGATACGGGTCAGGCCGGACGCCCGCCCCCATACCCATCATACATGGAAGCGCCGTACCGCGCCGTTAAGCATGGTTAGAAGGTCGTTTTGTGGGTGGGGCGGTACAGGCTCATCGTCATAGTAGGGGATGGCCTGCGTGCCATCCCCGGTATGGTCACGTTCACCACCGGGGCGACCACGCAGGATCGCCCCTACGGCTGGCGCGGGACGATCTAACACCACGATGCCAGAAAAATGATGAGGCATGACGCCACATACATCCAATCCGACAGCGGAGAATTTGCGAAGAACATTCAGAAACGCGGCGCGCTCAGGTATAATGGCGCGACTGTCGCATCTGGAAAAGGTTTTCCCCGCTATGTACGTCGCCATGATTCGCGCTAAACTGCATCAGGCCCGCGTCACGTCTGCCAACATCAACTACGAGGGCAGCATCAGTATTGACAGCCACCTGCTGGACGAGGCCGGCATCTTCCCTTACGAAAAGGTGCTGGTGGTGGACATCGAAAACGGCAGCCGCCAGGAGACGTATGTCATCCCCGGCGCCCCCGGCAGCGGCGAAATCGGCCTCAACGGCGCGGCGGCCCGGCTGGTGAGCGTGGGCGACCGCGTGATTATCATGGCTTTTTCATATCTGCCGCTGCCGCCCCCGGCGGACTGGCAGCCGCGCGTCCTCATCCTGGACGAACGCAACGCCGTCAAAACTGCCACCGGCCCGCTGCCGGCGCGTTAAAGCCGATGCTTTTCCGGTTGCAAGGCGCGCCGCGTACTGTATAATCGCCTTAAACCAATCGGGCGAATCCGCCGGTACTGATTCTCAGCTGCTTCAGGCACGTAGACTTTGAACGACCAACCCAACCAACAACCCCTGCCCTCCACGCTGTACACGGAAGAGTATTTTCTGACGGCGTGTGAAGGTTATGACGAATTCACCGCCAGCGAAGGCGAACACCTGTCCCGGCGGCTGTCTGCCGCGTTCAAGCTGGCCGAAGTATCGCCGGGCATGGCGATCCTGGACGTGGGCTGCGGGCGCGGCGAAATCCTGCGCCACTGTGCCAGCCTGGGCGCGGACGCCTACGGCATTGATTACGCGGCGGTGGCCGTCAGGATGTCGCAGACTGTCATCCAGTCGGTCGAGGGCATCGCGCCCGGCAGGATGGCGGTTATGCAGGCCGACGCCAAATATCTGCCCTTCCCGGACGGCGTATTCGACCGCGTGCTGATGTTCGATGTGGTGGAACACCTGCATCCCTGGGAACTGCACACCGCCATGCTGGAAGTCCACCGCGTGTTAAAACCGAATGGGCGCTTCATCGTCCATACCGCGCCGAACATCTGGTACGACCGATACGCCTACCCGCTGGTGCGGCGGGTGCGGACGCTGATGGGACAGGGCGACCGCTACCCGAAAGACCCGCGCCAGTTCGGCGTGGCCGTCAACCAGCACGTCCACGTCAACGAGCAGTCCATTCGCAGCCTGGGGCGCACGCTGCGCAGGGCCGGGTTTGCCGGCAAAGTCTGGCTGGACAGCCCGCCGCAGCACCGGCAGGAAAATCTGATTCTGGCCGGGCTGCGTATCCTGGCGTTTAAAGTGCCGCCCTTCCGCTGGTTTTTCGAGCGCGAAGTGTTTGCGGTGGCGAGGAAGGTATGAGGGACTGATCCCTCACAACTTGATGTATGCGCGATAAACGGCCTGTAGACGAACTTTCGATTGAGGAACTGGAACGGATTCTCGCCATCCGCAAGCGCGAGGAACGGTTGAAGAACCTCAACCGCTTGCAGCGCGCCGGGCGGGTGGTGGCCGAACCTGCCGCCACGCCCGCCGACCGCCCGCTTTCGCAGCCCGCGCCGCCTAAAGCGCAGGCTCGCCCCGCGCCGGATGGCGACGCCGCGCCCCAGTTCGAGGACGACCCCGGCGAAAATGCCTATCGCGCACCGGGCAAAAACAAAGCAGCAGATGACCGTTTCTGGCGCAGTTTCACCAATCAACTGCTGCTGCTGGTGGAAGTTGCCGCCGTCGCCGGGCTGATTTTCCTCGGCTACCAGATGCTTACCGGCATCACCAAACTACAGGAAGAAACCGCCTCGGCGCAAGCCCTGGCCGACGAACAGCGCCGCGCCAGCATCCCCACGCTGGAACCCACGCCGCAGCTTCAGATCAGCCAGGTGGTGCTGCCCGGCGGCCATACACCGCCGACCGCGCCCGGCGGCGCGCGTTTTAACTACGAGGAAATCCCGGCCAACCTGTGGACGCTGGTGGAAAGTCAGGTTTTGCAGCCGATCACTTTCCGCCCGCCGCCGACCGCCGAAACCGCCCTGGCGATCAGCATCCCCAAGCTGCGGGTAGATCAGACCATCGTGCAGGGCGTGGACTGGGAGGCGCTCAAGCTGGGCGTCGGCCAGCTTCAAAACGGCGTCACCCCCGCCGACGATCAGGGCAACCTGGTGCTGTCGGCGCACAATGACATCTACGGCGAGTACTTCCGCCACCTTGACCAGCTTGAGCCGGGCGACGAGTTTTTCGTCCGCACCAATACCAAAATTTACACCTACCGCGTCACCGGTTGGGAAATCGTCAAACCGACCGATGTTCACGTCCTTAATCCGCGCGGCGGCCCGACCGCGACCCTCATTTCGTGTTATCCGTACCAGGTCAATACGCAGCGCATCATCGTGTTTGCCGAGCGCGTGAGCGAGAGTTTTTAGCGCCGGCGGCGAGTATTTCTTAATCTGCCATATCTTGAAATTCTGCCGATATGCAGTAAGCTAACGTGGAAGCCGGTATCCAGAACCGGCCACTTACCACCCGCCAAAAGGCTAAAGGCTCGATTATGTCCAAGCGAAAAAACCGCAGCGTTTCACCCAATCTGCCCCAGGATGCCCTTGAACGCGCTCGCCGGCAAATCGCCGAAGAGCGCGGCGAAACGAGCCAACCGGAAAAACCCGCACAGGCGAAACCTGCTGCGCCACCCAAACCCACTACGCTGCCCAAAGCCGCCCCCGCCGTGCCCTACCGCCCGGTGACGGAAACACGCTCGCGCCGCCCGCCGGAGCGAGCCGCCCTGAGCGCCGGTCGCGTGAGCGAGCGCCGCGCCGCCCGCCGCGACGACACGAACGGCAAGCCGGAGCAGCTTGATATGGAAACGGTGCGCTATCATCTGATGCACCCGACCAAAATCGTCACCCCCGAAGAACTGCGCCGGCAGTACGGCTACGTCGCCAGCGACCTGCGCCGCATCGGGCTGCTGGCCGCTGGCCTGATTGTCGTCCTGATTGTGATCGCGCAGTTCGTTTGAACGACCAAACGGAGGCGCAGCAGCATGGGTATTGACTGGGACGCTATTCCCTATTTTCGCGGCATTGACCCCTGCGGCCTCAAACGCATCCAGGCCGCAGGGCGGCAGCACGTCTACCAGGCCGGCGCGACCATCTTCAACGAGGGCGAGGCGTGCGCCGGTTTTTATATCGTGCTGGACGGCCTGGTGCGCATCTACCGCATGAACGCCGAAGGCCGCCTGCATACCCTCAGCCTGCTGCGTCCCCTGTCCACCTTTAACGAAGTCGCGGCGGTGGACGGTGGCCCGAACCCCTTCAACGCGGTGGCCGTCACCAGCGCCGAGACGCTGGTCATCAGCCACGACCGCCTGCTTAACCTGATGGCCTCCGAACGCGCGCTGCTCAGCAACACCGTTCAGGCCCTCGCGCACCTCAACCGCGAATACATCGAACGCCTGGAAGATATGACCTTTCGCTCCATCCCATCGCGGCTGGCGAAACTGTTCCTGCACGAGTCCACCGCCTATGCCGACCAGATCGCCGAAGCGCCCACCCAGCTCACCCAGGAAGAAATCGCGGCCATCCTGGGGACGACACGGGAAGTGGTGGGGCGCGCCTTGCGCGGCCTGCTGAATGCCGGGCTGCTGAAAAAACGCGGGCGACACATCTACATCGCCGACCGGCGCGGCCTGGAATGGCTGGCCGAAACCAACACCATGCCGGAGCGCGTCCTAAACCGGTAATTTCAGCGGATCACGAAATGATGTGTATCACCCGTTGTTCAACCAATCACCCCCACCTAACCTCCCCCGAATTCGGGGGAGGAGTCGCGCTCTGCGCGGCGGAGGGGGTCAAAAAAGATAATACACAAATGAATCCGTGATCCACTGAATTTTGTTAACCCCGGTTAAATGAAATATCCGTCTGCGTAAATTCCGCAAAACGCCGGTTAAAACCGCAATACTCAATCCAACAAAAGTTCCAGAAAGCGCGGTAAAAACGGGGTATTCTAAAAGGGTTCAACCTTCAATTGAGGAGATTTCATAGATGACTCACATCATCACCAGCCTGTGCCTGCGCGACGGCGCGTGTATGGAAGTCTGCCCGGTCGAGTGCATCGTTCCGGGCAAGCCGGAAAATGAGTGGCCCTGGTACTTCATTGACCCCGACACCTGCATTGACTGCGGCGCCTGCATCCCCGAATGCCCCTTTGAAGCCATCTTCATCGAAGAAGAAGTGCCTTCGGCCTACACCATGAACGCCGGCCAGAAGCGCATTCCGTTTGACAGCAAGCAGGAAGTGGCCTATGAGGGCGGCGAGGTCTTCGACCTGACCGAAGATATTCAGTACAACTACGCCTTCTTCGGCGAAGGCCCCGGCTACGACGCGCTGGCCTGAAGCGCGAACGACTAAACACCGACCCCGGCCATCAACCGGGGTTTTTTTTGTAATCTCAGCATATCGGGCTTGAATGCTGCCTGCAAACCACAAGCCCATAAACGGCCAGATCAGGTATGCGGGGTTATCGAGCGTTGTGACTTAAACTGGAAACCGGCGGCTTGCAACCGGAAACTGCATCAGGACTGTGGTTCCAACGGCAGCACCACCCGGAAGACGCTGCCGCGCCCCGGTTCGCTTTCCACCTCGATGCGCCCGCCGTGCAGTTCAATCGCCTTACTGGCAATCGGCAGCCCCAGCCCGAAGCCGGTCGGACTCTGGATCGCATCCTCTCGATAAAATCGCTCGAAGATGCGCCGGATTGCCTCCGGCGAGATGCCGACTCCGGTGTCCTGGATGGCGGCCACGACCTCGCCCTCCTGGCGGTAGGTTTGCAGCGTAATTTCGCCCTCCGGCGGCGTAAACCGCACCGCATTGGACAGCAGGTTGGTCAGCGCCGTATGCAGCTTTTCATGGTCGGCGGGGACAAGCGGCAGATGTTTATCCAGTTCATAACGGATGCGGTGCTGCTTATGATTGATCGCGCTTTCTAAGGCGGTTTCGGCCTGGCGCAGCATCTCGTTCAGATCGGTCGGCTGCCGGCGCAGTTGCAGCTCGGCATCCAGGCGCGACATGGTGAGCAGATTTTCCACCAGCGCAGTCAGGTTTTTTACCTGCTGCGTGATCTTTTCGTACTGCGCCTGCCGGCCCTCCAGATCGCTGATGCGCTCCAGCAGGTACACGCTGGTGCTGATGATCGAAAGCGGCGTGCGGAATTCATGCGAGGCATCCTGAACGAAGCTGGCGACCATCTGCACGCGCTCCCGCTCGGTCGCCAGTTCCAGCGCCTTCTGGGCGGCGGCGCGCGCGCCGGTGATGTCTTCCGCCAGCGCCAGCCCAAGCTGAATGCGACCGTTCTCATCGCGGATGGCCGACGCGCTGACGCGCACCCAGATGAGGGTGCCATCTTTATGAACATAACGCTTTTCAAGCTGATAGGAAGCGCGTTTGCCCTCGATCAGCTCGACGGCCAGGTTTTGTTCCGCAGGCCGGTCGTCCGGGTGGGTAATCTGAGAATAATGAAGGCCGGTTAATTCGTCGTCCCGATAGCCGAGCATCTTACAAAAAGCCGGGTTGACAAACAATAAATATCCGTCCACATTGCCAACTGCGATGCCGATGGCCGACTCATCAAACACAGCCCGGAAACGCGCTTCGCTTTCGCGCAAGGCGGCCTCTGCCCGCTTGCGTTCGGTGACATCAATGCCCATAGACCAGAATTCCCAGCCGGACAGCAGCCAGTGGTCGGCGATGTTCGACCAGGAAATGATTTTGACCTCGCCGTTTTTACAGGTCAGCGGCCATTCGACATCCCGGAACGTGCCGCCGGACTGCTCCCATACTTTCATCATGTGCGCGCGCTGGTCGGCGTCGGGGTACAGCATTTCCAGCGCGCGCGGGTTGCCGATGATTTCGCCGGCGCTGTAGCCGGTCACACGCTCGCATTCCCGGTTCCAGAAGACGATATTCGTCTGCTGGTCAAATGCGTCCAGCATCACCGGCATTTCTTCCAGCACCCGCCGCAGCCGCTCCGAATGCTGGCGCAGCGCCAGTTCGTCACGCTTGCGCTCGGTGATGTCGCGCACGATGCTCAAAACCTCGGCTTCGCCATATGGCACCAGGCGCGATTCGTAAGTGCGCGGCTGGCCGCCTTCGACCATCTCGTATTCATACACGATGGTTTCGCCGCTTTGCACCACCCGCTCCAGGCGCTCCAGAAACGATGGCACGAGATCAGGCGGCAGCACATCCCGCGCATTCATGCCGATCAGTTGTTCAGCCGGCAGCAGCGGGTCGAAATAGCTGGCGGGTTTGACATCCACATACCGGCCATCCGGCGAAAAACGTATTATCAGATCGGGGATGGCTTCCAGCAGGGCGCGGTTGCGGACTTCGCTCTGGCGCAGGGCATCTTCGACGCGCTTGCGTTCGGTGATGTCGTGTAGAGAAGCGAAGATTCCCTGCGGGCTGCCTTCTTCATCGCGGTAGACCGCCGCGCTGCAAACGACCGCCAGCGCCGTGCCATCGCGGCGGCGCAGCGCCAGCTCGACATCCTTCACGCGCCCCGCCGCTTTCGCCTGCTCATACAAACCGCGCGCCTGCTCCGGCTCGGTGAAGTAAGCCGAAAAGCAGGTGTTAATCAGCTTTGCGCGCGGCCAGCCGACGGCGCTCTCCGCTGCCACGTTCACATCCACGATCAGGCCATCCGGCGAAATGACCAGCAGCGGGTCAACGCTCACTTCGATCAGGCTGCGATTGTAGGCGCTGGCCGCGCGCAGGTCGGCCTCGGCCTGCTTGCGTTCGGTGATGTCCGTGACCATCGCCAGATAGCCGGTCGGCCGGCCGCTTTCGCTGCGCTCGTCGGTCAGCGCCGTCACCGAGGCCAGCAGCCACAGCGGCGCGCCGTCCTGCCGCCGCAGTTCGACATCATAGCGCGCGCTGCCGGCAGCCTGAACAGCCTGTCTCAGCACTTCGCGCTGTTCGTCTGCCAGCCCTATGCCGGACTGGTCGAGAAATTCCAGCACCTGCCGATCCAGCATTTCGCTCGGCGAGAAACCCAGCATATTGGCCAGGCGGCGGTTGACGTACAGCGTCCGCAGGTCGGCATCCATAATCCAGATGCCTTCCTGCGCCGTCTCCACAATAGTGCGGAAGAAGGTTTCCTGCTCGTGCTGCGCGTTTTCGGCCTGTTGGCGTTCGGTGATGTCGGTATTGGCGAAGATACATTCCTGCACAACGCCGGCGGCATCCATCACCGGATACAGCCGCGAGATCATCGAGCGCGCCGAATCGTGTTTGCAGCGGTAGGTGATGCTCACATCGTTAAACGCCTGACCCTCGAATACCGCTTCGACCTGCTGCTGAAGCGCGGCGGATTTCGCCCATAACAAATCCTGGTAGGGCAGGCCGATCAGGGCGCGGCCAAATAGCGTGGCGCAGGCAGCATTGGAGTCGGTAACGCGCCCATCGCGCCCGACGGCGAAAATCGGACTGGGCGAATTTTCGACGGCCTGCCGCAGGCGGCTGACCGCCGGATCATCGGGCAGCGCATCGAGCAGTTCCATGATACGTCGGAAGGCGGCTTCGTCGCGGCTGTTTTTTTGAATGATAGCCAGTTGTTCCGGTTTTAGGCGCATAGCGCAATCTTGCAGTCCAGATTTCACACTACCTTTTCGTAAATTGTAACAGCATTATGATGCTTGCGACCCTTAAAAGACGCCCATAAAAGCCAGAATAATTAATGCACAATTGTGAAAAGTGGTTGTATAATGATTTCAGTTAACGAAAGAAGGGTGGTTTTATGCTCAACACGTTTGAGTTAGGGCCCCGCCTGCACACACCAGCACCGGACTTTCGCATTGGCGATCATAACCAGATAAGCCGCCAGTTAGACGATCTGATGGGGCCAAGAGGATTAATCCTGGGGTTCCTGGGCGACATCTGGCTGTCGGCCAGCGTCCGCCGGATCATCTGGCTCCAACGTCATGCCAGCACCTTTATTCGGGCCGGTTTTAACGTCGGCCTGGTTATCCGCGACCAGCCGCACATGTTGTACGGTTTTTACATCAGCAGCCCAACGCCGCTGGAATTCCCTCTGCTGGCCGATGTCAGAGGCGAGGTACATCAGCGTTATAACATGACCGACCATCCAGGGCTGGTGCTGCTCGACCGCAGCCGGATCATTCGCCACAAATGGCTGATGCCGGATGAGCGCGTCTGGCCGAAAATCCAGGAAATGCTGGATATGCTGCAAACACTTGACTGAAAATTCCCGGACGCTTTTCCCTCCTTGTTTTTGCGCGAGCCTGACCAGCTCGCGCAAATTTTTCCCGTTAGCGCCGCTTTCTCAAAAACGCTAAACTGTTTCATCATTTGTATGATCGGAATTTTAAAGTCAGGCAGGTTTTCCCGGTGGTTTCTGATCTGGAGAACGACGTAACAATTTTCTGGACTCTGCTGTTTCGTATCGTGCTGGACGCCGAAAAACGGCTGGCCGCCAACCTGGCCGCCCACGAGCTGACGCCGCCCCAGTTTTACGTACTCAAGACGCTGGTTGAACAGGGCGGGCGCTGCCCTATCGGCGAGATCGCGCGGCTGCATCACCTGACCAACGCGACCATGACCGGCATGATCAAACGCCTGGAAGCGATGACCCCGCCTCTGGTCAACCGCCAGCCCCATACCTCCGACCGGCGTTCGGTCGTGGTAGCACTCACCCAGGCCGGACAGGAGCGTTTTCTGGCGGTGCAGGCCGATGTGCTGGACTACCTGCGCGCGGTGTTTGGCGTGCTGACCGGCGAGGAGCGCCAGGATTTAATCCGCTACTTCTCGCGTTATGTCGGGCTAACCGCCCAGGATTTCCCGGTGGGTGAGTCGTGACGACTCGCGGTTAAAAATACGCTACAATCAGGGCAAGTTAGAAACGGGATGATGCAAAGATGGCCGACCGTTTTATGCTTTCCCATCTCCGGCGGCTGCCACTGCTGGCGCGGCTTTCGCCGGAACAGCTGGAATATGTGGCGAGCGCCGCCCAGGCGCTGCGCTTCGAAGCCGGCGAGCTGGTATTCAAAGAAGGCCAGGTTAACGAGGGGCTGGTTTTATTCGTCTCCGGGCGCGGCGTTTTAAGCCAGGCCGGGGCGAACGGCCAGAGTTACGACATCGGCACGGTTTCCCCCGGCAACTATATCAACGAATCTGCCCTGTTCGTAGAAACTACCGCCTCGGTCACACTGCGGGTGGTCGAAACGGCCATCGTGATTTTCATCGAGCGCCGGCAGTTCACGGCGCTGGTGGCCGCCCGCCCGGACATCCAGGCCAGCTTACAGCTTCCCAAAATGCCGCTGGGCAGCGACTCGCTGCGCCGCTTCTTCAAAAGCCAGCGGGAAAATGAAAAAGTGCTGGCGACCTTCCGGGCGCACTGGTGGGCGTTCGCTAGGTATCTGTGGCTGCCGGCGGTCGCCGCCATCCTGCTGTTCGTGCTGGCAAACCTGGCCGGGACGACGCTGCCCGCCCTGTCGGCGCTGCTGACCGGCCTGGGTTTTATCGTGCCGGTGCTGCTGGCGCTGTACCTGTACCTGGAATGGCACAACGACGCGGTGGTCATCACCGACCAGCGCGTGATTCGCAGCCGGCGCACCATTCGCAGCCTGTCCACCAACATCAGCGAAATCCCCATCGCCGCCATCCGCGAGGTGAATATCGCCATCCCACCGACCGATCTGTTCGCGCGGCTGTTCGGTTACGGTCAGATCATCATCAAAACGTCCGGCGATACCCGCAACCTGGTGCTGGAAACTGTCCCCGACCCACGCGCCGTCCAGAATATCATCTTCACCAACCGCAGCCGCCACCAGGAAGCCGTCGCCCGCCAGAACCGCGAATCCATGCGTAAAGAACTGAACGAATTCCTGGGGCAAGCGCCCACCCAGACGCCCCAGCCGGATGCTCCTGCCGGCGCAGGCGGTTCGCAGCGCAGGAGTCTTTTGCAAATGCGCTTCATCAATGAAACAGGACAGATCGTTTATCGCAAGCATGTTCTGATCTGGGCGGTTCACGTGCTGCTGCCGGCGGTTGTCATCCTGGCCGGGCTGACGCTGCTCGTTGTGTCGGCCTTTCGGCTGGGCGGCAGCGCGTCGCTGGGGCTGGCGGGGGTTAGCATCGCCGGGTTTGTCGTGCTGCTGGGCGGGCTAGCCTTTTATCTGGCCGACTGGGACTGGCGCAATGACCTGTACATCGTCGGCGATGACACCATCGCCCTGATCCACAAACGCCCGCTGTGGCTGCAAAACCGCGAAGATCAAATTCTGCTGGCGCAGATAGATAACGTCATCTCCGACACCAGCGGCCTGGTGAACAGCCTGTTTAAGATGGGCGACGTCAAACTGCTGCTGACCGGCACCGAGGTCGAAAACGCGAAGGTTTTCAAAAACGTTCATTTTCCGCAGCGAATTCAGCGCGAAATTTCAGAGCGGCGGCGGCAGGTCGAGCAGCGGCAGCAGGAAGCAGAGTCCAAACGCCAGCGCCAGGCCATCCTGGATTATCTGTCGGTATACCACGAAAGCCTGAAGGAGGCTGCCCAGGATGTCAACCTCAATGCCAACCCGCCGGTTGGGCGGCAGCCGCCGTCTGCATCCGATCCGGTTGATCGCACGCGCCCGCCCGGTATTCCGCGTGTCCGGCGCGACGATTGACCCGCTTAAAATGCCGCCGGATCAGGTAAAATACTTTTACAGCGTGTGAAATAAACGAGTGTTCAACGATGGCAATACGTGACATTATCCAGCCTGACAATCCCGTTCTGCGCAAGAAAGCCCATCGGGTGACGGCTTTCGATGCTAAGTTCCAGCAGTTGGTGGATGACATGGTGGAAACCCTGCTGGATGCGCCCGGCGTGGGGCTGGCCGCGCCGCAGGTGGCCGTCAGCCAGCGCGTGATCGTGGTGCGCCTGCCGGATGATGAGGAAAGCCGCACCGAATATGGCGACGAAGCCGGAAAGCTGTACGTCGTCGCCAACCCGGAAATCATCAAAGCCAGCAAAGAGATGGTGGAAGGCGTCGAAGGCTGCCTGTCCATTCCGGGTTATGTCGGCAGGGTTAACCGTCATGAACAGGTTGTCGTGAAAGGGTTTGACCGGCGCGGCAAGCCGCTGCGTATCAAGGCTTCCGGCTGGCTGGCGCGGGTCTTCCAGCATGAAATTGACCACCTGGACGGGCGGCTGTATATTGACATCGCCAGCGAAGTCTGGGAACTGAAGCCCGAAGGCGAAGGCGACAGCGTTCAGGATTAATCGCTCCGGGCGCGGATAGAGCGTCCGCCGCGCCTTTGCCGAATTTCGCCCTAACCGTCGCTTTCGTGCGGTGGAATTCCCCAGATTTGCACCGGACCCGCCGTCTCGAAGATCGCCAGCAGAAAACCGTCCGGCGTCCAGTCGGCCTCGAAGGTCTGCGCGCCGGTGTTCAGGTCGGCGCGCGCCAGCGTGGTCGGGCTGACTTCGGCCAGATTCCACAGCGAAACCGGCTGGCCCAGCACCGCCGTCACCAGCAGCCGACCATCGCTCGAAAAGGCGGCCGTCGTGCTGTCGCTGCCCACGCCGGGCAGGCTGGTCGCCAGGTCGCCGGTCTGTGGATTCCAGAGGTTGGTATTCGGCGCGCGCCCGCCGCTGACCAGAAAGCGGCCATCCGGGGCGTACAGCAGCACGTCGGCAGCGCCGCCCACGCCGGTCTGTAAAATGCGTTTCCGCTCGCCGGCCTTCCAATCCCACAGTTCGACCAGCGCAGACGTGGCGACGGCAAGCTGAGCGGCATCCGGCGAAAAAACCAGGCGAACAGGCTGGGTTTGCAGGTCGGCGGCCAGTTCGCGTTCGCGCCAGTTCCACACTTTGACCCGGCCATCCTGGCCGCCGGTGGCAAGCTGGCCGCCATCCGGCGTAAATGCCACAGCGACCACCTGCGCCGCGTGCGCTTTGATGGTCGCCAAGGACTGCCGCGCCGCCGCGTCCCATACTTTCACCTCGCCGTTGGTCGCGCCCAGCGCCAGCCAGCCGTTATCGGCATCGTAGGCCGCCGCGCCGCCGAACAGGGGATGCGCCTCGATTTCTTCCTTCAGCGCGCCGGTGTCGGCGTCATGAATACGCAGCGTGCCGCCGTCGTCCAGGGTATAAATTTCGTCCTTGTCCGGCGCATAATAAACTTTCAGCGCGCCGGCGCGGTCGGTGTAAAAAACCAGCGCCCCTGTAAGCAGATTCCAGGCCAGCAGATGGGCATTGTTCAGCCCGGCCAGCCGGGTGCCGTCCGGCGAAAAGACATGGGCAAAAACGGTGCTGGGGGTTTCCGGCGCGTCCAGGCGGCCCAGCCGCGCCAGTTGCGAAGCGTTTTCCAGGGTAATTGCCGTCTGGCTTTCCACCCAGGCGACGGGCGTGCCGGTCGGGGCATCACGCAGGATGGGCGCGAAGCCGGTTGCGGGCGGCCCCTGGGATAGATCCGGCACGCAGGCCGCCGCCAGCAGCAGGGCGCAAAGCAGCACTTTCCGCATCATGTCCCCCTGAGTCAGAATGATCGCAAACCGGCTCTGACCAAGCCGGCATTATTCCAGCACATTGCCTTCGGTTAGGTTCAGGCTGGCGACCAGCGCGCCAAAGGTACGAATCTGTTCCAGCCCACACTCGCCCTCAAACGGCTCAACCTGGCCGCTGCCGTTCGCGTCCGTCCCGTTGATAATCGTCGCCGCCAGTTCTACCGCCCGCGCAGCCTGATCGGCCACCTGGGTTATGTCGGATGCCGCGATGATGGCCTGATCCAGCGCGCCGATTTCACCTATCCACAGGCGTGCATTCTGCGTGCAGGCTCGGATAAATTCCAGATCGCTTTGCAGGCTGCGCGGGGTTTCCGGCCCGCCCGCGACCGCGTCCAACTGCGCGTCAATCAGATCGAGGAAACGTACCACACCCACACCGCGTCCGGGGTTTTCGCCGCGTCCGTTGCCGTCGTAGTCCACCGCCCCGCCGTTCAGGATGTTGATGGTATGCTCGTAATGGGCGTGCATCCCGCCGATATTACTGGAAGCGGCGGCGAAGCCGGCGTGTTGAGCGGCAGTTTGCGCCTCAAGCAGCGCGCCGTCGAGCAGGCTGCCTTTCTGATCGGAATCCTGGTCGCCGTCACCGCCATAACCAGAAACTGCCGCGCCCGCCGGGAAACCATCTTTCGATTGGAGCAGGATTTCCGTCAGCATACCCATTAATTCCGGCGGCACGCTGGCGCTGTAGACGATTGCGCCGGTCGGCATTTCGGCCATGCGCGGCTCTTCGGTGATGGCGATGGCGTTATACAGCGTAAACAGCGGGCGGCCATCGGGGTCAATATAGGGCGCTAAAGCGCCGCTGCCCAGCGCATCCACCGCCAGTTCACCCAGCAGCATGGTATCGCCGGTGGCCGTATTCTTCAGCCAGGCGGCATACACGCGCCCGGCGGGCGGTGGTTTGACGTTCAGCACCGACAGGGTGAGCGTGTCGCCCAGGGCATTGGTGGTGGTGTAACTGGCCCGCCCGAAGGTCTGCGCCGGGGGCGGCGGCAGGACGCCCGCGGCCTGAGTAGCCCGAAGGGTAGCGGGCGGCGCGGGCGGCAGACCGGTCGGGGGCGCTTCTCGCTGGCTGTTTAAGACCAGCACAACAACGACCACCACCAGCAGGGCGATGATGCCAAAACCGCCCAGCAGCACCAGCGGGCTGTAGCCGCGCTCCTGGACGATGACGGTGGTCGGCGGCGGCGTCAGATTCGGGTTCACCGGCGGCAGCGCGCCGGGGACGGTGGTCGGCACAACATCCGCAACAGCCGGTTTAGTATCCATCGCGCCCTGGATGGCACGCTCGAAATCTTCCGCGAAACTCATCGCCGTCCGGTAGCGGCTGTCCGGGTCTTTCGCCAGCACCCGCTGCATGATCGGCTCCAGCGTTGGCGGCAGACCGGCAATTTCGGCGCGCACGCTCGGCACCGGCTCGGTCATGTGTTTAAGGACGACCTGCATGGGCGTCGAGGCCGTATAGGGCTGCCTGCCGGTGAGCATTTCGTACACCACCACGCCCAGCGAGTAAATATCGGCGCTGCCGGTCACGGTTTCGCCGCGTCCCTGCTCCGGCGACATATACGCCGGCGTGCCGACCAGCCCGCCGGTCACGGTCAGGCGCGCTTCCCCTTCAGCGATTTTGGCGATGCCGAAGTCCGCCAGCAGCACATGCCCTTCGCGGTCTACCAGCACATTATCCGGTTTGATGTCGCGGTGGATGATGCCCTGGCGGTGAGCAAAATCCAGCGCCGAGGCCATCTGCCGCAGCAGGCGGGCGATTTCGCCGGGCGACATCCTGCCCCGGTGAATGCGTTCGTTCAGCGAGCCACCTTCGACAAAAGCCGTCACCAGATAAAGAATATCATCCTGGACGCCGTAATCGTACAGCGGCAGGATATGCGGGTGTTGCAGCCGCGCCACCGTGCGCGCCTCCAGGCGGAAGCGTTCGATGAACTGCTGGTCAAGCCCCGGATGCGGCGGCAGCACCTTGATTGCCACATAGCGGTCAATATCGGCCTGGTAGCCTTTGTAGACGGTTGCCATCCCGCCCTGACCGACCAGTTCGACGATTTCGTATTTGCCGAGCTTGCGCCCGATCAGTGAAGATGACACGCCGTTTCCTTCCTACGCCCGCTACAGGGGACAAAATCTCACTTTATTTTACGGCATAACGTGACGGGCAGATTGCGCCTCGATAATTATTATATTAAAAATTCGGCGTCCGCGCCGCTCACTTTTGGCGGCCTGGTTTAGCCCGCCGATGTCGCCCGCCAGATGGCGTCCAGCATCATCAGCGCGGTCAGGTTGCTGACGCCATGCCCGCGCTGAAGCGCCTCCGCCTGCGTGTAATCGTGGGCAAAAAAAGTGGTCAGGTGCGCGCCGTCGCCGGTCAGGCCGCGCCCCGGCAGCGTGGCCGCGATGCGGTCAAAGTCCCACAGCGGGACGTTGTATTCCAGCGCCAGCCGCCGGATGATGCCGTTGTTGATGTCCAGCGGGTCGCGGAAGCGGTCGGCTTTGGTGGCGAGGATGGGGATCACGCCGCTGCTGATCGAAAACTCGACCACCTGCCGCAGACTGCGCTCGAAGGATTCCGGCACGCCCACGTCGTTGGTGCCTAAGCGGACAAACAGCAGGCTGGGGTTGTGCAGCCGGAACTCGCAGGCGAGCAGCGTTTCGGCGGCATAACACAGGCTCTTGTCGGCGAACATCGGATCAAACACCGACCACGAATGCAGCCCGCGCCGCACCGCCGCACCCTGCCGCCCGAACGATCCGGCGTAATAATCAATCACCGGCTGGAGCGCGGCATACTGCCCCAGGTTATACGGCCCACCATCGAAACGCGCCAGGAAATGCGGATTTTCGATGATGCTGTCGCCCAGTTTGGAGAAGGCGCGCGGGTTACGTCCCAGCGCCATCCCGGCGGCGAAGATGCTGCCGATGTTCTGGCGCGCCCTATCCGGCAGCACGATGATCTGCTCCAGCGGCACGCCGTTCAGCGTGGGCGGCAGCGCAGCAGACGGTGGCACAACCGGCGCAGCCGGGGAAACAAACGGCACATCAATCGTCGCAGCCAGGGTGGGGATGATGGCCGTCGGCACAACCAGGCCACCATCAGGGATGGCGAGAATCTGCCCGGCCAGAATCCGGCTGGGGTCGGCGATGGCATTGGCGGCGGCCAGCATTTCCGGCGTCACGCCGTAAAACCGCGCGATCTGGTACAGCGTTTCGCCGCTCTGCACGGTATGGATGCGCGTACCGTCGAAACCTGCCGGAAGCGCCGGCGTGGGGGTGGGCGGCGCGGCGGTCGCCGGTTCCGGCGCGGCGGCAGATGGCACGACAGTCACCGGAGCGGTCATCGGAACCAGCGCCGGCGCGGTGCTTAAACCCTGGGTATAACACCCTGCGCTGAAGATCATCAGCAGGATTCCGGCTAACAGTCGCATGGAAGACGGATTCCGCAAGCTCAGCCCGGCTGCGGTTCGGTTTGTTCCTGCCGGTAAAAAAAGGTGTCCAGCGCCAGCGCCGCCGCGCCCACCACGCCCGCCAGCACGCCGAAAGTGGCCGTCCGCAGTTCAACGCGCTCGCCCAGATGCGCGAACGAACGCTCACGAATGGTCTGCCGCACGCTCGGCAGCAGTAAATCCTGCCCCTGATCGAACAGGCCGCCCAGTACGATCAGATCGGGGTTCAGGATGTTGACCAGATTCGCCAGCGCGATACCCATGTAGCGGGCGCGTTCGACCAACATGGCGCGGGTCGGCGCATCCCCGGCACGCGCGGCGGCGAACACACGCTCGATCGGCGAACCTTGGCCGGCCTCAAGCGCCTGCGCCAGCAGACCACCGGGATGGTCAGCCGCGATCCGGTTCGCCAGCCGCAGAATGGCCGGTTCGGAAACCAGCGTCTCCAGGCAGCCGGTATTACCGCAGCGGCAGGTGTCGCCGCCATCGGGCAGCAGGGTGGTATGGCCGATTTCGCCCGCGCCGGCGCCGCTGCCCCGGTAAATCTGGCCGTTGACCGCGAAGCCCGCGCCAACGCCGATGCGCGCATAAACGAACGCCAGCGTATGCGCGTCGCGCCCCGCGCCGAACAGGGTTTCGGCCAGCGCCATCACGCGCACGTTGTTATCCAGGCAAACCGGAAACCCGAACCGGCGCGCAAACCACTCCGCTACCGGCACACCACGCCAACCCAGATTGGGCGCGAAGACATTCACGCCGGTGGACGGGTCGGCCAGCCCCGAAACGCCTACCCCCAGGCCAACACACCGCCGGTCATCCAGTCCCGTCGTAACCTGCTCCACCAGGGCAGCTGTTTTTGTTAACACAGTTTCCGGCGTCTGGTCGAAGGAATGCGGATGCGTGCCGGAACGAAGCGCCTGCCCACGCAGATTGACGACGGCAGCGCGCACCTGATCCACGTCGAAGTGAATTCCGACCGTATAACGCGAGTCCGGCGACAAGCGTAGTGCCGTCTGCGGGCGTCCCACACCGCGCCGCCCGTTCAGTTCGCTGGGGGCATCTTCCACCACCACGCCCTGTTCCAGCAGTTCAGCGATCAGGTTGGTGATGGTAGTATTTGAAAGCTGCGTCACCTGCGCCAGCCGCACGCGGGAAACCGGTTCGTAGCGCAGCAGCGCCAGTAAAATTGCCCGCAGATTATGCGACCGGATGACGCTGCCGCGGCTGCCCAAAAAAAGCCGGCGCATCATCCCTCAAGCAGCGAATAAGCGTTGGCGGCGTACTGCTGCGGCGTGCCGTTGACAGGCAGCAGTTGGACGCCGTTAGCCTCCGCCAGTTTCTTTTCATTGGTCACGCGCTCGCTCAGGCGGATTACGTCCCGGTCATTGGGTTCGAGCGCCGCCGCCTCGTTAATCAGCATTTCCACGATACCCAGATGGCGCGGGCTTTCCACCAGCAGCCGCGCCAGGTCTACGATGGCGCTGACGATGTTGTCCCGGTTATTGGCCTGGTAGGCCAGATGGAGCGCCTGCCGATAGCGCAGCACCGCCTCGCCGAGCTGGTTGGCTTCCACCGCCGCGTACCCCAGGTTGCTCAGCTGCAGCGCCTCTTCTTCCTTGTCCTTCACCTCGCGGGCGATGTGCAGCGCCGAGGTATGGAAGTTGATCGATTCCGTCCAGCGCCCCATTTCGCCATAGGCCGTCCCCAGGCTGCCCAGCACCCGGCCTTCGTAGTCGCGCTTGCCCTGCGCGCGGAACAGCCGGAGCGCCTGCTCCCAGGTCTGCGCGGCAGCGTCCGGGTCGCTGTTGTCCAACTGCGCGCCACCCAGTTTGAACAGGGCAAGCGATTCGTTCTGGCCGTCATCCCGGTTGCGGGCGATCTCCAGCGCCTGCCCGTAAGCGCGCACTGCCTCGCCGCTGTCGCCAAGCTGCTGCCGCGCGTCGCCCAGGGTCATCAGCAGATGCATGTGGGTTTCTTCGTCGTCCAGTTCCTCGGCCAGATGAATGCCTCGCGTGGCGTGCATCACTGCCGCGCCGGAATTTTCGGTTTTGACCATCAGCGCCGACAGGGTATCCAGCGTTCTAAGCATTTCCTCGGTTTCGTCCAGCGCCTCGTAGTCAGAGAGCAGCTCGGTAAAAATGGGGATGGCTTCATTATGCTGCCCCTGCTCGGCCAGGCGTTCGCCGATTTCGGCCAGCAGTTCGATTTTCCGCGCCCCGTCTCCCTGCTGCCGGGCCTGCCGCAGCGCCGCCTGAAGCCGGGCGACTTCGCCCGCTTCGCCTTCCGGCAGGGCTTCGGTTTCGAGGCCTGGCAGCGCCGCGTTCTCGATCTGCCCTTCGTCTTCAAAATCTTCTTCTTCGTCAAAATCTTCATCAAATTCGTCTTCGAGTTCATCCTCGAATGCGTCCGGCTCGGCCTCCAGATCCTCGTCAAAATCTTCCTTGTCGCCGCCGGGGATAACCGCGCCCGACACATCCGGCGGCGGGTACTCCGCGCGACCCCACAGCGACGGGGCGGCGGGTTCTGCGGTTTCCGGCGGGGGCGGCGGTGGATAGGCGGGGAACGGAGTGGTGAAACTGGCCGCCAGGCGGCGCAGCGCCAGCAGTTCATAAACGTAGCCGCCCCCGTTGACGAAATCGCCGGCCTGCATCAGACTGACCACGATCTGATTCACGGTGTCGCGGTCGCCGCTGTCGGCACTCCAGCGCGCCGCCGCGACGATATTCTCCATCTCCGCCGCCAGCCGGTCGTGGCTGCCGCTGAATTTTTTGATGTACTCCACCAGCGTATCGCGCACCTTCATTTGCAGCGATTCCAGCCGCCCGGAACTGCGCAGCCAGGTTTCGGCAAACAGGCGCGTGACCTCGTGCAGCCGGTAGTAGGGCGCGTCGCCACGCTCGAAACGGTCTACCAGATAGCTGGCGGAAAGCATCGTCATCACCTGCTGGATGGTTTCCGGCGGCGCGCCGCTGACCAGACTCAGCAGTTCGCCGGAGCCGCCGCCGGTGAAAAGCGCGCCCATCATCAGCATCAGCCCTTGCAGGGCGCTGTTCAGGCTGCGAAAACCGACCGTCAGCGCCAGCAGTTTGGCGTCTGCGCCGGCACTGCTGGGGATTTGCTCGAAGGTTTGCAGGTAAGCGGCGGGGGTCTGTTTTGTCAGCCGTATCGTGCCGGCGGCCACCGCGATTGCCAGCGGCGTATAGTCCAGGATACTGACCAGTTCGGCCAGATCGTCTTCGATTCCGGCCTGGCCTTCCAGCCCGGCCAGCGCGCGCAGCAGAGCGACCGCCGCCTGTTCGTCCAGCGCCCTCACTTCGACCGGCGTCCAGGGGCCGTCCACCGGCTCGTTGGCGACAACCAGCGCGGGCAGCCCATCGGCGCAGCGGCGGATGAAGTCGGCTGCTGCCGGCAGATTGGGCTTGCCATCCAGCACCAGCAGCGGTTTGTGGCTGCTGAGCGTGCTGGCGACCGCGCCGACCATGCCCGATGGAACGTCACTGTTGGCGATGTCCAGGTCGCCATAGGCGCGCCCCACCCGCACGATCAGTTCATCCAGCGGGCTGCCGTGAACGTTTAACCACAGCACTCCGCCGGGCAGCTCGGTGTAGGCGCTGGCAAGCGTCCCGGCCAGGGCGGTTTTGCCGATGCCTGCCGCGCCGTACAGCAGAACAGCTTTATGGGTCTTTAAGTGAGAATACACCTGTGCCAGGCTTTTTTCGCGCCCGACAAGTTTGCCATACAGCGTGATCGGTAAGGCGTTCGCCGTGTGGGCCGGTGTTTCATGCGCCAGGATAATAGGCATCGCTCACCTCGCCTTGTTGCGACTGGTTCATCAAAAAGAATTAATACGGAGTATAGCATTCTCCGCCGATTCATGACAATTCATTCCCCTCTCAATATCTCCGCCTTTTGGCGGAGCTGTCCATCCACCACAAGTCCCGCCGCAAATCCGCCGGAAATTGCTGTTGGCGGGGCGCGATTCGCCCTTTAATAAAAGGGTGACGGTAGCCAATATGACCCTGGACGAGTTGAAACGTGTCGTCAAAGCGGCCATTGACGAACGGCTCACCCGACTTCTTGGCCCGCTGGAGATTTCTGATGAACCGGATGATGATAACGACCTGACCTGGGATGCGATACGAGCAGCCGTCGAACGGCATCGCTGGACACCGCCGCCCGGCTCGAAGTCGTCGTTGGAATTCCTGCGCGAGGATCGGGAGAACTGATGGCGGAGTACATCGTTGATGCCGGCGTCGTGATTGAATATCTTATCATCGGGCCGCATACTCCCCATGCCCAGGCTTTCTTCAACCCAGGGCAATCGCATATAAACGGTATACGTGTTCTCAATCGGCTTTTCGACCCCCTCTGTCCCTTCGGGACACCTCCCCCGTATACGGGGGAGGCTGAATGCGCGCCTGACTCGTCCCCCGCTCCCTAGACGGGGAGGGGTCTGAAAGGGCCATGAACCGGTTAAGATTGGATAGGCAATCGCCCTGTTCTTCAACCGGCTAACCGCCGCTGACCGGCTGACTGTGCCGCAATCCTGCCTGCTGGAATGTACGAATGTCGTCTGGAAGCAGGTACGCTTCAATCACATGCCGCATGACGACGCAGCAGAACTGTTGAGGCTGCTGCGAACGCTAAAACTGCGGCGCGCGCCAATGAAACATCTGCTGGATCGCACGCTCGAAATCGCGCTGAACAATGCGCTCTCAGCCTACGACTCCAGCTACATTGCATTGGCGCTGCACGATGGTTATCCCCTTATCTCGATTGACCAGCCGCACATGCGGGCAGCGGCAGCCGAGGGTTCGGCGTGGCTGCCCATAACCCAGTTCAGTCTGTAGCAGGCCGCGCCACAAACGCCAAATTCAATTTCAGTAGATCACGGATTCATTTGTGTATTATCTTTTTTGACCCCCTCCGCCGCGCAGAGCGCGACTCCTCCCCCGAATTCGGAGGAGGTTGGATGGGGGTGATTGGTTGAACAACGGGTGATACACATCATTTCGTGATCTACTGAATTTAGCGCGATATACGACCATACGGATGGTCACGCCGCTGCCGGCAGGTAGAAAAAAGCGATGGCGATAATCACGTAAACCCCCAGCAGCATTGCGCCTTCCAGCCAGTTCGACTCGCCGTCCAGCGCGATAAAAGCCGCGATCAGCGAGGCCGCCACCAGCGCGATCAGTTCGAAGCCGTTGAACACCAGCAGCAGCGTTTCGCCGCCCATCAGCAGGCTGATAAACACCAGCACCGGCGCGACGAACAACGCCACTTGCAAGCTCGACCCCAGCGAGACGGCCATGCTCAGTTCCATCTTGTTTTTGAAGGCCACCTGCACCGCCACCAGATGTTCGGCCACGTTGCCGACCAGCGGGATGATGATGATGCCGATGAAAAACTCGGTCAGCCCCAGCGTTTCGGTCACATGGCTGACCGCGCCGACCAGCACTTCGCTGAGGATAACGATGCCCAGGGTGGCCGCCGCCAGCACCCCCAGCGCCAAACGCACGCTCCAACGCGCATGGTGGTTTTGGCCGGTGGCCGGTTCGCGCGTGAGCGGGTCGCCCTGCCGGAACGAATACCAGACGCTCAGGCCATAGATGATAATCATCACCACCGCCACGCCTTCACTCAGGCCCAGTTCGGCGGCGCGGTTTTCCACCAGCGCGGCATCAAACAGGGACGGCACCAGCAGCGCGATCACCGCCAGGATGAGCATGGTCGCGTTCAGCCCGGCGGTGCGCCGGTCAAACTGTTGAAGCCCGTTTTTCAACCCGCCAAGCAGGATGCTCAACCCCAGCACCAGCAGCAGGTTGCCCAGGATCGAGCCGGTGATGGACGCGCGCACCAGTTCCACCAGCCCTTCCCGCAGCGCAAAAATGGTGATGATGAGTTCGGCGGCGTTGCCCAGCGTGGCGTTCAGCAGCCCGCCGATCTTCGGGCCGGTATGCACTGCCAGTTCTTCGGTCGCCTCGCCGATTAAGTCCGCCAGGGGAATCACCCCCAGAGCGGCGAACAGGAACACCAGCACCGGGTCGGCCCCGGCCAGTTCCGCGATGACGGCCACCGGCGCGAAAATCAGCAGCAGCTTAACGATACGGTCGAAAGACATGCCTTTTCCCCCTGGTTATACAAGAAAACGATGAGATTTTCACCCGGCATCCACCGTTGTTTCGTGCTGTTTCCAGAACCCGACCACCGTCTCGACGAACTGCGCCGCGTACATCGGCAGCATCATAAACACATGCCCGCCCGGAAAATGTCTGATCTGTGCGCCGGGGATGCGGCCAGCGATCTCGTCTTGGTAACGCGGCGGCACGAGCAGATCATCCGGGCTGCTGATGACCAGCGTCGGCGTCCGAATGTCGCCCAGCCGGTCGCGGATGTCGTAATGTTCCAGCGCGTATTTTTGGAGATCATGCCCGGCCTGATCCATCTCCAGTGGGTCGGGCGGCGCATTCACCCAGGCTTCGAGGATGGCGGTGTCGCGGAACACGTCTTCGCCCAGCAGGAACACCGCGTTATAACGGTTCAGCAGATCACGCGGGATGCCCCGGTTGCGCATCTCGCGCCCGCTTTCCAACAAAAACTGCCCCCGGTTAGGCTGGTCGGAATAGGCCAGCGATACGGCGCTGACCAGACTTCGCACTTTGCCGGGGTGACGCAGCGCCAGCGTTTTGGCGATACAGCCGCCCATCGAAATGCCCAGCACGTGCGCCGCGCCCATCCCTTCATGGTCGAGGATGGCGGCGATGTCGTCGGCCATATCATCTATGGTGGCGGTCGTGCCGGGTGCGACCCGGCTCTGCCCCGCGCCGCGATTATCCACCGTCAGCAGGCGGTAGTGCTGGCCGAGTGCGGCGCGCAAACCCAGCGCCAGCAGGTCATTGCTGTGCGCGCCAAAGCCGCAGGCATACACCGCCGGCGCGCCCTCTCCGTCGAGTTCATAGTGCAGTTCAACGCCATCGCGTACCAACATCGGCATGGTGAAAAAGACCTCT
>JACAES010000010.1 GCA_013388735.1 Chloroflexota bacterium | reverse complement strand
GGCACGGCGTTGATGTCCCCCTGGACGGACACGAACGGCGCGTAAATCCAGCCGATCTGCCCGTTATACCGCACCTGGAACCAGTGGTTTTTCCCGGCCTGGACGGTGCGCCCGACCAGCTCCAACTGTTCGCCCCAGGCGATCTGCCCCAGCAGTTCGGAACGCTGGCTGGGACGGCGGCGGAAGTTCATCACCGAACGCGGCACGGCATACACGCCCACAAACGGCGCGTCGTCTATCTGCTCGAAGATGGTGGCCTGCTCCGGCACGCTGTTGGGGTCGCCGGTGAACTTCAGGTAGCGCCCGGACACCCAGCCGGTTTTGTCCCCGGCAGTGATAAGATACCAGGTATACGGGCCACCCTCATCGGCGCGGCGGGCGATGGGCGTATACACCGTCCCCGGCACGGCCACCCCCACGAACGACGCGCCCAGGTAGGGGCCGGTGCGGATGGACAGCCCGCGCACGTTCTGGACTTCGACCGTCAGCGGCGGCACAGCGGTCGCCAGCGGCGTGAGCGTGAGCAGCGGCGTGCCGAAGCCCGGCGTGGCCGCGCCCTGCAAAAACCACTGCACCTGAAGGATGGCGTTATCTATGTTCTCGTAATATTCAACCGTGATAAGCACCGGGCTGGTGCTGATGACTTCGGTGAAGGTGTCGGTTGTCAGCGGGCGATCTACCCATTTATCCAGCCGCAGCGCCCCGTTGATGTACACCCGCACGCCGTCGTCCGACGATACCACGAAGTTGTACGTGCCGGGCGCTAAGGCCTGCGACGACGTAAAACGCGCCGAAAAATTATCGTTGTACTGCGGATCGGCGGGGAACACGGTCACGCCGTTGACGACCGGTGCGCCCGTCCCCCAGTTAAAGTTCAGGCCGTTGATGCCGGTCAGGGCGCAGTTACCGCCTGCGGGACAGGCGGTGGTCAGGTCTTTGCCCGGGAAAAACTGCACCGACCAGTTGGTGCCGAAGTCGGCCTGGATGGGGAGAACCAGCGCCAGCAGCGCCGCCAGCACGATCACCACCAATCCCGCGCTGCTCACTCGTTTCATCCCGCGTCCTCCCTAATCAATCATCATCAGACTTTTCATTTTATCTGATTATAATCTGCCTGGCTGAAATCGGGGTACAGTACGTTGGACTCAAAACGGGGATAATCTCAGCAGCGGCACAGCACGCTGCCGCCTTTGCCGATCTCACGCCGCAGGAACAGGCGGTGCCGGCGCTGGTGGCCAAAGGCATGACCGACCGGCAGATCGCCGTCAAACTTTACCTGCCCAGCCGGGAGGATAACAGTTGATGGCTGCGACCGTGTCATGACCTTACCCCATCTGTACGAGTCGACATCACTTACGGCGACTCCCTTATCTTGATCTTGCGTGCCGCACACGTGTACCCCGATATACATACACGCCGTCCGCTGGCGCGGAACCATCGACCATCACCCAATCAAACGCCACCGGCAGCCCGGCAGATTCGAAGAAGTCGGCGCGGTCCTGCACGTGAAAATGCAGATGCGGTTCGGTCGAATGGCCCGAATTGCCGCAGCGCCCGATCTCCTGTCCCTGCTGCACGCGGTCGCCCACGCGGACGCAGATGCTCCCCGGCCTGAGATGCGCCAGAAAGCTGTACTCCCCTTCGGCGTGCCGGATCGTCACCGCATTACCGGGGAAATGCGCTGTCAGCACATCCAGCCAACCGGTTCCGGGGCCGGGCGCGTCGCGCACGCCCTCTACCACTGCTACGACTTCGCCATCCGCCGGGGACAGAATCGGCAGGTCATAGCACAGGTAATCGGCAGGGGCGCGGCCATCCGTGCGCCAGCGGCACAGGCTATCATCTGTCACAACCCAGTCATAGGCGAAACGCTGCCCGATGATGTCCCACGAATGCGACGTGGTGGGCGTCGGGCCGCCGTTGACAGTGTACCACTCGCCGTCGAATGGCAGACGGTAGCGCACCTGCTGCTGATAGCGCGCGGGGCTGTCGACCGCGCGCGACTGGGCTGCGCCCTGCCCCCTGCTATGCCGGATGATCTGGCGCAGCATAGACGGCACGACCAGCATCAGCGTTTGCGACAGCAGCGCACGCATCACGACGAGTCCCGCACCGCCCGCAGACGCGGGCAGCGGCAGTGTTCATGCGGCGCTCGTTAGAACAGGCGTTGCCAAACAGCCATTCAGCGAGCAAAAACCCCATGAAAGACGATTACATTGTTCCGGTTTAGGTCAATGTTTATGGTAAAACGAACATGGAATTTAAACGTCACTCGTCTATCCCGCAAATGTTCAGGGGCTTAAAATTGGTTCAACGCCGCTTTACAATTATTCAAAAGCGGCTTATAATAAATCGTGAAATTCAGAACATTCTGAACGTTGTGAAAATACACCCTCGCCTTCAGGGATAAGGAAGAACGCATATGAGCAACTGGGAAACGATTCGGGAAAAAGTTCACGCCGGGGCGCGGCTGTCTTATGACGAAGGCCTGTGGCTGTTCGAGCAGCGCGACGTGATTCAGATCGGCAAGCTGGCGCAGGTGGCGCGCCGCCGCCTGCATGGCGATAAAGTCTACTTCAACAAAAACCGCCACATCAACCCCACCAACGTCTGCGCCTTCCACTGCAATTTCTGCTCGTTCGCCCGCACCAGCGACCACGAGGACGGCGCCTACACCTACATGCCGGAGCAGCTTCCCGACAAAGTGCGCGGCGCGGTGGAGGCCGGCGTGCGCGAGTTCCACATCGTCGGCGGGCTGCACCCCACGCTCGGCTTTGATTATTACCTGGACGTGCTGCGCGTGCTTAAGCGCGAGTTTCCCCACATTCACCTGAAGGCCTTCACGGCGGTCGAAATTGACTTCTTCCGCGAACTGACCGGCCTCAGCCACGAAGACGTGCTGCGGCAGTTGATCGAAGCCGGGCTGGACAGTATGCCGGGCGGCGGCGCGGAAATTTTCCACTGGGACGTGCGGCGCAAAATCTGCCCGGAGAAAGCCAACATGGAAACCTGGCTGGCCGTCCACGACACGGCCCACCGGCTGGGGCTGAAAACCAACGCCACCATGCTCTACGGCCACATCGAAAAACCGGAACACCGCGTGCATCATATGGTCGCCCTGCGGGAACAGCAGGATAAATCCGGCGGTTTCCAGACCTTCATCGCGCTGGCCTTCCACCCCGAGGAAAACAACCTGGGACGCAGGCTCAACCGCCAGTGGACGACCGGCGTGGACGACATCAAAACGCTGGCGATCAGCCGCCTGCTGCTGGATAACATCCCCAACATCAAAGCCTACTGGGTGATGCTGACGCCGCAGTTGGCGCAGGTGGCGCTGAACTTCGGCGCAAACGACATGGACGGCACGATCATTGAGGAACACATTTACCAGGACGCCGGCGCCAAAAAGCAGACCATGACGGTCGAGGAACTGAAAGCCTTCATCCGCGCGGCGGGTTACACGCCGGTCGAACGCGACACCGTTTATAATGAAATTGAGGTGTTCGCGTAATACGATCTGCCAGCAGGAAGGATGGTTGGTGATGTTGACCATGCATGATTTACTGAGAGAGGCGGACAAACTGCCTACTGCCGAAAAATGGCATCTTGTCAGACATCTGCTGCGTTCGCTGGAATACGAACAAACCGGCCCGGGGTCGTCCGATTGGCATGAATTCATCGAACAGACAGCGGGCATTCTGGCTGATGATCCCATTGAACGCCCGCCGCAGCCACCTTTTGAAGAACGTGAGCCACTGGAATGAAGTATTTGCTCGATACCAATATCTGTATACGACATCTGAACCAGCGTGCTGCAACCATTACTGCCCACTTACATGCCGTTGATGATGCCGATATAGCGGTTTGCTCTGTTGTCAAAGGAGAACTTTATCTTGGCGCGATGAAAAGCCGCACAAGAGAAGCAACATTGAGGAAGCAGCAGGTTTTTGTAGAGCGCTTTCGCTCTTTACCATTTGACGACGAAGCGGCTCTGTACTATGCGCGCATCCGGGCTGAATTGGAAACAGCAGGCATACCGATTGGCAGCAATGATTTGATGATTGCTGCCATCGCGCTGGCGAATGATCTGACGCTGGTCACACATAATACCCGCGAGTTCGGGCGTATCGCCGGCTTGAAGATTGAAGATTGGGAAGCCGAGGACAGCTGATTGATTGGACAGCCTATCGCTACTCTGGGGGCGTCGTCGCGGTCAACGCGCCCATCTTATGGCTTATCGTGATCTGGTTGGCCGAACGATCCTAAACAGGAGAGGATGATTATGGACGCGCAGGCGAAAACCCGGGTCACGTTCGAGGAATACGACGCGCTGCCGGAGACGAACCAGATCGTCGAACTGATCGAGGGGGAAATTGTCGTGAATCCGCCAAATTTCAGACATCAGAAAACGCTGCTGCAAATTATCGCTGTGCTGCTGCCCCTCGATCTGGAAGGCGAATTGTGTATTGCGCCGGTTGGCCTGCGCTTCGACGACGGCAACAGCTTCGAGCCGGACTTGTTCTGGGTCAGCCCGCACAACACCGCCTGCGCCCTCGAACCGGCGGGGCGCTACTGGCACGGCGCGCCCGATCTGGTGATTGAAATCCTGTCCCCTTCGACGGCCTTAAACGACCGGGGCGTGAAGTTCGACACCTACGAAAAATACGGCGTGCGCGAATACTGGCTGGTAGACCCGGAAGCGAAATTCGCCGAGGTCTACCGCCACGACGGCAGCCGGTTCGCACGGGTGGGACTGTTCAAACCCGGCCAGCCGTTCGAGTCGGTGGCGCTGGGCGGCGCGGCGATTAACACCGAAATGTGGTTCGCGGCGAGAGAGGGGGGAAAAGATGGTTGATGGCGGTATGGCGCTGTTGTTCGGGGGGGTCATCCTGCTAGCGGTAGGGGCTGTCACCATGCGGATTTACTGGCAGGTGGTGGATCCCTGGCTGCGGCGCTCGCTGGGGCGGCTGCTGGGCTGCACCATTTACCTGGGCGAACAGAACATCTGGCAGATCAACGAGGAATCGGTGGACAGCCTCAACCCGCGCAACCTGATCGTTCGCCCGGCGCAAATCCTGTCGCTGATGACGGCGGCGCTGGTGCCGCTGCTGGTGACGGTGGCGGTTCTAATGGCGCTGAGCCGGTAGATATGAGGCACGAGGCATGAGTGGGCAAAACTCGTCACTCATGCCTCATCACTGAAAGGCAAGGAGGATGAGCCTCACGATTGGCCTGATTGATTACCTGAATACCATGCCGTTCCATTATGATCTGGCGGAACGGCTGGTGGGCACGGATGTGCATTTCGAGCGCGGCGTGCCGTCCCGGATGAACCGGGGCATTCGCACCGGCGAGATAGACCTGGCGCCCATTTCCGCCATCGAAGCGGCGCGTTACGCCGACGACGTGGTGGTGCTGCCAGGGTTGAGCATCGCCAGCCTGGGCGCGGTGCGCACAGTGCTGCTGTTTTCCTGGTCGGCGGACATGCACGATCTGGACGGGCAGAGCATTGCCCTCACCGACCATTCGGCCACCAGCAACGCCCTGCTGCAAGTGCTGTGCCGCGAACGCTACCACATTGAGCCGCACTTCACGGTGGCGAGACAGCATTTGCCCAGTATGCTGGCGGCGCACCAGGGCGCGCTGGTCATCGGCGACGACGCGCTGATCGAAGGCACGCTGCACCGCGCGCTCATCTCGCCGGAGGTGGCTGCTTCCGTTCTCAACCCTCAGTCCTCAGTCCTTCCAGCTCCGAACTCGGCGCTTGGAACCCGGCACTCAGTATTCAGCACACCTTTCATCTATGATCTGGGCGACGAATGGCTGAAGATGACCGGCCTGCCCTTCACCTTCGCGGTGTGGGCGGCGCGCAAAGACCGCGTTCACGAACTGGAAGCGGCGGGCGTGTTCGAGGCGCTGTACGCCTCGACCGAAATCGGCCTGCGGGAAGAGTCGCGCCGGCAGCTTGGCGACGCCTATGCCGCGCGGCTGGGGCTGCCGGCGGGCGTCTGCCGCCGCTATTTGCGCGATCTGCGCTATCATCTGACCGGCGACGACCTGGCCGGACTGCGGCTGTTCCTGGAACTGGCGCTGGATGGCTTTGCGTGGGAGCGGCTGCGCTTCTGGCAGCGCGAGCCGCTGGCGATATAAAAATTGAACCGCCAAGATGCCAAGCGCGCCAAAAAAACAGAAAATTAAAATCCTGGCGTCCTTTGCGCCTTGGCGGTTAAAAGATAACAGAGGAGTGTTTGGGATGAGCGAGCAGGGCATCGGCAGCACGATTGTGACCCAGATCGGCATCGTCGTGCGCGACATCGAAGCGTCAATAGGGCGTTACTGCGCCATCCTGGGGCAGCCGCGCCCGGACGTGATTATCACCGACGCGGCGGATAAAGCGCGCACGACCTACAACGGCCAGCCGACCCCGGCGCGGGCGAAGCTGGCGTTTTTCCACCTGGGGCAGGTGGACATTGAACTGATCGAACCCATCGGCGGGCCGAGTACCTGGCAGGCCTTCCTTGACGAAAACGGCGAGGGCGTGCATCATATCGCCTTCTGGGTGCAGGATACCGATGGCGCAGTTCAATTCCTGGGCCGGCACAATATTCCGTTAGAACAGCAGGGTTATTTTACGGGCGGCATGTACAGTTATCTGGATAGTTCGGCGGCTTTAGGAGTCCGGCTGGAGTTGTTGGAGAAGAAAGCATAACCACCATGAACGATACGCAAGGGCAGATTCAGGACATCCTCGCGCGCGTCCACGAAGGCGGGCGCATCACTTACGACGAGGGCTTGCTGCTGTACCAGCACGCCGACCTGCTCGACCTGGCCGACGCCGCCAATGCGCGCCGCCAGCAGCTTATCCCCGGCGATCTCGTCACCTATTTGATTGACCGCAACATCAACTATACCAACGTCTGCGTCACCGACTGCCAGTTCTGCAACTTTTACGCGCTGCCGGGCGACAAGCAGAAAGGTTACGTCAACAGCAAACACGTGCTGGGCAAAAAGATCGAAGAGGCGCTGGCGCTCGGCGCGACCCGCATCCTGATGCAGGGCGGCCATAATCCCGATCTGCCGCTGGAGTATTATCTCGACCTGGTGGACTGGATTCACCGCACCTACCCGACCATCGAAATCAACGCTTTTTCGCCCAGTGAAATCCAGTACATCGGCGAAATCAGCGGTTTAAGCTGGCGCGAGGTGTTAAGCCGGTTGAAGGCGGTCGGATTGCAGGGGCTTCCCGGCGGCGGCGGCGAAATCCTGGACGACGAAATTCGCAAGCGCGTCAGCCCCAAAAAGATCATGACCGATGATTGGTTCGGCGTGATGAAGGTCGCCCACGAACTCGGCCTCGTCACGACGGCGACGATGGTGATCGGCTTCCGCGAGGAGCTGCGCCACCGGATGAACCACCTCAAACGCCTGCGCGACGAGCAGGACGACAGCCTGCTGCGCTTCGGGGGCGGCTTCAACGCCTTCATTAGCTGGTCGGTGCAGATCGAAAATACGCCCCTGGCGCGCAGTCGCTTCGCCAGCGAATATGGCGCGACCGGCTCTGAATACCTGCGCCATACGGCCATCGCGCGCATCTTCCTGGATAACATCCCGCACATCAGCGCCAGCTGGCCGACCCAGGGCGCGAAGATCGGGCAGATGGCGCTGCACTTCGGCTGTGACGATTTCGGCAGCACGATGATCGAGGAGAACGTCGTTTCGGCGGCAGGCGCGATCACGAAGGTCAGCCCGGTGATGCTCCCGCGTGAAATCCACCGCCAGATTCGCCAGGCTGGGTTCATCCCGGCGCAGCGTAACACCAACTACGATGTGCTGAAGGTGTTCGAAAAACCGGAAGATGATGACGATCTGCAAAGCATCGAGGCCATCAGCGCGGCGGCGGCCAGCCAGGGCAACTGGGCCGAACTGACGCTGATTGAGTAGGGCCGCGCCGCGTCCGGCTGCGTCCGTTTTTTCATCCGGTCTGATCTGACCCTGATTCAACGGGCAGGGAAAATTCAGGGCAAAAGCCAATAATTCATCTGTGCCGGGCGCGCTTGGCGTGGCCGGGCGCTTTGCCAATCAGCCCGACCTTGATCCGATGTCCCCTGCTGACCGCGTGATTGTCGCGCGCTCGTTTACGCCAGCACGGCGCGAGCGCATGATGACCGGTCTGCGTATCCAAGGCGCGGCTGATGCCAAAAGACAAAACGGTGGATATGGTGGCCGGGTGCGGCGCGTCTTGTGGCACAAATGCCTTTTTGCGCTGCGGGCGATTCGCTGCTAATCTGGATTCGGGATGGACTGATAATTGAGAGTAAACCTGTGAAGATTTTGCAGCGTTTGTTACCGATTCTGCTGCTGGCGCTGGCGGCCTGCGGCGGAGATACCGGCAGTGAAGCGGCCAGCCTGCCGACGGCCACGCTTGCGCCCATCGTCAGCATGACGCCGCGTTTTACGGCCACGCCCGTCCCTTCACGGACACCGCTGCCGACCAACACCTACACGCCGTCGCCTACGCCGATCACGCCCACGCCGTCGAATACGTTCACGCCGTCGCCCACGCCGCCCATCACCGGCATCGTCGCATCCCTGCAAACGGTCAACGTGCGGCAGGGGCCGGGCGTCAACTTCAGCGCCATTCGCGCGCTTATCCCCGGCACGGGCGTCGAGGTGCTGGGACAGAACGAAGACGGCAAATGGCTGAATATTAAAATGGAGGATGGCACGGAAGGCTGGATTGCGACCAGCCTGGTGCGGGTGAACCCCGCGCCGACGCTGTTCCCGACCGCTACCCCCTCGCCTGACCTGACCGCCCTGGCGCTGGGTACGCCGCTGCCGACCGCTGTCCTGGGCGGCGGCACAATCACGCCCACCCCACCGCGTTCGGCCAGCACGCCCACCCTGCCCGGCGCAGAAACGCCCACGCCGGAAACGACCGAAACGCTCACCTTCGCCCTGCCGGTGATTGATGTCGGTTCGATTCAGCAGACGGCGACGGCGCTGGCCGGCGGCACCGGCCTCCCGACTTCGACGCCGTTCCCGACGCCGGCGCCCCCCACTGCGCCGGCGCTGGCCGGCACGGCGGCGGTCGTCACGCCCACGTTCACGCCGCTGGCACTGACGCCCTGCAGCGGCAGCGAAGGCAGCAGCGGCACCCAGCAGGGCGTGGATGTGCTGGCCTACTGCGATAACCGACTGTTCGGCAACCCTGCGCCCACCAATCTCACGTCCGGCGCGACGATTGACGTGTTCTGGAGCTGGTTCGCCAGCGAGCGCGAATACATCCAGCAGCACGTGGATAACGCGCTCTACGACGTGCGGGTGAACGGCGTGCCGCTGCAAAACTGGCGTTCCCATATCAGCCGGGTGCGCCAGCAGGCCGACGGCAACTACTGGGTTTACTGGTTTGTACCTTTCGGCCCGTTGGAAGCCGGCCAGTACACCATCACCTACAACGTCACCTGGCGCGACCGCATCACCGACGGTTACGACTTCTTCGGGCCGGGCACGACGACGGTCAGCGAAAGCGGCACCTGCACCTTTACCGTCCGCTGAAGCGGCGCGGGTTGGCCTGCGGTTCGAGTTGTTTCATCAGCAGGACGGTGGTTGTACCGTCCTGCCGAAGTTCCGGCGCGCCGATGGCGGCGTATCCCATCCCAAGCCCCCGCCCCGGATTCGGCGAGTCGAACGGGGACATTTGTCCCCTGAGCGCGACGGGGTTTGGGGGTGGAGTTAAAATGGGGTTAAAAAGCGAAAACCTCACATAGTGAGACCCTGTATCTTCAAGCGACTGCCCTGCTTCTTCGGCCTGGTTGCATGATGAATGTGCCAAAGCGTGTTACCGTTTAACCACTTAACAACGCCTGCGCCGCGCGGCGCATCCGGGTATGAACCCGCTGCCGGCCTGGAAAACAGACCTGGAAAACAGAGATGACCACTGAAACCGCGAAACGCCGTCAGGAACTTTATGATCTGCTGGGGGAGCTGCCCGACCGGCAGCGCCCGATTACGGCCCAGACCATCAGCACCGAACAGGGTTCGGCCTACAGCATCGAGCGGTTAGTGCTGAACCTGAACGGCCTGGAGCCTGTGCCGGCTTACTTCCTGCGGCCTCTGGCAGCGGCACATGCGCTGCCCGTCATCCTGTACAATCACGCACACGGCAGCAATTACACGCTCGGCAAACAGGAATTAATCGAGGGAAGCCGCGCACTGCAAAACCCGCCTTACGCGGACGCCCTGACCGCCGCCGGATACGCCGTCCTGTGTATTGACCACTGGGCCTTTGGTGAGCGGCGGGGGCGGGCCGAAAGCGAAATCTTCAAGCTGATGCTGTGGCACGGGCAGGTGATGTGGGGCATGATGGTCTACGACAGCCTGCGCGCCATTGACTACCTGTGTTCCCGACCGGATGTGGACGCCGAGCGCATCGGCACGCTTGGGCTTTCGATGGGCAGCACGATGGCGTGGTGGACAGCCGCCCTGGACGAGCGAGTCCGCGTCTGCGTGGATATATGCTGCCTGACCGATTATCAGGCGCTCATCGCGGCGCGCCGGCTGGACGAACATGGCGTCTATTATTACGTGCCGGGGCTGCTCAAACGGTTCACGACGGCGCAGATTAACGCCCTGATTGCCCCGCGTCCGCACCTGAGCTTGGCCGGGGAGTATGACCCGCTGACGCCCCCCGATGGCCTGCGCCGCATCAATACGGAACTGCGCCAGGTGTATACCGAGGCCGGCGCGCCGGAAGCCTGGTCGCTGCTGACATCACCCACCGGACATTACGAAACCGCCGCCATGCGCGCCGAAGTGATGCGCTTTCTGGCGAAATGGTTATGAGGCGTCCGGCCCGGCAAAACAGCAGTAAACCGGGGCTGAATATGGAGTAGGACAAGAGCGCATAACAGAAATACCGACAGGGCGATTGCCTATCCAATCTTAACCGGTTCATGGCCCTTTCAGACCCCTCCCCGTATATGGAGCGGGGACGAGTCAGGCGCGCATTCATCCCGTATACGGAGGAGGTGTCCCGAAGGGACGGAGGGGGTCGAAAAGCCGATTGAGAACACGTATACCGTTTATATGCGATTGCCCTGGAAATACCGATTTCATCATCACCGGCCTGATACGGCAGACGTTGAATTGAATTCCACATCTGCTGCCCCGCATTTATCCTCTTGAAGTGCGAAAGTACGAGGCCCACATTGTCGAAGGATTTTGTGACTACTTCGACTGCGATATAAGTGAT
>JACAES010000042.1 GCA_013388735.1 Chloroflexota bacterium | reverse complement strand
TACTCTGGCTGTCTGGAATCTGTCGTGAATCTCGCGCGGAGCGCGAGTCGCGCAAAAAACCGGCGGGGCGATTCGTATAGTCAAGCGCGCGGGCGGGGAAGCCCGCCCCTGCGGGAAGGGCGGTTTCGCAAATCATCCCATATGCAGCAAGCCAGGCCTTTATCCCACCTCTCAACCGCTCGCTTTGACCCCCTCCGGCGCTCCGCGCCACCTCCCCCGAATTCAGGGGAGGACAGCGGCGAGCCGAATGGGGACGTATGTCCCCTGAGCGCGAGGGGATTTAGGGGTGGGGAAGGCTCGGCACAGAACTCGCAATTACCATTCTTTAGCACGCTTTCCGGCGAATTTCCCTTAATGCGGACAGCCGAAGGCTGCACAGTTAGCCAAATGGTTTTGAACCGCTGGCGACGGGCGACTCCCCCAAAATGGAACTTTTTTCCCCTCTCCGGCAACCAATCCAGTAGAGAGTCGAAGGAGGTTGGATGGCCGAACATGACCCGGACGGCGGGCTGGTAGCGGCGATGGCGCGCGGCGAAACCTGGGCGCTGGACGACCTGTATGCCCGGCATGGCCGGCGGCTGCTGGCGTATCTGGCCGGGCTGCTGGACGACCGGCAGCTTGCCGAGGAAGTGCTGCAAGATGTGATGCTGGCGGCCTGGCGCGGCGCGGCGGACTTTCGCGGTGAAAGCCGGGTGACGACCTGGCTGCTGGCGATTGCCCGGCGGCAGGCATTGGGCGCGCGGCGGCATCGGGGCGTGGCGGTCGTGCCGCTGGACGAGGACGCGCCGAAGGACGACAGCGGCGTGTTCAAACGTATCGAGCGGCAGGCTTCGCAGGATGCGGTGCGCGCGGCCCTGGGGCAGCTGCCCGCCGACCAGCGCGAAACGCTGGAGCTGATCTTTTACCACGAACTGAGCGGGGCAGAGGCCGCCGGCGTGCTGGGCGTGCCGGAAGGCACGGTCAAAAGCCGCCTCAGCCGCGCCAAAACCACGCTGCGCCGTCTGCTGCATTTGAAGGAGGTGGGGCATGAAGCGTAAATCCTGGGGCGAACTGCTGGCGCAGTATCTCACCGGCACGCTGTCCCCCGATGACCGCGCCGAATTTGACCGCTGCCTGCAAGACGACGAAACCTGCCGCGCCGAACTGCGCGAATGGCAGGTCATCGCCTCGGCGGTGCAGCAGGAAGCTGACGTGCGGGCGGGGCCGCTGCCGCCGCTGCCGGCTGCTTTTTACGAACGTCTGAGCGTCCAGCCTTCCGCCAACGGCTCTTGGCGACACTCGACGAGCGATAGGGAGGAAAGCATGACTTCACTGGTTGGAAGTATGGGTAAGGAAAAACGAAAACGCAGTCAGGGCCGGCCTGTGACGCTGGCGGCGGCGCTGGGGGCGCTGCTGCTGGGCGGGCTGGTGCTGCTGTCGAGCGGGGGCGGGCGGCTGCCCGAAGTGCCGCTGGCGGGCGTGATCGGGCAGGATTCAACACCTGTCCCTGAGGTGGATATGAACGCCATGTACCTTACGGCGACGGCGCTGGTCGCAGGGGCGACGGAGACGAAGATGGCCCTGGACGCCAGCCCGACCCCGACGCCGACCGATATGCTTGCACCGGTTGTTCTCACGGTCGTGCCGGTCGTGACTGCGACGCCGTTCGCGGTGCAGGCCATTGAGGTTCAGCCGACGGTTGTGCCGCCGGTATCGTCCGGGATGCAGCCCATCGTGGCCGCTCCGGCGCGTCTGGCGGGCGAGTCGCTGCTGGATGTCGGCATCCAGGAGGGCGGGGTGCTGCTGTCGCCGGATGGGACGCGCCTGGCGGTGCTGAGCGTTAACGGCACGGCGCGGCTGCTTAATGCCGCGACGCTTGAGCAGATCGAGTTGATTGTTCCCGCCGCGACAACCATCACGCATGTGAGCTTCAGCCCGGACAGCACGCTGCTGGCCGTCGGGCAGGCCGACGGAGACGTGCGCTTGCTGGATGCCCGGACAGGCGCGCAGCGGGATGTTATCGAAGGCGATGGGTGGGTATCCGGGCTGGCCTTCAGCGGCGAAGGCCAACTGCTGGCGATTTTACGGAGTGGGGTTACGCTCAATACGCTGTGGCTGTACAGTCTGGAAACCGGCCAGCAGACGGCAGTCGTCGTCTACGATCTGCCGCTGGCGGGCGCGGCCTTCAGCGCCGACGGGTCGCAGATCGTCGTCGGGATGCTGGATGGCCGGGTGCTGGCGCTGGAGGTTGGCGGGGAATAAAACGGTGGGGGCGGGTTTCTAAACCCGCCCCTACAACGATTATCCGAACAGGATGTTCTTTTCGGCCTCTTTATCGGCCAGCGCGCCGCGCAGGTCAAGCATCTGGTCGCGCAGGGCGGCGGCCTTCTCGAACTCAAGCGCCTGGGCGGCGGCCTTCATCTCGCGTTCCAGTTCTTTAATCATGCGGTGGATTTCGTCTTTGGGCAGTTCGGCCAGGTTGACGGGCCGCCCGGCTTCGGCTTTGGCGGTTTCGTCGCTCATGGCGCGCACCCGGTCGGTCAGGTCGCGCACCTGTTTGACGATGCTGGCCGGGGTGATGTTGTGTTCGATGTTGTGCTGCTGCTGGATAGCGCGGCGGCGGTTGGTTTCCTCGATGGCGCGTTTCATCGAGTCGGTCATGGTGTTGGCATAGAGGATCACCTTACCCTCGATGTGCCGCGCCGCCCGTCCGATGTTCTGAATGAGCGCCTGTTCCGAACGCAGGAAGCCCTCTTTATCGGCATCCAGGATGGCGACCAGCGAGACTTCCGGCAGGTCAATACCTTCGCGCAGCAGGTTGATGCCCACCAGCACATCGTAGACACCCAGGCGCAGATCGCGCAGGATTTCCACGCGCTCAATCGTCTCGATTTCGGCGTGCAGGTAGTGGGCGCGGATGCCCATCTCGTTGATGTAACCGGCCAGTTCCTCGGCCATGCGCTGGGTGAGCGTGGTGATGAGCGCCCGCTGGCCTTTTTTGACGCGCAGCGCGACTTCCTGCAGCAGGTCTTCGATCTGGCCTTCGACCGGGCGCACGAACACTTCCGGGTCGAGGACGCCGGTAGGCCGGATGATCTGCTGGACGGTCTTCTGGCTGATCTCGCGCTCCCAGGGGCCGGGCGTGGCGCTGGTGTAAATGGTCTGCCCCATGCGTTTCTGGAACTCCTCGAAGTTCAGCGGGCGGTTATCCAGCGCGCTGGGCAGGCGGAAGCCGTAATCCACCAGCGTGATCTTGCGCTGGCGGTCGCCGTTGAACATACCCCGCACCTGCGGGATGGTCATGTGGCTTTCGTCAATCACCAGCAGATAATCGTCCGGGAAGTAATCCAGCAGCGTCCAGGGCGGCGCGCCCGCCGGGCGCTGGTCGAGGTGGCGCGAGTAGTTTTCGATGCCGGAACAGTAGCCGACTTCGCGGATCATCTCCAGGTCATAGCGCGTGCGCTGTTCGAGCCGCTGCGCTTCCAGCAGTTGCCCCTGCTGTCTGAAGTGCGCCAGCCGTTCTTCAAGTTCGCTTTCGATGTCGTGCAGCGCCTTTTTCAGTTTGTCGTCATTGGTGATGTACTGCTCCGCCGGCCAGATGGTGATGGTTTGGTGATCGGCCAGGATTTCGCCGGTCAGCGGGTCGAACTCGGTGATGCGCTCGACTTCATCGCCGAACAACTGAACACGGTAGGCGATTTCGCTGTAGGCCGGCGCGATTTCCAGCGTATCGCCGCGCGCGCGGAAGGTGCCGCGTTTGAGATCCATATCGTTGCGGGAATACTGGATATGCACAAGCTGGCGCAGGATGGTATCGCGCCGCATGGTGCGCCCGACATCTATGCGGATGGTGGACATGCGCCAGGCTTCCGGGTCGCCGATGCCGTAGATGCACGATACCGACGCGACGATGATCGTGTCCCGCCGCGACGAAAGCGCGGCCATCGCCGACAGCCGCAGCCGGTCAATCTGTTCGTTGATGTCGGTTTCTTTTTCGATATACAGGTCACGTTTGGGGACGTAGGCTTCCGGTTGGTAGTAGTCGTAGTAGCTGACGAAATATTCAACCGCGTTACGCGGGAAGAACTCCTTAAACTCGGCATATAACTGTGCGGCCAGCGTTTTGTTGTGCGCCAGCACCAGGGTCGGGCGCTGAATCTGCTCGATGACACGGGCGATGGAGTGGGTTTTACCCGTCCCTGTCGCCCCTAAAAGAACCTGATGGCGGAGTGATTGGTTAATGCCTTCGACCAGTTGTGCGATGGCCTGGGGTTGGTCGCCGGTGGGCTGAAAAGGGGCTTCAACCTGGAATGGAGGCATAGCATCGCGCTCGCTTTCGGAACGTTCGTTCGATTGGGATGGATGATTATAGTGCAGATTTAGCCTGTGGAACAGGTGTAGTTTTTGTTGCGGTTCAGGTCAAAAGTCTGTATGCTGGAATAGAATACGCTTGTGATTAAGGTAGGAGATGATGCAGCACACGCATTTTGCGACCACCACGCGCGGCTTGCAGCGCGACATCCCGCCGATGAAACTTTACGAAAAGGCCAAAAAGTTCGGCGTCTGGAATCCCAGCGAGATTGATTTTTCGCAGGATACGGCGGACTGGAAAACGTTGAACGACGATGAAAAAGATGCCATCCTGCGGCTGACGGCGGTTTTCCAATCGGGCGAGGAAGCCGTCACGCTCGATCTGCTGCCGCTCATCATGACGGTGGCGAAAGAGGGGCGCATTGAAGAAGAAATGTATTTAACGACTTTTTTGTGGGAAGAAGCCAAACACACCGATTTTTTCAACCGCTGGCTGGTCGAGGTGGCCGGAAACCCCGGCGACCTGAGCCGCTACCACCTGGACAGCTACCGTGCGCTGTTTTACGAGGCGCTGCCGCAGGCGCTTAACCGGCTGAACACGGACGATTCGCCCGCCGCCCAGGTGCAGGCGTCCGTGACCTACAACATGATCGTCGAAGGTGTGCTGGCCGAAACCGGCTATCACGTTTATTACAACGCGCTGCGCAACCACAACCTGATGCCCGGCACGACGCGCGGCATTGATTATCTCAAGCAGGATGAGTCGCGGCATATCGCTTACGGCATCTTTCTGATTTCGCGGCTGGTATCGTTGGACGACTCGCTGTGGGGCATCGTCGAGCAGACCATGAACACGCTGCTGCTGCCGGCCATCGGCGTGCTGACCGAATCGTTCGATTGTTACGACCCCGTGCCGTTCGGCTTGCGGCCTGAAGATTTTACCAGCTTCGCCATGATGCAGTTTCAGAAGCGGGCGGCGCGGCTGGAAAAAGCGCGCGGCGCGTCGTTAGAGGAAATTTACCGGGTGACGCAGGCGGCCATTGATGCCGGGGATGCGTGAACCAAAGCGCCCCGGTGGTTGGGACGGAATTCACCATTGACGCTGCGGAACGGGACTGCTAAACTACAGGGCATGTTGCGGGGTAGAGCAGTGGTAGCTCGTCGGGCTCATAACCCGGAGGTCGTAGGTTCGAGTCCTACCCCCGCTAATAATGGTGATATAGCTCAGCCGGTTAGAGCGGTTCACTCATAATGAACAGGTCGTTGGTTCGAGTCCAACTATCACCAAATATATTGAATAATAGTAAAAAACTCCCAGAACCGGGAGTTTTTTCTTTGCTGCATAATGAACCACAGGCATACTAAACTGTATCGTAAAAATTGAGGTTCATTGTGAAAAGAGCCAGAGAAGAAGCGCGCCGGTTGCGACGACAGGGAATGTCCGTCCGGGACATCACGAAACTCACGGGGGCGTCGAAAGCCTCGGTCAGTCTGTGGGTGCGAGACATTGAGTTGACGGAAGCGCAGCAGGATGCGCTGAAAGAAAAACAGCGGCGGTGGGCAGGTCGAAACCAGGGCGGACAGGTTAATCGTAAAAAGGGATTGGAAAGACGCCAGGTATACCAGGAAGCTGGGCGCGTCAAAGCCAGGGAAATGCGCCCGCTCCATCTTGCAGGCTGTATGTTGTATTGGGCGGAAGGGGCAAAAAGCCGCAACACCGTTCATTTTATCAATTCTGACCCTCATATGATGGGGCTGTTTATACGGTTTTTGCGAGAAGAATTGGAAGTGAGTGAAGCAGAGTTTGTCGTGTACATCCACTGCCATACCCAGGACGAGCAGGAAATCGAACGAATCAAAACCTATTGGCTTGATCTGCTGAAGCTGCCGCCATCGGCGCTGCGGAAAGTTCTGTACAAAAAGGGCAGTGTGATTCGCAACAGAGTTATCAAAAATGGCGTCTGCACAGTTCGTGTCTACCGGAGCGAACTTCTCCAGCACATCTACGGCGCGATACAGGAGTACGGCGGGTTCGAGAACCCGGAATGGCTGTTTTAGCCGCGCCGCAGACCGGCAGCGAACAGCCGCACAGTCATCCCCATCCACAAGCGGCGTACAGCGTTTCCATTCATGTTCAGCCTGCCAAAAGGCGGGTTATTTTATGCCGGAGGATAATAGCCGCTCTCCTCCAGCCGCGCCAGATCATCCCAGGTTTCGCGGCGGCGGGCAACTTGCCAGGTCTGGCCGTCATCGGAAACGACCACTTCCGGCGGGCGTGGGCGCTGGTTGTAGTTGCTCGCCATGACCCATCCATACGCGCCGGCGGTCAGCACTGCCAGCAGGTCGCCGGGCCGGATGTCCGGCAGCAGGCGACTGCGTCCCAACACGTCCGCCGTCTCGCAGACCGGGCCGACGACATCAACCGGGCAGCGGGCCGCGCCTTCCGGCGGCTGCGAAACCGGCACGATTTCGTGATAAGCGTCGTATAAAGCCGGGCGAATCAGTTCCGCCATGCTGCCGTCAGTAATCAGGAAGGTCTGCCCGGCCTGCTGCTTGCGGTACAGCGCCGTCACCAGCAGGATGCCGGCGTCGGCGATGATCGAACGTCCCGGTTCGAGCAGGACGGTATAAGCCGCCAGCAGCGGTCTGAGCGCGGCTGCGAAATCCTCCGGCGATGGGAGGGTTTCATCCGGCGTATAGGCCACCGGCAGGCCGCCGCCGATGTTCACGGTGCGAATAGCGGGGTAAGGCGCGACCAGTTCCAGCGCGACCTCGACCGCCCGGCGCGTGGCCTGAGTATCGTGAAGCTGGCTGCCGATGTGAATGTGGATGCCGTCGAAGCGCAGATGCGGATATTCGGCCTGGCGCGCCAGCGTGTCGCGTACCATGTCCGTCGGCAGGCCGAACTTCGCGCCGCTGTGTCCGGTGGCGATATGGGGATGGGTGCTGGCGGCGATGTCCGGGTTCAGGCGCAGCGCCACCCGCGCCGGGCGTCCGGTTTCGGCGGCCAGTTGGTTCAGCAGGCGGAGTTCATCCAGGTTTTCAACGTTAAACCAGCCGACCTGCTGTTCCAGCGCATAACGCAGTTCGGCGGGCGTTTTGCCTACCCCGGCGAAAACGATGTCCTCTGGACGCGCGCCGGCTAGCAGCGCCCGGTAAATCTCGCCGCCGCTGACGGCATCCACGCCGGCCCCGGCAGCCACCAGCGTCCTGAGTATTGCCAGGTTCGCGTTGGCTTTGGCGCTGTAATGAATATGAGCATCCATG
>JACAES010000134.1 GCA_013388735.1 Chloroflexota bacterium | reverse complement strand
GTAACCGTTGCTCCCGTGAGGGAGTGTCTTCACCCAAGACCATTATGCCACGAAAGGAGCAAGAGCGCATTCATCCACCCGCTAAAGCTGGTGGTTTCCTGCGCCAAATCTTATGAAACGGCTGCCCTTCGGCGCAGGCTTAAACCACTCCGTAACGTAAGGCCGGGTTGTACTCGCGCTCGACTTCATCCAGATTGCACACCGAAAGATACCCGTGCTGGTACAAATATTCGACGTGCGCCCCGGTTTCTTCCAGCGCCAGCAGCACGTCGTACCCGTGCCGGTCAGGGTACAGCCGCCGCGAAATCTGGCCGATGGTGAGCGGCGACTCGCCGTTCCGCACGATGTCCAGCACGCGCTCCAGCTTGCGCTGGTGGCTGGCGCGAATCTCGTCTATGCGCCCGTAAACGTCGTGAATGGGGTCTTCGTGTCCGGCCAGCGTCAGGCGAATGCCGTCTAGGCGCCGGACTTTCGCCAGCGATTCGAGGTAATGCCCCAGACCGGTATAATGCGTGATGCTTTCCGGGGACTGGTGCGGCGTGGTCTGCGCCAGGATGTGATCGGCGCTTAACAGCACATCGCCGATCAGGATGCACACCTGCCCCGGACAATGCCCCGGCGTATGGATAAACCGCATCCCATCCAGCGGCGACTCCTCGTCCAGTGTTAAATCCACGCGCACCGAACGCACGTGTTTTTTAGCGAAACCGTACATCTCCATCAGGCCGTCGCGCAGTTTTTCGCTGACGCCGGCGCGCTCCAGGTAAACACGCAGATCTTTGGTCGCCACGATCACGCGCTCCTCGTAGGCCGTCAGCACGCGGCGGTCAATTTCGTGGATGCCGACCAATGCGCCGGTTTGTTCGACCATAAAAGCCAGGCCGCCAAAGTGGTCAATGTGGCCGTGTGAGATGAAGATACGTTCCAGGTCGTTCGCCCGCAGCTTTTCGCCGAAATCGGTCGAAAGGGCTTCGATGCCTTTCAGCAGATGTTCGCTGCTGCTGCCAAAACCGGACCCGGCGTCTACCAGAGTCGGCGCGCCGGCATCCAGCACCAGGTAACAGTAGGCGATGAAATCCGGGAACGCCTCAACCGGCAGGCGGTAGATACGCGCGCCGCTGCTGGATTCGAATCGTTCGATAGCAGGAAGTGAGACCATCATGCGCCCTTTTGCAAACCGGGAATGCCGTCTATTGTAGCCCCGAACTGCCCGCTTCCCTATGGCGGATTCCGGCGCGGCGTATCAGCCCGATTAAGCGAAACCATCAGACTTATTGCGTTTTACGGCGCTTTCCGGTATCTAACTGGCGTTCCCTGATTGGAGGATTATTTTATGCGCATGCGGTTGGTGTGGGTGGTTATTGGGCTGTGGGTTTTGTCCGGTGGCGCGCCGGTGCGGGCCGCCGGCGTGGTCGGTGATGGCACGCCCGGAAGCTGCACCGAGGCCGCCCTGAATGCGGTGCTGGAGAACGGCGGGCCGGTGACGTTCAACTGCGGCGGCGCGCCGCTGACGATCACCGTCACCCAGGCCAAACTGATTACCAAAGAAACCATCATAGACGGCGGCGGTCTCATCACCCTCAGCGGCGGCGGCCAGACGCACGTGCTGGAAAACGACAGCCCGCTGCTGACGCTCAGAAACCTGACCATCGCCAACGGCTACACCACCGGGAACGGCGGCGGCGTTTACAGCCGGTGGAAAGCCAACCTGACCATCGAAAACTGCACCTTCACCACCAATACCAGCGTCAACGCGGTTTACGACAACGACAGCGGCGGCGGCGCGGTTTACCTGCACAGCGGCCTGCTGACCATCACCAGTTCACGTTTTATCAACAACCGCGCCGAAAACAGCAGCGGCGGCGCGGTGCATATCCTGTTCGGCAACGCCGAAATCACGGACACGATTTTCGAGGATAACCATGCCGGCGGTTACGGCGGCGCGTTTTATAACGACGGCCTGCTGGACGGTAAGGGTTATATCCGGTTTGCCGGGGTCACTTTCGGCCACAACAGTGGGCTGGGACAGGGCGGCGCGGCCTTCACCTGGATGTATCCCTACCAGCCGGGCAGCCGCATCACCATCGAGGGCAGCCGGTTCACCGGCAATACCGTCGCGCCGGATGTGGCCGGCGACGCCTTTGGCGGCGGGCTGCGGCATGGCAACGGGGCGCTGGACATCCTGGCGACCACCTTCGACGGCAATACGGCGGTCAACCAGGGCGGCGCAATTTGGACGGGCGACGGCGCGCGTATCACGCTGACCAATACCACGCTGTCCGGCAATGCCGCCGACGACGGCGCGGGCAGCGGCCTGGGCGGCGCGCTGATGGTCGCAGGCGGTTCGGTATCGCTGACCAATACCACGCTGGCGAACAACCGCGCCGGTTTTATGGGCGGCGCGATCTGGGGCGCGTCCGGCATCACCGTGACCAATACGCTGTTCGCAGGCAGTCTGGCCGGCAATCCCTGGGGGCAGAACATCCACTGCGGCGGCACATACGTGAACGGCGGCGGGAACTTCCAGTCGCCCAACGGCCCGGACGACCGCGCCTGTACTACCGGCATCACTCTCGATGATCCACTGCTGGATGCCCTGGCGGACAACGGCGGGCCGACCCCCACCCATGCGCTGCTGGCCGACAGCCCGGCGGTGGATGCCGGCAAAACGTCCGCCTGCCCGCCGCTCGACCAGCGCGGACGTGCGCGCCCCTTCGATGGCGACTCCGACGGCAAAGGTGTTTGCGACAGCGGCGCGGTCGAGTACACAGGCTTCGATCATCCTTCGGCGGACAACGCCGCGCCGTACCGCGCCGCGCAGTTCACCGATCACGCGCGCCTGACCTGGAATCCGGTCACATGGGCGGCCAGCTACGAAATCCAGGTGGACGATCACCACGATTTTTCGTCCCCGGTTTACCATGAAACCGGGTTAAACGCGGCCATCCTGGAAAAGCAGACGCCGCCGCTGCCGGGCGGCCTGTATTACTGGCGCGTGCGGGCGATGGCTGCCGATGGCCGCCCCGGCGCGTGGAGCGTCACCGATACGTTCGTCCTGATGCAGCCCTGAACAGATCAAGGCGCAGTACAGTGCGCCCCCACACCTCGATTTCAGACCAGGCATACACCTTTCGCTTATCCCCCAATTACTGGGGGGTTTTTGTCTTGACGCCTGTCCGGTTTGGCCGTACCATATGACCAGAATTGCACATCTGGTCAAATAGTCAAAAAGGCGGCTTGTGGACGATTCGGGCAGCAAGGCTGAAGCATCACCGGCAGTGAACGTCGAGCGCGAGCGGCGCATCCTGGACGCGGCCATCAAACTGATCGTGCATTACGGGTACGACAAAACCACCGTCAGCGACATCGCCCGCGAAGCAGGTGTTTCAAAGGGGGCGGTCTACCTGCACTGGCCGAGCAAGGATGACCTGTTCACGGCCCTGCTGCTGCGCGAAGTACAGCTCTTCGCGGCGGAGTGGATGGAGATGATCGAACAGGACCCGGAAGGCGGCACGCTGCAAGGCATGTATCTGCACTCGCTGACCGCGATGCTCAAGCGCCCGATGCTGAAGGCTTTGATGACGCAGGATCGGCGTATCCTGGGGGATTTTATGCGCCGCCAGGATCGAAGTTTGCTGAAGCAGCGCAATATCATGAGCGCCGAGTTCATCCGGTTGATGCAGGAAGCAGGCGTCGTGCGCGCCGACCTGGACGCCGACCTGGCCGCTTACATCCTGGCCTGCCTGCGCCTGGGCATGATCTACATCGAAGAAATGCTGGACGCCGACCAGATACCGTCGCTCGAACGCGCCATCCCGGCGATGGCCGATTTCATCGAACGGTCGCTTGCGCCGGAAGGCGGCAGCAACAGCGAGGCCGGAAAACGCATCATCCGAAACATGCTCACGGCACTTCAGGATCGGTGGGCGCGCGGGCAGATGATCTGACGTTCAGCCCGGAATAGCAGGGGTTAAAAATCCATCGTCAGGCCGACCCAAAGGATGCGCACCCCCTCAAAATTGGGGGGCAAGGCTGGATTATATCAGTCTAAAATAAGAATATGGCTTTTCTAATTCTTTGTGGGGTCATATCCACATGGCCTTTACTTTGGGCAAGTGGGAGGGGAGGAACATGGCAAACCACAATACGCCCGTTATCCAGACGGAAAGCCTGAGCAAGGTTTACAAGGCCGGAAAACGAACTATCCAGGCACTCAGCAATCTGACCTTAAGCGTCCATCGGGGCGAAATCTTCGGTTATCTGGGCCCGAACGGCGCAGGTAAAACCACGACCATCCGACTGATGCTCGACCTGATTCGTCCAACCAACGGCAGCGCGACGCTGCTGGGCATGGACGCGCAGAAGGACAGCGTGGAACTGCACCGGCGTATCGGCTTCCTGCCGGCCGAACTGAGCCTGTGGAAAAACCTGACCGGACGTCAGGTGATTGACTACGTGGCGCGCCTGCGCGGCGGTGTGGACTGGCAGTACGTCAACGAGCTGACCGAACGGCTTCAGTTCGATCCGACGCTGCGCGTCCGCAGCTACTCGTCCGGCAACCGGCGCAAGCTGGGCCTGCTGCTGGCGCTGATGAATAAACCGGAACTGCTCATCCTGGACGAGCCGACCAACGGCCTCGACCCGCTGATGCAGCAAATCTTCAACGACATGATGCGCGAAGTCCGCGCCGAGGGGCGCACCGTGTTTCTGTCGTCGCACATCCTCAGCGAAGTGCAGTCCATCTGCGACCGCGTGGGCATCCTGGGCAGCGGCAAACTGCAAGCGGTGGAGACGGTCGCCACGCTGCGCCATGCCGACTTCCGCTGGGTGACGCTGCGCTTGCACGAGGTGGCGAACACGCAGCTTCTGGCCGGGGTTCCCGGCGTGGCCGATCTGACGGCGGACAGCAGCACGCTTAAATTGCGTCTGCGCGGGGATTTCAACCCCCTGCTGCACGCCCTCAAAGATCAGTATGTGGTGGACATCAAGACCGAGGAAGCCTCGCTGGAGGAGATTTTCCTGTCCTATTATGGCAATGGCTCGAATGCGAACAAGACCGCCGAGCCGTTAAAGGAGAGGGTATAAGATGGCCGGGGTCACATTCGTTCACACACTGCGCCGCAACTGGCGGCAGATACTTTACTGGGGGATCGGCATCGGCCTGCTGGGGATGTACGTCGCCATCATCGTGCAGGACGCCGACATCCTCAAGCAGTACGCCGAACTGGCGAAGAACGTTCCGCCGGCGCTGCTTCAGATGTTCGGCATGAACGACACGGCGGCGCTGGCGACGCCGGAGGGCTTCATCAGCTTCGGCTTTTTCGGCTACACGCTGCTGATTCTGGCGGTTTATGCGGTCATAGCCGGGATGAGCGTCACGGCCAATGAAGAAGATGACGGCATCCTGGACGTGGTGTTGGCGCTGCCCATCCCGCGCTGGCGGGTGGTCGTCGAGCGGTTTTTCGCCTACGCGCTGATCGCCACCGCAATCGTGGCAGTCGCGTTCGGCGGCCTGTGGCTGGGCATCCTGTCATCGGCACTGGATATCAACGTCAGCCGGATGGTGGAAGGTTCGATCAACATGATGCCCAGCTTCCTGCTGATGATCGCCTTCACCATGTTCGTCGGGGTTGTGGCGCGCCGCAAGGCGATGGCGCTGGCAGCGGCGGCCATCTTCATCGTCGGCAGCTATTTCATCAACTTCCTGGGGTCGGCGGCCAGCGGCTCGCTGGCGGACACGCTGCAGGCCGTCTCGTTCTTCAGCTACTATAACAGCGAGGATGTGCTGCTGCACGGCCTCAATGCCGGTAACGTCGGCCTGCTGCTGACTGTGACTGCGGCGCTGGTGGTCGGAACGGTGTGGTCGTTCAACCGCCGCGACGTGGGACTGTAAAACCATCCCGCCAAACCTGAAACGAAGGGGCGGATTAAAAACCCGCCCTTTTTGATGTAAACACAATCTTCGCAGCAGGCAGGGTAAACCCCGGCCTGCAAGCAAGTCAATGAGGGATAAAACCATGCAAGGGGTCGTTTTCGTCGAAACACTGCGCCGCACCTGGCGGCAGACCTTATTCTGGGGGCTGGGGCTGGGCGCGCTGGCGGCGCTGGTGGTGCTGATGCTGCCGCTGTTCGACGCCATAGACTTCGCCGGCATTCTGGAAAGTATGCCGCCGATCATGCTGCAAGCCATCGGCATCGGTGATGATATGGAGTTTGCCGTGTCGCCAGAAGGACTCATCGCCCTGGGGTTCTTCGGCAAGATGGCGCTGATTTTTATGGTCTATCCGGTGGTAATGGGGATGCGCGTCACGTCTAATGAGGAAGACGACGGCACGCTGGACATCCTGCTCAGCCAGCCCATCCCGCGCTGGCGGGTGATGCTGGAAAAGTTCGCCGCCTACCTGCTGACCATCTTCGTGCTGTCGCTGCTGATTTTAGGCGGGCTGTGGCTGGGCGCGGGCGCGGTCAATATCCCGCTCGATCCGGGGCGCATGGCCGAAGCTTCGTTTAATCTGCTGCCGACGCTGACGCTCGTCATGGTCTTCACCATCTTTCTGGGCGCGCTGTTCAGCCGCCGCCAGTGGGTGCTGGCGCTGACGACGATCTTCGTGGTCGCCAGCTTCATGCTGGACAGCGTTGGTGGCCTGGCGAAAGGCTCGGCGGCGGAAACGCTGCGGCTGATCTCGTTCTTCAACTACTACAACCCCAGCGGTGTGATGCAGTATGGGCTGACCTGGGGCAACACGGTCGGGATGCTGGCCGTGTCCGCGGCGCTGCTGGCGGCGGCGCTGTGGCTCTTTCAGCGGCGCGATGTCGGCACGTGAACAGCACATGAGGGAATTTGCTCAGGCCGGACGTTTGCGATTAAAGTAGGCAATAAATAAGATGAAGGGGCGAGCCGGCGGTTCGCCCCTGTCTGAATCGCCCGTTGGTGATGTGGAGCGCCCTGTCATGTTCAAAGCAGGTTTATTATTGATTTTCTGGATACTGGCGCTGGCCGTCCTTCCAGCAACCGCGCAGGATACGGCGCTTCAGGCCGCCGATCTCGTCCCGGCAGACTTCGCCGGTTTTATCCGGCTGCGCGTGGAGACCAACGCCGCCCTGACCCTCAGCAACCTGAACGTATCGGCGGCGCTGGCGGCGGAACTGCAACCGGCGCGCGTGCGGCTTTCTCAGGCGCTCACTTATGACGATCTTTTCCCGCTCAATGCCCTGTTTGATGTCGAAGACGCTGCATTCGAGAGCCTTGTCCTGCCCTGGCTGGACGGTGAACTGGTGCTGGCGTACCGCCATTTTGACGCGGCGCTTAAAACTGAACCGAACGACACCCTGCTTATCCTGCCGACGGCAAACATCTTCCAGGCGGCGGCCAGCCTGCACCCCATCCTGGAAGCCCAGGATGTGCCGGAACGCGAGACGTATCGCGGCGTGACACTTTACAGCGGCGACCGGAGCGCGCTGGCCTTCACAGCGACCGCGGTGCTGATCGGGGCAGAACCGCTGGTGCGGGCGGCTCTGGATGTGGCAGACGGCGCCGCCGAGCCGCTGACCGCCAACCCGATTTTTAAGGCGGTGCAGGCCGCCGGCCCGGCGCAGGCGTTTTTGTTCGCTTACACGACCGGCGGCTATCTGCCCCCGGCGCTGTCCGGCCTCATCAGTGGGCGGGCGGACGCCGAACCGCTGTTCGCGGCGCTGGGCGGGGCGCTGCGCGGCGCGTCTATCGAACCGGGATTGGCAACACGGCTGCTGGACGGCGGCTTCGATGGCGCTGCCGTGAGCCTGGAACTCGACCGGGAACGCGCGCTTTATACCGCGACCGCCGTTTTCCACCCTGGCGAAACGCCGCAGTCACCCCGTGAAGCCGACTTCGATCCGGCGCTGCTGGAGATGATCCCCCGCTCGGCGCTGCTGGTACAGCATGGCGACAGCCTGCAAACGCTGGCTTACGAGACGCTGGTGCTGCTGCCGCTCAGCAATTTCGGCGGGCAGATGATCGGCGGGCTGCCGCTGGCGACCGCCGGCACAAGCAGCCCTCTGATACCGGCGCCCACCGCCGCCGACCTGCAACGCGCCATAGACAGCTTTTTCGACAGCTTGCAGGCAGCCAGCGGCTTCGACCTGCGTTCAGACCTGCTCGACCATCTGACCGGGGCTTATGCGCTGGCGCTGCTGCCCCGCCCGAACGACCCGCTGCCCGTGCTGCGTCTGCCGTTTGACCTGCTGCTGATGAACTCCACCAATGCGGGCGAGCAAGCGGCCAACGGTATGAGCCGGCTGCTTGAGATGGCTTTTGGCTTACAGCCGGTCGGCGGTTCCGACGGGGATTTCATCCAACTGGGGCGCGATCAGACCGCCATCTTTGAAATCGGCGTGGTGGACGGCGTGTTAATCGTCGCCACCGGCGACGCGGCGCAGCGCGCGCTGGCCGCCCGGCGCGGCGATAACCGGCTGGTTGACCAGCCCGGCTGGCTGGCCTTAAGCGAGCAGGCAGCGCCCGGCCTGTACCTGGACTCGGCGGTCTTTTTCAACACCTTCTTCCCGACACCCGGCGGGCGGGTGCAGGCCGAAAACGAGCGCGTCCGGCTGGGGCTGTGGAGCAGGCAGCGCCCGGACGACCTGTTCGAACTGCGGCTGGTCGTCGCACTGCCCAGGCAGTAAGCAGTGGCGGCAGATTTTGGGGGCAATTTTTAACGCTCCGGCGTATGGCAGGTTTGAGCGCAGGTTTGTGCGCCCAGCAGCCGGTTGATCTGGTAGCGGCGGCGGGCGACGAAACGATAGACCTGTTCGCCCAGCCGGTTCATCCCCGGTAGATGGAAAATCAGCCACAGCGGCCAGACGAGCGGCAGGTCATGCAGCAGGCGGCGCGCGCCCTCAAAACCGCCCAGCAGCCGCCCATCACCGGGGTCGGCGTGCATCTGTCCCATTGCCGTTTCAAAATCAAGGGCGGGATAACGCGCCTGCGTCGCCGCCCAATCATGAATGTCTAAAAATTCAATGCGCTCGCACCAGTCCAGCGCCGCTATGAGGCGGCGGCTTTGGCGGCAGAGCGCGCAGTTTCCGTCGTACAGCACCGTCGTCATCGTTAACCCCATTGTTGTTATCAGTCGCTCTCATTCTACCTGCAGCAGCTTAATGCAGCCTGAGCGCCGCAACGTTGACGCTCCGGCTTCCGTATTGTTATATATATACGCCGACGCCGCCGAATACAGACAGGAGCGACATGAGCCAGCAATCCCCACCGGAACAAAAGTCGTATTCCGAACTGCCGCCCCCACCGCCCGCCCCACCCGAACTACCGCCGCCCCCGCAGCCCGAACTTCCCGCCGAAGGCCGCCGGGGCTGCTCCGGCTGTGCCTGGGGCGTAGCCGGGGCATTGGGCTGCCTGGTGCTGTTGGTCGTGCCGATCATCGGCCTGCTGCTGATGCGTACGGTCACGGTTAACGGCATCGTCGGCGGCATCCAGAGCATCTTCAACGCGCCGGTTGTGATAACCGCCCAGACAGTGCTGGACAGCATCCAGGGATTGTCGCAGTTAACGACCGTGCGTTACAATTATTCCAGCCTCGTCACCAGTGAACGCGATATGCCCGACGTGCTGAAACTGCTGTACGGCGAAAAGCAGGTATTGGTCGCCGTCGGCCACGTCAACGCCGGGATAGACCTCGGCCAGATCACCGCCGATGACATCACCCAGGACGGCAGCATCCTGATCGTCCGCCTGCCGCCGCCGCAGCTTCAGGATTGTTTCGTCAACGAGCAGGACTCGTATATCGCCGCCCTCAACACGGGTCTGTTTTCCCGCAGCGCGTCGGAACTGGTGATCGAAGGGCGGCGGTTTGCCGTGCGCCAGTTCCGCGACCAGGCATTGGCGGAAGGCATTCTCGACGCTGTGCAAACGCAGACTCAGGCCGTTTTGCAGAATTTGATCGCCACCATCGCCCCGAACACGCCGGTGCGGCTGGTCATCACCCCGCCGGACGCCGACGCGCCGCCACCGGAAAGCTGCCAATAGGGGCGCGCCCTGGGGCGACCCTGTGTGGTCGCCCCAACGGTCTGTTGGCTCTGCCATTTTTTGTTGACTCCTGACCAAAATCCTGAAACAAGCGCCAATAAAAACTGTATTACTGCCGATTTGTGCAGATTAACCCGGTTGACCTGTGGTGATTATTTCTTGCAGCGCGTTTTCAGCTATGTTATATTCGCAAACATTGGCTGCACAAGGCCGCATTCGCGCGGCGCTGTTGGGGCGCCGGTCGTCAGTTAAACGATATTTAGTGTTTACAAGGAGTAAAGCAAGAATGGTTAAGTCACTTCGCTTCATCACGCTTGCTCTGGTTCTGCTGCTGCTGACGGTTGGCGCCGTCGGCGCGCAGGACGGGAGTGTCCTGGTCATCGGTTGGGAACAGGAACCGCCGAAACTCAGCCCCTGGGGTGACAATACTTTTGGCAGCCTGATTTATGGCTTCACCAACCGCGACCTGTGGGACTGGGACGTGAACCGCGAGATTTACCCGGTCATGGCCGCCGAAATTCCGTCCTTTGAAAACGGCGGCGTAGTGACGCTGGAAAACGGCAACACCCAGGTCACGGTCAAACTGCGCGAAGGCATGAAGTGGTCGGATGGCGAAGAAGTCACCACCGCCGACTGCCTGTTCCAGCACGAACTGCTGATGGATCCGACCAAGGGCGCCATCCAGCGCGGCAACTATCCTGATGTTGTCGAGAGCTTCCAGGTGGTGGACGACTACACCTTCGTCATCACCTACAACAAACCCTGGCCGGATTGGTCGAATGACGCCCCGCCGTCCTGCTACCTACCCGCCCATGTCCTCCAGCCGGTGCTGGATGCCGAAGGCACGATTGACAATGCCGCTTTTGCCCTGGGTGAGGGTGTGGTTGGCTACGGCCCCTACGTCTTTGAATCCTGGGAAGTCGGCAGCCAGATCACCCTGACCAAAAACCCGCTGTGGGACCTGGAACCGGCCAAATTTGACACCATCATCCTGCGTTTCATCACCGACACCGCCCAGATGCTCAACGCCCTGGAAGCCGGCGAGGTGGACGTGACCTTCAACTGGTCGGATGACCTGGTGGACAGCTACAGCAGCATCGAGGGCGTGGAAGTCTTCAAGACCGACGGCGTGTACGGCGATGCCATCTGGATGAACGTAGCCAACTACAAAGGCACCGGCGAAGCGCACCCCATCCTGGGCGACCCGAAAGTCCGCGAAGCCATCATCCGCGCCATTGACCGCGCCACCCTGGCCGAAGAACTGGTCGGTGTAGGCGTGGGCGTTCCCAAGTCCTGGACGCCGGAACAGTTCTGGGGACCTGATCTGCCCTTCTGGGACTATGATGTCGAAAAAGCCAAGGCCCTGCTCGACGAAGCCGGCTGGGTGGACAGCAACGGCAACGGCACTCGCGACAAGGACGGTATGGAACTGGTGCTGCGCTTCTTCACCACCACCCGCCAGATCCGTATGGACTACCAGGTGGTCATCCAGGAATACCTGAACGAAGTCGGCGTCGGCACGCAGCTTCTGCCCATCCCGTCGAACATCCTGTTCGCCGCCTATGCCGATCGCGGCATCCTGCAAACCGGCGATTTTGACCTGGCGATCTTCGCCCTCAGCAGCAACGCCCTGTCGCCGGCCTTCAGCGCGCCCGACTGGTTTGGCTGCGACCAGACCCCCAACCCCGAAGACCCGACCGGCAACAACGGCTGGGGTTCCTGCAACCCTGAATTCGACCGCCTCGACCTGGAAGTGGCTGCCGAAGTGGACCCGGCCAAACGCCTGGAACTGGCTCATCAGGCGCAGATCGAATTCTTCAACATGGGCTTCTGGCACGGCCTGTACCTGCGCCCGACCTGGTACGCGGTGGACACCACGACCGTCCTGGTGGACGACGAGGTGAAAAACCTGGGGACGCTGGCATCCAACTACTTCAACCATATTGAATACTGGCAGCCGGCCCAGTAAGACATCAACACCTCTGGCAGGGTGTCCGGGCTTGACGCCCGCCCCTGCCTCGATATTCCCGGTTCGCGTAGGGACACGGCAGGCCGTGTCCTTACAGTCATTCATGGCGAGATAACTGTTTATGGGAAAGTATATCATCCAGCGGGTGCTGCAAGCGGTTCCTCTGGTATTTATCATCACCCTGCTGGTCTTCATCCTGATGAAGATTTCCGGCGATCCGCTGGGTTATCTGGCGCAGGACCCGCGCGTGACCGAACGCGACCGCCTGGTGCTGCGCGCCAAATACGGCCTGGATGACCCGCTGGCGATGCAGTTCGTCTACTGGGTGTTCGGCGATAAGGGACTGGAACGCCAGGTGGACATCGAGAAAGACGGCGAAATTGACTTCACCGTCGTCGGTGAGCGAAATGGCATCATTCGCGGCGACTTCGGCGAGTCCATCCGCTTCCGCAAACCCGTCACGGAAGTCATCGGCCAGTTTTTGCCGAACACGCTGCTGCTCGGCACGACGGCGTTTGTCGTCACCATCATCCTGTCGCTGGTGATCGGGGTGTTCGCCGCCCTGCGGCAGTATACCCTGACCGATAACATCATCACCGCCGGGACGTTCATCACTTATTCGATGCCGGTTTTTCTGCTGGCGCTCATCCTGGTACAGATTTTCTCCATCCAGTTCCGGCGCTGGGGGCTGCCCTCGCTGCCGGTTTCCGGCATGTACGACCCACGCGGCGACCAGTCCGTTGACGAACTGGTGCGCCATATGATTCTGCCGGTCGCCAGCCTGGCGCTCATCAATATCGCCGGCTGGAGCCGCTACATCCGCTCCACCATGCTGGAAGTGATTAACAGCGACTATATCCGCACCGCCCGCGCGAAAGGCATCTCGGAGCGCCGCGTAATTTTCCTGCACGCGCTCAAGAATGCCTCGCTGCCGCTGGTGACGCTCATCGGGCTGAACCTGCCCTTCATCCTCAGCGGGGCGGTGATTACCGAAACGATTTTCTCCTGGCCGGGCATGGGATACATGTATATCAACGCCCTCGACCAGTTCGACGCCTCGCTGGTGGTCGCCTTTGTCTTGATGATTGCGGTGGCGGTGGTGGTCTTCCAACTGCTCACCGATGTGGTTTATGCCTGGTTAGACCCCCGGATTCGATATGACTGAGCCGTAGGGGAGGGTTTAGAAACCCTCCTCTACCAGTATTTGAGGTTTAGAGTGTTATGGCTACCGCAACGCAAACACAAACAGGCGTCATTAATCTTCAGGAAGAACGGCGTCAGCCGCAGTCTATGACGCGCATCGTCGTGCGGCGCTTTTTCGCGCATCGTATGGCCGTCTTTGGCCTCATCCTGCTGGTGTTGATCGTCCTGTACGTCACCGTCGGCGCGGCGTTTTTCAGCGAGGACTACGCCAACAAAACCAACGTGCGCTCGAAGTTTGAAGCGCCGGGTGCAGAATTCCCCTTCGGCACGGACAGCGTCGGGCGGGATGTGATGGCGCGCACCATCTACGGCGGGCAGATTTCGCTGGCGATTGGCGTGGTGGCGATGAGCATCTCGGTCACGCTGGGGACGCTGGTCGGCCTGGCCGCCGGGTATTTCGGCGGGCTGGTGGACGCGATTCTCATGCGTCTGGTCGAGGCCATCCTGACCATCCCGCTGCTGATTCTGCTGCTGCTGCTGTCGCGGGCGCTGATGGAAATCAGTTCGGCCACGACGGTTATCCTGGGGCGCGAGATCAGCGTGACGGTGGTGGTCATCGTCATCATCATCGGCCTCACCAGTTGGATGGGGCTGTCGCGCATCGTGCGTTCGATGGTGCTGTCGCTAAAGGAACAGGAATTTGTGGTGGCGGCACACTCGATGGGCGCCGGCAAGGCGCGCATCATTTTCGGCCACATCCTGCCCAACTGCATTGCCCCCATCCTGGTTTCGGCCACGCTGGAAGTCGGCGTCGCCATCGTCATCGAAGCGGCGCTCAGCTTCCTGGGGTTTGGCGTCATGCCGCCGACGGCCACCTGGGGCAACATCCTCAACGGCGCGCGCCAGAGCATTGACGACCTGTGGTGGCTGTGGGTCGCGCCCGGCGCGCTGATTATGGCGACCGTGCTGGCGATCAACTTCATCGGCGACGGCCTGCGTGATGCGTTCGACCCGCGCAGCATCAAGTAAACAGCCTTTCAACGCGGATTTATTGCCGGGGGACATCTGCACAGGGTGTCCCTCTGTGTTGTGTTTTCAGGCTGCATCAAGGCAAGAATTGAACCCCGGCCAACCTCGGCAGGTAATTAGTAGAGTGCCAATCCAGGCTTGCCAACTATGACCGTTCGCGTTATGGTTGAAGCCTGCTGTAAATGATACAGCCTTAGTATGTTTATTTTTTGGGAGGATATAAAATGAAACGTCCCGGTTTTACCCTTCTCCTGGTCTGCGCCCTGATGCTGACGCTGGTCGTCGGCGGTGTGAGCGCGCAGGAGGCGACCAAGACGGTCGTCACCGGCCTGCACATGGTCGGCGGCGACATCCCGACCATTGACCCCCATGCGGCAGAAACCAGCGCCTCCATCGAAATCATCAACCAGATTTTCATCGGCCTGACCAATCAGGACGCGACGACGGCCAACATGGAAATGGGCATCGCCGAAAGCATGGACGTCTCGGAAGATGGCAAAGTTTTCACCTTCAAGCTGCGTCAGGACATCCCCTGGGTGCGTTACAACCCCGAAACCGGCGCGGTGGAACAGGTGACGGACGAAGCCGGTAACGTGCGCTACGTCAATGCTTACGACTCTGTTTACGGGGCGCTGCGCGGGCTGGCCCCGGAAACCGCTTCCCCCTATTCGTATGTTCCGCTGCCCTACATCGTCGGCGCGGCAGAATTCAACAGCGGTGAAGGCAGCGCCGAAGACGTGATGTTCAAGGCGCTCGACGATTATACCGTCCAGATCACCTCGCCGGACGCCGCCTCGTTCGCGGCCAGCATCTACGGCCTGTGGGTCCTGCGCGCTGTGCCGCAGTGGGCGATTGAAGCCGGCGGCGACAGCTGGACTGAGGTCGAGTACATCAACACCTTTGGCCCGTATGCGCTGAAGGAATGGGCGCACGACGAAAGCATCACCCTGATTAAGAACCCGTTCTGGCCTGGAACCGACGCGATCCCACAGGCGAAGATTGACGAAGTGGTCTTCCGCTTCCTTGACCCGCAGCAGCAGTTCGCCGAATACCTGGCCGGCACGATGGACGCCATCCAGGTGCCGCTGGAAGAGATCGAGCGCGTGAAAGCCGATGCGACCCTGAGCCAGGAATACATCGTCGGCAACCAGCCCTGCACCTACTATATCGGCTTCGACAATACCGAAGCGCCGATGGACAATGCTCACCTGCGCCTGGCGCTGTCGTATGCCATTGATCGCCAATCGCTGGTGGACAACGTGACGCGCGGCGGCCAGATTCCGGCGCAGTGGTTCTCGCGCCCCGGTCTGGCTTCGGCCCCCACCCTGGAAACGCACCCCGATCTGGGCGTGAAGTTTAACTTGGAACGCGCGCAGGCCGAGCTGGCGATGGCGCTGGAAGACCTGGGGCTGGCTTCGGTGAGCGAACTGCCGGCGCTGTCCCTGGCTTACAACGACTCGTCGAATCACGGCCAGATCATGCAGGCCATCCAGCAGATGTGGACGGAAAACCTGGGCATCACCGTCACCCTGACGGCGATGGAACCCTCGACCTATTTCGCCTCCATCAGTGAAGATGCGCCGATCATCTACCGCGCGGGCTGGTGCCAGGACTACTCGGACGCCAACAACTTCCTCTACGACGTGCTGTACTCGAAGTCCAGCCAGAACGATGCCGGCTGGAATAACGCCGATTATGACGCGCTGGTCGAGCAGGCCCGCCTGGAAAGCGACCCCGAAATCCGCCGTGATCTGTATGCGCAGGCCGAAGACATCCTGGTCAACCAGGGTGGCGGCATTGCCCCGATCTACTGGTACACGATCAACTTCCTGGTGAAGCCGAACGTCGAGTATCCGCCGTCTGTGACCGGCAACGAAGCCTACTTCGAGTGGGACATCACCGGCTAACCGGCTGGTAACGTCTGATTGAGCAGGGGCGCACCTGGCGCCCCTCTCGTCTGTCTGTAAGTAAGAACCATGGGGCGCGGCCTGCTGCGCCCCTGCAAACTGCCAGACCGGTACCGACGAGGCGTAGAACAGAACGCCCTTGCTGCTGAGTAACACGTTATGGGAAAATTCATTACACGCCGCATCCTGTGGATGTTTTTAGTCCTGTTTGTGATTTCCCTTATCACCTTTTTTTTGATGCGTAACGTCCCCGGCGGCCCCTTCGCCCGCGAGAAACCCCTGCCCGAAGCAACCGTCAAACTGCTGAACGAAAAATACAACCTGGACGCGCCGGTGGTTGAACAGTATCTCGATTACATCGGCGACATCGTGCTGCCGCGCATAACGACGGGCAAACTGACGCCTTCCTCGGCGGAAGATTATCTGGTGTCTATCCCGCTGTCCGGCTCAGGTGAAGATCAAAAGACGCTGCAATGGATCAACTTTGGCCCAACCTATAAATCGCGCAGTCGGTCGGTGAACGACATTTTCCGCGAAAACCTGCCGGTTTCGTTCCAGCTTGGCGTGGCGGCGCTGACGATTGCGCTGGCGATTGGCGTGCCGCTGGGTACGATAGCCGCCCTCAAGCGCAACACAATTTACGATTATATAGGTATGGGGACGGCCATCCTGGGCGTATCCTTCCCGGTCATCATCACCGCGCCGGTGTTGCAATATCTGTTCGGCGTCCAGTGGGGGCTGGTGCCGGTCACAGGATGGGAAGGCCCGCAGTATGCCATTCTGCCGGCCTTCGCGCTGGGTTTTGTCAACGCGGCACTCATCGCCCGCCTCACCCGCGCCAGTCTGCTTCAGGTTTTGAACGAAGATTACATCCGCACCGCCCGCGCCAAAGGGCTGACCGAACGCAGCGTCATCGTGGCTCATGCCCTGCGCAACAGCCTGATCCCCGTCGTCACCATCCTGGGGCCGCTGTTCGCCGCGCTGGTCACCGGCACGTTCGTCGTCGAAACGATTTTTGGTATTCCGGGCATGGGACGGTATTTCGTCACCAGCATCACCGGGCGCGATTATCCGGTGATTATGGGGACGATCTTGTTGTATGCCTTTTTCCTGGTGGTCATGAATCTGCTGGTGGACCTGGCCTACATGTGGATTGACCCCCGTATCCGTTTTGATTAAAAGGTATTCGTTATGGCCGTCCTCGAACAATCAGGCAACACGCCCGGCATGGTCGTGCAGCTCAACGAAAAACGCAAAGGCGAGAGCCTATGGGTAGAATCCTGGCGGCGGCTGCGCCGGAACAAGGCAGCGGTGGTGGGGGGAATTATCATCCTCCTCAACCTGTTAGTCTCCATTTTCGCGCCGGTCATCGCCCTCAAGCCGTATGATAAACAAGTCCTGGTGGACAACAATGCTGCGCCGGAATGGGTGACGAAGGTTTTCCCGAACATGAAACCCCGCGAAGAGGGCGGTTATGTGACGGTCAACAACAGCTACCCGCTGGGCGCTGACCAACTGGGACGCGATATGTTCAGCCGCATCGTTTATGGCACGCGCGTCTCGCTGACGGTGGCGTTTGTCGGGCCGCTGGTCAGCATCCTGATCGGCACGACGGTCGGGCTGATCGCCGGTTACTTCGGCGGTATCCTCGATAACCTGCTGATGCGGCTGGTGGAGATTATGTACGCCTTCCCCACACTGTTGTTTATCATCCTGCTGATGACCTTCTTCCGCACCAGTTTCGCCAATCCCGAAGCCGGCACGCTGGCCTACACGCTGGGACAGATTGACCTCGCCAGCGGCGGCATGTTGTTTATTTTCATCGGCATCGGCCTTACGTCCTGGATGCAGATGGCACGCCTGGTGCGCGGGCAGGTGCTTTCGGTGCGCGAACAGGAATACATCGAGGCGGCGCACGCAATGGGCGCGCAGACCGGGCGCGTGATGTTCGGCCACATTCTGCCCAATATCCTGGGGCCGCTGATCGTGGCGGAAACGCTGACCATCCCGACCTACATTTCCTACGAGGCGTTCCTCAGCTTCATCGGCCTGGGCGTGAACCCGCCGACGCCGAGTTGGGGCAGCATGATCGCGGAAGGCTCGCGCACGATCAGCAGTTATCCTAACCAGGCGATTTTCCCGGCGCTGGCGCTGTTCCTCATCATGTTCGCCTTTAACTTCCTGGGCGACGGCCTGCGCGACGCGCTTGACCCCCGGATGCGCGGCGTGGATTAAACCGCCCGATAAACCCACGCATCATCACCGCTCAGCGCAGAAATCATGCAACCAGAGGTTTTTCACAGACCTCTGGTTATTATCTATCAAGATACTGTCAATCATTTATTTACGCACTCTTCATGATTTTCCGGCAAATCCTTCGTCATTCTGTATGAAATATCAGTATGATAAGTGACGCTCTGCTGCGTCGAAAGCGACTCCTGAAGCGGCAAGCAGAGGCCATCGCGCCCGACTTTCCCGGCGCGTTTTTTACGGGCAGGCAGGGTCTTAATGCAGTTGCCAGTTGCCCGGTTTAAATCACTATCCTGGATGCGCCTGAATACCTGATCTACCGCTTATGGACTTGTGGTTTACAGGCAAGCATCCAAGCCGGATACGCTGAGAGTGCATTAAACGGCGAAGAATCAAACCGGGGCGGCTACCAGTTAATTTTCACAGCCCGCCGCCAGTATTTTAACACCAGCGCGCCGCCGGGCATGGCCGCCGCCAGCCGGTAGAGCAGGTCCCAATCATCGGCGGCCAGGATATTCAGCAGCGGAATACCCGCCGCGTACACTCCTGCGCCCGCCGCCAGCGCCGGCAGCGGCGATAGTTCCCGCAGCGCCAGCATCACCGCGCCGACCGCCGCGCCCAGCGCCGCCAGCCGCAGCAGGCGCGGCACGATCTGCCGCCAGTCCCACCCGGCAGCGCGGAAAACCCGCAGCAGCAGCGCCAGCACCAGCAGTTCGGCACACACCGAAGCCAGCGCCGCGCCCTGCACGCCCAGCGCCGGCAGCAGCGCCGCCAGTAGCGCCACGTTGGCCGCCAGCCCGGCAGCGCGAATGAACAGGGTGATACGCTGGCGGTTCTGCACCATCAGGCCGCGCGCCAGCACGCTGGCGAACATCGCCAGCAGCGCATACCAGATCAGGATACGCAGCACGTCCGCCGTCGGGCGGAAGTCCTCGCCGAACAGCGGCACGGTGATTTCCGCCGCGAAAATCGTCGTCACCAGGCTGATCGGCAGGCTGACCAGCAGCGTGAAAAAGGCCAGTTTGTCCACCATAAACCCGAACAGCGGGCTGCGGCCATCGCCGTAAGCGCGGGACATGAGGGGAAAGGTCGCCAGCAGCACGGTGGTATTGAGCAGTTCGATCACGCCGAAAATCAGCACGAAGGCCACCGACAGGTAGCCGGTTTCGGCGTCACCGACGAAACGATTGGTCAGCAGTTTGTCGGCCTGCTGGTAAGCCAGCGACAGGAAGGCCGCCAGCGCCAGCGGCGCGCCGTTAACCAGCAGCGGCCAGGCAACGGTACGATCAAACGGCCAGATCGGACGCACGCCGCCGCGCCAGGCCAGCCACCACAGCGCCGCCGCCCGGATGATTCCGGCGGCTATCGTGCCGGCGTACACGCCGAACAGCCCATACCCCCCGGCCAGACCCAAGCCCGCCAGCATCACCAGCAGCGCCACGTACCCCACCGACACCGCCGACGAGGCCAGCATACGTTCCTGCGCCAGCAGCAGGTCGTTGCACATACTGCCCAGGATGTCCACGATCAGGCTGATGCCGGCGATGGCGACGAAAACGCGCACGGTTTCGTCATAACCGCCCAGCGCCGCCGCCGCGTTCAGCCCCAGGTAGGCCAGCAGCGCCAGCAGCGTTTGCAAAAACAGCGTGGCCGTCAGGTAGCGACCGGCTTTTTCCGGCTGGCGCGCCACGTCACGCACCACGATTGGCCCCATGCCGAAGTTCGGGATGGCCGAGCCGATCATGATGAAGGCCACCACCACGCCGTAAATGCCGTACATGGCCGGGCCAAGCGCCGGCGCGAGGATCAGCTGCCAGCCGAACTGCAAGCCCCGGCTGAGGACGCTGGCGGCGGCAATCGCCCCGGCGTTGCGGGCCGCGCGGCGCGCCTCCGCGCCGGAAATAGCAGGCGCAGGCGTTTCGGTCGTCATATCGGGATGTGACCGCCGGTTACGTCAGCGGAACCATGTGAATGATGGTCACGCCGCCGCCGCCTTCCTGCGGCAGCGCCTCGGTGACTTTGGAAACCAGCGGATGATGCTCCACGCGCTCGCGGACGGCTTTCTTCAGCGCGCCCGTCCCCTTGCCATGAACGATGCGGGCAAACGGCAGCCCGGCGACATAAGCGGCGTCCACATACGTTTCCAGGCGTTTGAGCGCGTCGTCCACGCGCTCGCCGCGCAGGTCGAGTTCCAGCCCCGGCGACTGGCCTTTTGGCACAATCGGGTCGGGCGATTTTTCGTATTCGCGTTTGTGGCCGCGTTTCATCTGGCGCTTCTGGCTGGGCGGGCGCTGCGCCACTTCGTCCAGGGCGGCGCGCACCTTCAACGAACCGACCTGAACGACGGCTTCGTTTTTCTCCAGTTCGCTGATGATGCCCTCGGCGTTCAGTTTGGGCAGCCAGACGTTATCGCCCAGCCGGGGCGTCCAGTCGTTGGTGACGACGATCTCGCCCTCGTTTTCGACCGGTTTGCTCAACCCCGCCGCCAGCCCTGCCGCCTGATCCTGCACGGCCTTCAGCGCATCCAGCGGCAGCGACGCAGTTCGCATATCCGCCCGCAGGCGTTTGACTTCCCGCTGGAAGGTGCGGATTTCTTCTTCCGCCTGCCGCCGCGCCGAGGCGATGATGTCCCGGCGTTCATCCTCGATTTTGTCCAGGCGGGCTTGCAGTTCGGCGCGCTGTTCTTCGGCTTCTTCGCGCAGGGCGAGGATCGCCATCTGGTTGCGGCGAATTTCCTCGCGCGTCCGCTGGATTTCGTCCAGCAGGTCATCGGCCACCAGGTCTTCGGTAGCGACCATCGTGCGCGCGTCTTCGATGATGGCCGCGTCCAGCCCCAACCGCTGGGCAATTGCCAGCGCATTAGAACGCCCCGGCAGCCCGACGATCAGGCGGTAGGTCGGGCGCAGGGTCGCCAGGTCAAATTCGACGCTGGCGTTGCGGACGCCGGGCGTTTCGACGCTGTAGATTTTGAGTTCGGGATGGTGGGTGGTGACGATGGTCGTCACCCGCCGGTTGACGAGATGCGTCAGGATAGCCCGCGCCAGCGCCGAACCTTCCGCCGGATCGGTGCCGGCCCCCAGTTCATCCAGCAGCACCAGCGAACGTTCATCACATTCGCGCAAAATCTGGATGGTGTTGGTCATGTGGGACGAAAACGTGCTGAGGGACTGCTCGATGCTCTGCTCGTCGCCGATGTCGGCATAGATGCCGGCGAACACGCTGATCCTGGCCTGCTCGGCAGGGATTTGCAGGCCGCACTGCGCCATCAGCGCCATCAGGCCGATGGTCTTAAGCGACACGGTTTTGCCGCCGGTGTTCGGCCCGGTGATGACCAGCGTCCAGGTGGACTCGTCCAGTTCCACGTCAATCGGCACAACATTGCCGGTCAGCAGCGGGTGGCGCGCGCCGCGCAGGTAAATGGTGCTGCCGGGGTGATTCGGGTTGGCAGAACGCGGACGGAAGGGCAGCAGCGCCGGCTCGACGGCATTCTGTTCCTCGGCATAACGCGCCTTGGCAAGGATCAGATCAAGATATGCCAGCACCTCAACAGTGCGCACGATGTATTCCGACTGCCTGCCGACTTCATCGGTGAGCGCCTGGAGGATGCGGCGGATTTCCTTTTCCTCGTCCAGTTGCAGTTCGCGGTAGGTGTTGTTCAGTTCGACCGTCGCCAGGGGTTCGATGAACAGCGTCGCGCCGCTGGCGGACGAGTCGTGAACGATACCGGGGATGCGGCCTTTAAATTCCGCTTTGATCGGGATGACGTAACGACCATTGCGAGTGGTGATAATGGCTTCCTGCAAAAAGAGCGCGTTCGCCCCGGATGAAACGATGCGCATCAGGCGGGTTTGCAGGCGGTCGTAGGCCAGTTTTAAGTCGCGTCGGATGACCGCTAACTGCGCGCTGGCCGAATCCAGAATTTCACCTTTTTCGTTCAACACGCGGCCAATTTCGTCCTGAAGCGCGGTGCATTCCTCGGCCTCGTTGACCAGATCGGCCAGCAGCGGATACTGCCCTTTCATGCGGCCCAGCGTGCGCCGCAGGGCGGTGGCGCGGCGCAGGGTCTGGCGGATGTCCAGCAGCATCTGCGGCTCGATTAGGATGCCACGCGTGGCCTGCACCGCCGCGTCGCGCACGTCCCGCGCGCCGCCCAGTGAAATATTGACCCTGTTTTCAAACAACAGCCGGGCTTCGGCGGTTTCGCGCTGCCAGCTCTGGGCTTCTTCCAGGTCGGTTGTCGGCAAAAGCTCGCGCGCCAGGTCTGCGCCGGCAGAAAAAGAGCAGTGCTTTGCAACCTGCTGAAGAATTTTGTGGAGTTCAAGCGTCTGAATGGATTTTTCGGTAATCACGATTGTGTCTCAACTTGCATGGACGTTGGAAGTATAGGCGGGGTAGGGTGAAAAGTCAATTGTCGGTCGTCAAGGGGTCAGAAAGGATTTTAAGCGGCAGTCGGCATGGTCACAGCCCCCAGGCAAAACCCAGCGCGACCAGCGCCACCACCAGCAGGCCGAAGGCGATTTCGCGGAAGCCAATGGCTTTGGCCGGGGTTGGCACACGGTGATACAGCCCCAGCGCCGCCCGCATCAGCAGCGCCAGCAGCCCGGCGCTCGCCAGCAGCGGCGCTAATCCGTCCGCCCACAGCGCCAGCGCCGCCAGGATGCCTGCGCCCTGGGCGATCAGCGGCGGTACTTTGGCCGTCGGTTTGCCGTGCTCCAGGCGCAGCCGGGCGCGCACGTACAGCACCGACGGCAGCGCGCGCGCCGCCAGCAGCGCCCACAGCGCCAGCGCCGGATTGAACATCCAGCCACCCGCCAGGGCGATACTGCTGCCGACCGACGCCAGCGCCAGCGGGCCGGCCAGTTCCGGCAGGGCGGCGCGACTGCGGTTGGCGAAGTCGTAAGCCAACTGCACGACCATAAACGGCAGGCCCAGCGCCATCGGCAGCAGGATAGCCGGGCCGGCGGCCAGCACTGCGGCAGCGAACCCCAGCAGCGAAACCGCGCCATAGGCCAGCACAAAACGTTCCGCAGCGGCAGTGCGGGCGAAACGCCTGCCACGCCTGCGATCGGCCAGGGTGATTTTAAGCGGCTGCCGAGTCAGGAACATGCCCCCCACCCCGACCGCCAGCCACAGCCCGGCCAACGAGGGCGCAACCAGCAGCCCCAACAGGATTGGCTCCAGCAGAAAACCCCAGCCACCATGTTCGGCAGGCAGGGCAACAGACCGGATTTTGACGGCGGTCATTTTGCGGATTTAAGCATCAGCAGCAGCATAATCAGCGGCGTTTTGGCGTGGACGCTGTGCGGCAGGTTGGCGGCCATGTGTACCCAGGCGTTCGCCCCGGCCTGGTAGGTGTCGCCGCCGACGGTGATACGCGCTTCGCCCTGAAGGATGTGCATGATGGCCGGCATCGAGGCCGTGTGTTCGGACAGTTCCTCGCCGGGGGCGAAGCCGAACAACACGGCGCGGGTGTGGTTGTCATCATAAATCGTCTGGCTGAGGATGCCTTTGGCCGGCAGGCTGGCCGGGTCGGTTAAATCCGGCAGGTAATTGTAGAGATGCGTCATGAGGGCTGTTCCTGGCTGTAAATCGTGTTCCGACTATGTTTCGTAATCCAGACCGCCGAGTATACCCGATTTACCAGAGGGGATAAAACGCCGCGCGTGACTCCGGCATTGAGCGCGGCGCGGTACGAAGCCCGGCTAACCGGGTCGGAAGCTGCCATCAGCGCCGGTTAAACCTGAACCGGCTCAGGCTTATAATCTCCACCCGGCCTGCAACTTCTCGGCACGTAGGCGCGTATAGTCAGGTAGGCACAAAACACCGAATTTCAGGGGTTGTTCCTCGGATAACCGTGCTTCGTTTCCGGTTCTGATGGTACAATGGACGCGGAAACGGAGCATGTTAGAGGAGAACCGGAACGATGTCAGCATGGTGGGGATCGCGGAATAACGTCTCCCCGCGCCTGCGGCTGGAAGTCGAGGCGATGCGCGCGGCCTTTGACAGTACATTCAAACTGGTCGTGCCGCAGTTCGGCCTGCTGTACTGGGAAGGGATTGTTGAGATCAACCTGGCGACGCTGGACGTGCGCGATCATCGGCTAAAAATCGTCTATCCGGCGGAATATCCCAACCGCCCTGCTGAAGCCTATGTGCTAAAACCGCGCATCTACAGCGAAAAGCACCAGTACGAAGACGGCCAATTGTGCCTGTTTAACCCCAAAGACGGCGAGCGTTACGGCTGGAACCCCAGCCGGTCAACGGCTGTGACGGTGGCAGGGTGGGCGGTGCAGTGGATTTACGCCTACTATACCTGGCGGGCGACGGGCGAGTGGCCGGGCATCGAAGAGCGGGTAGACCCGAACACGCCGCTCCCGCCGCGCCGGTGGAGATAATAATAACGAGGATAACACATGATTTCCGGTCGTCTGAATGCCCTGCGGCACAGCGTCCCCAACCTGGTGGTGGCCCAGCGGGTGCTGGATAAAATGGCTGCTGCCGCCAGCAGCTACATTGCCGATGAAACCGGTGAGGCGATGGTCGGCCTGCTGGTGCCGGGGACTCATACCAACGGTATCCCGACCCTGTACGTGCTGGATACCATCGCCCCGGACGAAACCGCCGTGCGCCAGCTTCACACTTTCCAGCAGGGCGACGAGCGCCAGGACGAGATGATCTGGTGGCTGCAGGAAAACTGGCGCGTGGGACGCGAAAAACGCCAGAGCGCCGACCGGAAACCCTTAGAAACCAAGTGGGACGTGCCGCTGCGCTACCTGGGCGACTGGCACAAACAGCCGGGCTTTATGATCCAGCCCAGCCAGGGCGACCTGATGACGGCCAAAAACTGGATTGCCGACCCCACTAACGGCATGGATTTTCTGCTGGCCCCGATTGTGACGCTGGGGCATCCGTCCGCCAGCGCCGGGGCGGCAGGCGCGAACTTCGTCACCGTGCCGCAGGACGACGATACCTGTATGCGCGTGGACTTCTGGTATCTGGACAGCCACAGCCGCGATTTCCTGCCGATTGCGCCGACAGTGTATCCCAACGAGCAGCTTCCGTCGCTGGTGGCCTATCCCTGGCATCTGGTCAAGGAAGCGCGTTTTAATGCCGAATACGGCCTGCTGCAAAAAGACGGTCTGCTCACGTCGCTGGTGCTGTGGGAAGCATCCGGCGAACTGCCGCTGGCGGTCTGTCTGCTGACGGCGCGCCTGGGCTGGAATCGCCTGCTGATCCTGGTCACGCCCTGGAATTACCCCGCCGCGCCGCCTACGGCCCGCAGCGCGCCGTTCGTCGAAATGTCGCCCGATGACGACATCTACGCCGTTTTTGAGTCGGTGTGGAAAGAGTCGGAGCCGGTCACCGACCCGCCCGGCTGGTCATGGTCAGAGGGGCGCTACCTGATAGACTACATCTACGCGCTGGAAGCGGCGCTGGATATTCGGGAAAAATCCCCGGCGGGCGGCGGCGGTGAAAGCAGCAGCGGCGAGGGCGCTGAAAACGGTGAATCTTCATCCGAGGACGTTTTATGAATTGGGATCGCGTCGAGCGACTGATCGGTACGGATAACCTGGCGCGCCTGGGCGCAAAACACGTCGGCATCATCGGCCTGGGTTCCGGCGGCGGTTTTGTCGCCCTCAGCCTGGCGATGAGCGGCGTGGGGCATTTTGTGCTGGTGGATGATGACGTGGTTGAGCCGGGTAATGTGGTGCGGCATGTGGCCGACAATCGTTATCTGGGCCACCCGAAAGTCGAAGCGGTCGCCGACCTGATTCGCCGGCGCCATCCAAAGGCTCAGGTCGAAACACGCTTTGGCCGTATCGAACAACACTCGGACGTGCTGGATGGCCTGGATATCCTGGTGGTAGGTGTGGACGGCGAAAACGCCAAATACCTCATCAACCAGATGTGTTTAAAGCGCGGCCTGACGGCGGTTTATGCCGGGGTATACGAACGCGGCGAAGGTGGCGACGTGGTGGTGGTGCGCCCGTACAACGGCCCGTGTTATGCCTGCTGGGCCGCCGAACTGCGCGAAGGTCTGGGCGCGGACGAGAATCACGACTCCTCCGAACTGGACTATGGTATGATTGGGCCAGAGGGCACGTTAGAAGCCGAGCCGGGTTTGTGGCTGCACGTTGTCCGGGTCGCTTCGGTTCAGGCCGACCTGGCGCTGAACGAACTGCTGCAAGGCACGGACGTTTACCGCGCCATGCCCGCCAACACGGTCATCCTGGCAAATACCGCGCTGGAGATCGTCAGCGGGCAAATCAGCCCGCCTTATACGTCGGTGTGGGTGGATATCGCGCGCGACCCGAACTGCCTGGTCTGTGGAAACGCGCTGCACAATCAACTGGCCGGCGAGGAATCGGAACGGAGCGTATCGCTGGATGAGCTGACGAACGCCGCCGGCATCGCGCTGCAAGACGAAGCAGGAGAGTGAACGGCACATGGACGAACAAATCAGACCTGATGTTGAACCGACGAACGAAGCGGCAGCCCCGGCCAACCCGCCGCCGCCTGATAATGTGCCGGAAGAAGACCCCGCTCTGATGGAGGAACGCCTGGAACGGCTGGGCGGCGAGCCGGCCCCGGCCATCACGCCGGAGGAATTTGCCCGTTTGCAGCGCGCCGGTCAGGTGCATATTGATGCGCGCGGGCGCGGCCGCGCGGCGCGCCGCAGCGATGCCGAAGCGGGCGTTTCGCTGCGAAAACGCCGGGCATGGTATGGCTGCTAGAGAAGCGCAGGTTTTCCGCCAGGCCCTGGTTGCATCCCTCAAGCAGAAGGGCGACCTGACCGACCCGGCTGTCGAAGCTGCGCTGCTGGCCGTGCCGCGTCATCTCTTTTTGCCCGACCTGCCGCTGGAACGCGCCTATGCCGACGAAGCGGTGCCGATCAAACGGGACACCGACGGCACGGTACTCAGTTCCGCCAGTCAACCCAGCATGATGACCATCATGCTGCGCCAGCTTCAACTGCGCCCTGGCGATAACGTACTGGAAATCGGCGCGGGCAGCGGTTATAACGCGGCGGTCATGCAGCATATCATCGGTCGGGACGGCACGGTTACTTCGATTGAAATTGATCCACAGATCGCCCAGGAAGCCCGGCTGCACTTGCAGCGCGCCGGCATGGGCGAGGTGAATATCGTGGATACAGACGGCGCGTTGGGTTATGCGCCGCGCGCTTCTTACGACCGGATCATTGCCACCGTCGCCGCCTGGGATGTGCCGCCGGCCTGGGAAAAACAGCTCAAGCCGGATGGCATCCTGGTCGCCCCGATCGGCGGCGCGGCGCAGTACAGCGCCGCCTTTCGTTTTGAGCCGGACGGCAGCCTATACAGCCGGGAGAACGTGCCTTGCCGGTTTATCGCCCTGCGTGGAATCGCCTCCGGGCCGGCCATTTACCGGCGGGTGAATGTTTCCGGCCTGATGCTGATTTCCGACACCATCGAACAGATTGACAGCGTGGCCGTCCACGTGCTGCTGTCGGAAGACGCTGAAGCCAATCACCTGGGCACGCCGCTTTCTGCCGGCGAATACTGGCAGGGATTCCTACCCTACCTGGAACTGAATGCGCCGGAGGGCTTCGTGTTCACCGGCTACCTGGTGGCCGATAACCAGCCTTCTTACGGCCTGGAAGGCAGCGGCTTCGCCCTGATCGCCCCCGGCAGCGCATGTTTTGTGCCGTTCCAGGGCAGCGGGCAGGTACACAGTTTCGCCGGGGCGGATGCCTTTCTGGCGCTGCGCAGCGCCCTGGAAGCCTGGGACGCGGCAGGCCGCCCGTCCAGCGACCGGCTGCGAATGCGCCTGTTAACAAAAAAACCGGGACGCCCGCGCCCCCCCGGCGGCATGATTTATTCCCGCCTGTATCACGATCTGGCGATCTGGATGGACGCGGCAGGATGAGCATCACGCTTGAACACCTGCGCGCGGCGGTAAACCTGAACGGGTTCGACGCCGAGTCCGCACACCGGCAGATGGCGCCCAGCGTCAACCGGACGCGGCCCGACAGCGGCGCGCGGCAGGCGGGGGTATTGGTGCTGCTTTACCCGGATGCTGGTCGCTGGCAGATCGTCCTTACCCGGCGAACGGAAAATCTGCGCGGCCACAGCGGCCAGATCAGCTTTCCCGGCGGGCGGCGCGACCCGCAGGACGACTCGTTTACGGCGACGGCGCTGCGCGAGACGCATGAGGAACTGGGACTATGTCCCCCGGACATCACCGTGATCGGCCTGCTCACCCCCATTTACATCCCCCCCAGCAATTTTGAGGTTTTCCCAACCGTCGGAACGCTGCCGTCCCCGCCGGTTTTTGAACCCAACCCGCTCGAAGTAGCCGAGGTTTTTACCTTTCCGGTAGACAACTTGCTGGATGCGCGTTATAAATCAACTGAAGAATGGGTTTTCCAGGGTGCGCGCGTCTGGATTCCGTATTACACGGTGCAGACGCATAAGGTCTGGGGCGCGACCGCCATCATCCTGAGCGAACTGGAATACCGGCTGCGTGCGGTTGTGCCATCCCTTCGTCGTGATTAATACCCAAATCGCCGAGAAACAGGGACGTATTCGAGGCTGTTTCGGCCTCGTGACCGGTCGAATGGAAGCGCCACTGGCTGTTGTTTGCAACAGTTGGTTTATGGTGTTTCGCGGCTGAAAGCCAATTGCTCGAAGAAGGAGGCATCGTCATCATGGACGAAGGATATGTGCTGGTTATTGGCTCGGCGGGAATTGACATCAAAGGCCGCGCCGAACAGGAAGAACTGCGCTGGGAAACGTCCAACCTGGGGCGCGTGCGGAACAGCGTCGGCGGCGTGGCGCGCAACATCGCCGAAAACCTGACCCGCCTGGAAGTGGATACCATCCTGCTGACGGCCATCGGGGACGACGCCGAGGGGGCGCGGGTGCAGGAACACTGCCGCGCCAACCGGATCAACTGCTCTTATGCCCGCGTGGTGGAGGGCGCGCGCACCGGCACCTATCTGGCGCTGCTCAAGCCCAGCGGCGAACTGCTGCTCGCCATTGGCGATTTTGAAGTCATGCGCTCGGTGGACGAGGCTTATTTACGCGAACACGAACACCTGCTGGCCGATGCCGAAATGGTCGTGATTGACGCCACGCTCTCGCAGGAGGCGCTGGCGACCGTGTTTGAGATGGCCGAGCGGCATCATGTGCGCGTCTGCGCCGACCCGACCACGCCCATGCTTGCGCCCCGTTTATGCCCATATATCCCGCAGCTTCATCTGGTCGTGCCGAACGCAGCCGAAACGGCGGCCCTGTGCGGGCTGGCCTACACCGCCCACGACCGCGAATCCGCCACCAGTGCGGCGCGGCAGCTGGTGGCGCTGGGGGCTTATATCGCGGTCGTGACGATGGGCGACAAAGGACTGGCTTATGCCGACAGCAGCGGCGGCGGCTTCATCCGCGCCATCCATACCAACGTGGTAGACTCGACCGGCGCGGGCGACGCGCTGACCAGCGCGGTGATTTTCGGCCTGCTCAACGAAGTGCCGCTGGACGAGGCCATGCGCCTGGGTGTAACGGCGGCCTCTCTGACGCTGCAAACGACCGAAACGGTCGTGCCAAACCTGAGCCAGGAAATGCTGTATGACCAGCTGGTGATCTGATCGAATCCCGATTTTTATCCGACGATAGGTTGAAGGTGTGGTGTATGGTTAAGGTGATGTGGACTGTTGTCATGATTCTGATTTTTGCGGTGGTTCCGCCGGCGGCGGCGCAGCAGGCAGAACCGTCGCGCGTGCCGGCTGTCACCGGCCTGGACGTGCTGGAACGCGCCCAAGCCGCCTTTCGCGCCGGGGACTACGCCGATGCGGTGATCCACTCCAGCCTGTTTATCCTGCTCAACCCAACCTTCGGCCAGGCTTATTACCTGCGTGGCGCGGCTTATATACAGCTTGGCGACCTGCCGCGCGCCCTGGATGATCTGAAGCGGACGCTGGACTACCCGGCGACCAACGCGGATTTCACCGGCAGCGTCCATAATCTGCGGGCGCTGCTGTATCTGGAACAGGGCGATACCGACGCGGCGCTGGCCGACCTGAACGCCGGGATCAGCGCCGCCCCTGAGGTGGCCGCTCTGTATGTCACACGCGCCCAGGTTTACCGGGCGCAGGGGCGTCTTGACGATGCGCTGGTGGATTATGATAAGGCGCTTGAACTGGACGGCGACTCGATTGAGGCGCGCGCCGGACGTGCGCAGATAAACGTCCAGGCCGAGGCTTTTGAGGCGGCGCTGGCCGATTACAGCCGCATCCTGGAACTTGACCCGCAAAACGGCGAAGCCTATGCCCTGCGCGCCGGGGTGTATCTGGCGCAGTCACAGTACGACTTGGCGCTGGCCGATCTGGATGCAGCCGTACAGTTAAGTCCCAATGCGGCGGGCATTTACCTCAGCCGGGGCGCGGCCAACAATGCGCTTGGTCGCCCGGCGCAGGCGGCGGCGGATTATCTGGAATGGCTGAACCGGGTGGCAGCCCAGCGCGCGACCTTCAACGGCGCGTTTTTACCGGGCGAATCGGTGGTCGTTCCGCTGGAAGCCGGCCTGTATTACAGGTTCTCGTTCGAGGCAAAAGCCGGCCAGCAGGTGAGGCTGACGGCGACTGGCCGACCGGAACAGATGCCTGACCCGCTGCTGGTGCTGCTTGACCCGGCAGGCAGCCCGGTGGCTGCCGACGATGATGGCGGCGGCGGCATGAACGCGCAGATCACCTACGTGGTCCCCGCCGACGGCACATATACACTGCTGGTCGGCCACGCCGGAGGCAACCCGGATGGCCCGGTGCGGGTGCTGCTGCAAATCGTGCGTTAAGGCAGCCGGCGCATTTTTAACGCCGGTCGCTGTCCCGGTAGGCGCTGCCCAGGGCATACACGTCCCGGCGCGGCCAGCCGGACAGCCCGGCCACCGCCCGCGCCGCCTGCGCCAGCGGTTCGCCAGCGTCCAGGCGAGCATATAAAACCGAGCGCACCCGCGTTTCGTCCCAGGCGGCCTCAGCAACCGGCGCGCTGCCGCCGATCACCAGCGTGATCTCGCCGCGCGGCGCATTCTGGCGGAAGTGTTCCAGCACGTCGCCGACCGTCCCGCGTCGAAACTCTTCGAACTTTTTGCTCAGTTCCCGCGCCACGCATACTTCCCGCTCACCTAAAACGTCTGCGATGGCCGCCAGCGTATCGAGCAGGCGGTTGGGGCTTTCGTAGGCCACCAGCGTGCGCGGTTCGTCCGCCAGCGACAGAAGGACTTCCCGCAGCGCTTTCGTCTTGCGCGGCAGGAAGCCCAGATAGATAAAACTGTCGGTCGGCAGCCCCGACCCCACCAGCGCCGGCAGGATGGCGTTCGCGCCCGGCAGCGGTTCGACCCGGACGCCGCGCCGGATGGCCGCGCCGATCAGCTCGTAACCTGGATCGGACAGCCCCGGCGTGCCGGCATCGGAAACCAGCGCCACATCCCCGGCGGCCAGCGCCTCGAAGATGGCATCCAGCTTCGCCAGTTTGTTAAACTCGTGGTAGCTGGTCAGCGGCGTGCCGATGTCGTAATGATCGAGCAGGACGCGCGTCGTGCGTGTATCCTCGGCGGCGATCAGCGACACCTCCCGCAGCAGGCGCAGCGCCCGCAGCGTGATGTCCTCCAGATTGCCGATAGGGGTCGGCACGACGTACAGCGTCCCCACCGCTTAATTCACCGTGATTTTAACGGTGGCCGTGATTTCATCCCCAAAGACGAAAGAAAACGGCGCTTTGTCCACAGTCAGAATGTAGAGTTTTCCGGCCTCCACCTCGACGGCCAGCGTCGCCCGGCTGAGGCCGGCGGTATCGCTCAGGTCGAACAGCCGCTTGACGAATTCGTTCTCGCCCACCCAGTCGCTCAGTTCCAGGCTGGCATACAGTTCGCCCGGCTGCTGGCTGAAGGTGATCTCCAGCGCGCCGCTGGCTTCCGGCATCAGCACGTAGCGTTCGGCAACCGCTGTTTCCAGATCAGAGAAGATGGTCGCCTCGACCGTCTGGCCCGCCGCCAACGGCTGCACCAGGCGCGCCCGCAGCACATAGTCACCGGTTGAACTGCCGGTCGAACCGCCGGAGCGCGTCGCCAGGACGGTATAAGAATCATTGGCCGGCAGTTTGATCGCAATCAGCGATGTTGGGAAATCAAAATCATCATTGACCGCCAGCACTTTACCGGAGCTGTCCCGCAGCAGCAGCGCCGGGTCAAGATCATAAGTGCCGGGCTTGGGCAGCATCTCGATCAACACGAGCTGGCCGCTTTCGGCCTTGAAGCTGTAGGTGACTTCAAAAACCTCGTTTGTCAGCGTACCGGATACAAAGGTATCGAATTCCAGGGGCAGGGCCTCCTGGGCGGCCGCCCCGGTTGCCATCAGGACGACGAGCAGTATACAAGCTATAATGCGCATAGTTCATGTTCCTTGTTGAAAACGAAACAAAAATTCAGATGATGTATTCACCATTAACTGTAGGCGCGAATACTGCATCGGTCAAGATTGCTCGCTGCGCAAAAACTGGCGCACCAGCGGGTGGCCGAACCGCCCAACAGACTCGGCGACCAGCCAGGCATCCTGCTGGCTGGGTTTTAACAGACCGGGATTGACCAGCAGCCGCCCGCCACGCGCATCGCTGAAGTCAATCGCGTAACGCTGGGCGATGCCGTCGCGCTCTTCGTAGTAGACGATCACCGGCAGCCGGTAGACGCTGCGATAGGTTTCGGTCTGGAACGTGCTGGCCTGGGCATTGTGGTAAAGCTGGCTGCGCAGCCGCCCCAGCGCCGCGCCCAGCAGCGCCGACCATTCCTGCATGGCTTCTGGGTCGTACAGGTCGCCGGTCAGCGCCTTCATCAAACGCGACTGGAAGCTGTAGTTCATACGGTGCAGGCGATGGGCGCTGTCCAGCATCTCCTGGTTAACCTTCAGCACCGCGTCGAGTGCTTCTTCCGGGGTCTGGCATCGGCCGACGAAATAGCCCTCAAAGCCGGTGCCGTTCTGGAAAAAGGGGTTGCGCAGCTTACGGACAGTTTCCCAGGCCAGGAACGAGCGTTCAAACTGGCGGCTGTATTTGACCATCTCATCCAGCGCCACTGCGTCTATTTCCATCCAGCAGTGAATCGGGAATGCAAACGGGATTTTGTTTTCGACCTGGATCAGGGTGGACATGGTGTGGAACTGCTACTTGTGGGGTATAGATAACCAATCGTTCAGCAGCTATTATACCCCTAATTGCGCCGGATAATCGTAAAAACGGCGTCACATTCAGGGGGCGAGCGGCCCGCCCCCGGTCATCTCACTCGCCCAACACGTCCCACACTTCCAGTTTGGCCTGCACCCGGCGGATCACCTCGTCGGTGAAATCACTCATGCTGGACTGGCCGCCCAGGTCGGGCGTGCGCACCCCGGAGTGAACAGCTTCCAGCGTCGCTTCGTAAATTGCGCGGCTGGCGTTGGTCGCCGCTTCCGTCCCCACGTAGCGCAGAATCGCCCCGCCGGCCAGGATCATCGCCATCGGGTTGGCGATGTTTTTGCGGTACAGACTGGGCGCTGTGCCATGCGGCGCTTCCGTAACGGCGACCCGTACATCGAACTTTTCGTCAAACGCCAGGATGACCGACTCTGCCCCGGCAATCGTGCCGAACATCTTCATCACCAGATCGCTCAGGTTGTCGCCATCGCGGTTGAGCGCCGGGATGACCAGCGCCTCGCCGTCGGTCGCCAGCAGCAGCGCATACGTGGCGTCAATCAACTGCGGGTCGTAGGCCACATCGGGATACCGTTCGTGGGCGGCATCCAGTTCTTCTTTGAACATGCCTTCGTAAATCGGGCTGACCGTATACTTCGGCCCGCCGAATACGGTGGCATGGTTGCGGCGGGCGTAGCGGAAAGTGAACTCCGCCACCGCGCGGCAGGTACGGCGGGACAGGCGGCGCGTGCTGTAGGCCATCTCATCCAATCCTTCGCCCTCACGCCATTCCTTCGCGTTGTATTCGCCGTCTACCGCCATCCGCACGACGGCAATCGGCTGGTGGATGCCGGCCATAGGCCGCACCGAGGGAATACGCCGCCCGGTTCGTAAAATCACCTGCCCGTCAATCAATTCCCGCAGCAGCGCATTGGGGCTGCCCACATCGTCCGGGTCGCCAGGGGTGATGGTGGCGGCTTTGATGCCCAGGCCGGTCTGTTTGATGCGTTCGGCTGCATCGTGGACGACCTGATTTCGGGTCGCGCGCCGGTTTTCGAGGGACAGGTCAAACGTTTCAAAATTCAGATCACAGCGGATCACCGCCGGGTCGAGGACGCGCAGGGCTTCCTCTAACAATTCCTGGCCGGTCTGGTCGCCTTTTAACACCACAATTGTTGACTTATTCACCGTTCCCCATCCTTACTGCCGCTGGTATGAACAAAACGCTGGTATTATAACGCACGACTATACCGAAGTTAATGGCTGAGTTTTGCCCGGTTTTGCGGTATCATAACCCTAAAGATTGGCGCTTTCGGGGAACAAAACATGCGAAAGTTCATTCTGGTGGCCGTAATCGCGGTGTCATCCATTCTGGCTTTGCCTGTCAGCCGAGCCGAGTCCAACGTGCAGATTTTGTTCGTGGCCTGCGAAAACCAGGCGGTCATGAACTTCACAGGCAATATGGACGCCGGCTACGATATTTTTTACCAGGTTTTTTCCGGCGCGGGCGGCACGGGTACGGCACTGACCTCGCTGCGCCGGGTCGAGGTAAACGGCGCGTATGCCTTCAGCGAGACGGTCGCGTACAACACCGGCGCGACGGTAGCTTTTGGCAGCATCGCCAGCACGCGGGTCGTCATCGCCCTGGAGGGTAATTCCAACAGTACCACCTATGAAACGACGGTGGACGACATCCAGGATGGGTGCAGCAGCCCGCAGAACCAGGTTGGAACGAGCGTTGACGTGGGGTCTTCCGTTACCACCACCACCGTAACGTCGGGCATCCTGTCGCCGTTTGGCGGCGTCCTCAACCCGCCGGCAGCGTCCGGCACGCCAGAGCCGATTGTCGTCATCGGGCCGCGTCAGGCATCCTTCGGGCGCTCGCAGACCCCCGGCGTCATCTTCGCGGAATGCAACCAGTATATTGACCGCGCCAATCCCGGCATCCTCTACGACACCGACCCGATTGTGATCTTCTGGTCATGGTACGCGCAGACGCCGGAACTGGTGCAGCAGCATATAGATAACGCCCAGTATGATGTTTCGCTCAACGGCGTCAGTTTGCAGCGCGTGAGCAAAAGCGCCATCGAGCAGCGGACGCGCAACTACTGGGTTTTTTACACGGCCAACCTGGGCCTGCTGGAGCCGGGTTACTACCGCGTGATCTTCCACCTGACCTGGGCGCAGCCGATCAGCGACGGTTATGACGACTTCGGGCCGGGCGCGCCCACATCCAGGGTGGACAGCACCTGTAACTTCGAGATCAAACGCAACCCCGTCGGGGCTGCGCCGATTGAGCGTTATAACACGTTGTACGAACCCTCGCCGTCGCCGTAAAAGCCGGAGGCCGGATGAAACGTCTCGCCATCCTGATCTGCGCGGCACTGCTGGCTTTCGTGGGCATCGCCGGCGCGCAGCCGCCGCCCGCCATCGTGGACTTTGGCTGCGACCAGACCAGCGTTGTATTATCCGCCGTCGAGGCGCGGCAGATTCCGGCACTGTTGTCCTGGCGCGTAGTCAACCTGGGGGGCGATTTGCGCCTGCGGCTTGACCGCCGGGAATTAAACGGTTGGGTGTCGCTGCTGGACGAAGGTGAACTGCTGCCCGCCGCCGGGACGCGCCCCATTCTCATCGAACACCCGCTCAACTTCGGGCCGCCCGCCTACCGGCTGGCGGTGGTGGATGCCGCCGGGGCGGTGCTGGACGAAAGTTTCATCATCATCCCATATGCCGACGAGGAAACCGGGCGCGCGCCCCGCATCGAAGCCTTCACCGCCGCCCGCGCCAGCCTGTACACAGGCGATCTGGAAGCCGGCAGCGCCCGCCTGGAAGTGGCCTGGAAAGTGGCCGACCGGCTGCCGAACTCCAATCTGGTCTTCGAGCAGGTTTTCCCAGATGGCCGAAGTCTGTCGGCGGAACTGCCGCGCACGAACCTGTGGATCGCGTCGGAAGGGCAGGGCGTGGTCGCGCCCGTCAAACCGGAAGGCGAAAACCGGGTACGAATCCGGCTGCGTGTGGTGGATATTCTGAGCGGGCAGGTTTACGACAGCGCCGAACTGGAACTGCCGGTCACGGACTCGGCCAGCCCGCCCGCCGTCATCACCGCCGCGCCGACCGCTGCGCCCGTGCCGAGCATCACGCCCGGCAGCGCCGACCTGCCGGCCCAGGTGCTTTCTTTCACCGCCGAGCCGAACCCGGCCAACCCGACCGGGACGATTACCTTACACTGGGTGGTGCGCGGCGCGGCCAGCGTCAGTCTTCAGTGGTTGAACAAAATCAATCAGGATGTCGTTCAGGACGGCCTGCCGCCGGAAGGGTCTTTCCTGCTGCCGCTCACCAACATTCAATTCAGCGGCGCTCAGACGTACCCGGTGCGGCTGATCCCCAAAGACGACAGCGGCCAGTGGGTGCTGGACGGCAGCGGCAGCGCCATCGCCGCCGACCTGGTCATCCCGCTGCTGACGAATTTGCGGATCACGTCGTTTTCGGCCAGCCCGAACCCGGCGGCGCGGAACGCCACCATCACCTTTGCCTGGAGTGTGGAGAGCGCCGCCAGCGTGGCGATTACCCGCGTCAGCCCGCAGGGCATTTTCGTCTACGATGACACGACCGTCAACCTGCCGCCAAGCGGCACACTGACGCTGCCCGTGCCGGGCGGTTATACAAACAGCATCACCTATTATATCGGCGCGACCGATACCAGCGGCGTGGCGATCATGGGCGACCCGCTGGTGGTCAACCTGATCTGCCCCTATCAGACGTTCCTCGCGCCGTCCTGCCCGCTGACGCAGCAAACCGTCCAGGCCGCGCACCTGGACTTTGAGCGCGGTTTTATGATCTGGCGCGCCGACACCCGCGAAATTTACGTGCTGTTCGACGACCGCAGCTATGCGATCTACCCGGATACCTGGACGGAAGGCGAACCGATCAGCATAACGGAAGCGCCGCCCGCCGGGCTGGTCGCGCCGGGACGCGGTTTCGGTAAGCTGTGGGTCGGCAGCCCCACCCTGCGCGACCGGTTAGGCTGGGCGACCGGGGGCGAAGACACTTACCAGACGCCCATCGAAACGACCAGCGAAATAACCGGGCGCGTGTCGCAGACCGGCATTTACTTCCGGCTGCCCAACGGCCTGCGCGTTCATCTGGGCGGTTTCCCGAAAATGTGGGATATTCCCAATGCCAGCTAACGGCGGCGCTCTGGCGGAGATGGCGGCGGCGCTGTTTAACATCACGCTGTCGCCGGAACAGATCGCTCACTTCGATCGTTATGCCCGCGAACTGGCCGCCTGGAACGAACACACCAACCTGACGGCCATCACCGAACCGGCGGCGGTGCGGGTGCGGCATTTCCTCGATTCGCTTTCCATCGCGCAGGCGGTGCCGCTGCTGCCCGGCGCGCGCGTGATAGATGTCGGCACGGGCGCAGGTTTCCCCGGCCTGCCCCTGCTGATCGCCTTCCCGGAAATTCACCTGACCCTATTGGAAGCGACCGGCAAAAAAATCGCCTTTCTGGAGCATATGATCGCGGCGCTTGGCCTGAGCAACGCCGGCACGCTGCACGCCCGCGCCGAAGAAGCCGGCCATCTGCCGGAACACCGCGCCGCCTATGATCTGGCGCTGGCGCGGTCGGTGGCGCGGCTGCCCAGCCTGCTCGAATATCTGCTGCCGCTGGTGAAGGTGGGCGGGCGCTGCGTGGCGATGAAAGGCGCGACCGCCGAAGCTGAAGCCGCCGGTTCGCGGCGCGCGCTGGCCGCCCTGGGCGGGCAGTTGCAGCGGTTGGATACCGTCCGCCTGCCAGGCGTGGACGAACTGCACTATCTCATCATGATCGAAAAAACCGCCCCCACGCCGGCGCTGTACCCGCGCAAACCCGGCATCCCCACCCGCAAACCGCTTGTTTAGTGAGGTTCAGTCACCGGTCTCCGGTCGTCAGTTTCCAGTCAAAAGACAAACCAGCATGATCTACCGCTGTCTTTTCAAAGATAACTGATGGCAAGCAAAACTCAGAGTGTATTTTAAACGCCCTTCTCCCCCAAACCTTCAGAGAAGAAGGGCTAAACGGACGGCTCCGGCAGCCGCTCATAAGAGCGGCTTCTGGCTTCACATCGTGTAATACAGGCGCGCGGCCAGGCCGCCTTCGGCCTTGAGCCGGTCGGCTGCTTCGCCATGAACCAGTTCCAGCGCGGCGTTGGCTTCCAGCGCCCGCAGCGGAAGCTGTGCCATCAGGTCGCCATCGCTCAACGGCCAGGGCGCCACCAGCAGTTCAACCCGCTGCTGGTCGAGCGCGGCCAGCACGGCCTCGCGGCCTAGCGCGCCGCGCCCGCCGCCTTTCGCCTGGTTGATGACGGCTTCCACCAGCGCCATTTCCTGCTGGCGCTCGTGTTCCAGCGCCTTCGGCAGAATGTGTTTCAGCACCTCATTGGGCGTGAAACGCATCGGGATGGCCTGCACGTCTACCAGACTCCGGGCGGCTTTTTCCGGCAGCAGGCGGCGCACGTCGTGGGCAGCTTCTTCGCTGCCGCCGATGACCAGCCGCGCGATCTTATGCGACTGCATCATCTCCTCAATACGCCCGGCCACCTCGCGGTAAAAACGCTCGGTATGCACTTCCAGCCGGTCCTCAAAATCATCGCGGGCGCTGCGCTGCACCAGTTTATTGACAGCGGAGGAAGTCGCTCGCATGGTCTTTTCGCGCCAGTCGTCGGTGTCTATCTCCAGCGTCAGCGTGTCCTGATGTCCGGCGCTGCCCAGGTAAGCCGTGATGAAGTGAGCTTTTTCGGCATCCACCATCGTCACCAGGTAAGGTTTGTATTCATCTATCGCCCACAGCAGCGGCGTCAGCAGCGGCTTGCCAAACATAAGCTGGTTTTCGACCGGTAGGGGCAGCCGGTAAATGGTTTCCCAATCCGCGCCGAAAAACAGCGCCAGCGTTTTAGCATCCGCCGCGTAGGTCTGCAAAACCATTTCAACGCGCTCACGGACGCCCGGCCAGGCTGCACGCTGCGACTCCTGCAAATCGCGCTCGACAGTTTTGAGGGCGTTCTTCAGCCAGATACGCCACGCCGGGGGGCTGGCCTGATTTTCGCGCACCGATGGGTCTACCAGCAGGTACAGCGACAGGGTATGTTCATCTGCCTGAGTCAAAAGCTGCCTGACATCACCCAGTCCGATCATGAAACGCACCTCCTTGTTGTTAAGTATCCGTCAGGGCGCGCCGCTGGCTTCATCACGGCGTCCCCTTGTCTTAAGTATAACCGAATCCCTCTCCGTTACCGCATCGGCTTGAAACCTTTGCCGTAGGCGACATGCCCCTGCCCGATGACGACGAACGCTTCCGGGTCGGCGACGAAAACGATCTGCCGCAGCCGGCCCACCTGCGGGCGGGCAACCGTGACGAATAACACCGTATGCTGCCGGTCGGTGAACATGCCCGTACCCGGCCAGGCCGTCACGCCGCGCCGTATCTCCTGCATCACAGCGCGGGCAACTTGCTCCGGCTTGTCGGTGATGATGGTGGCAGTGCGGATCACACTCGGTCCTTCCAGCACATAATCGGAAGCCGCCGCCCCCACGAACAGCGCCACCGTCGCGTACAGCGCGCCTTCCCAGCCGAACACCAGCCCGGCCAGCACGATCACGCCTGTATCGGTATACAGCGCCGACGTGCTGAGCGGCACACCCATTCTCTGCTGCAAAACGCGCGCCAGCGTCGAAGTGCCGCCCAGCGTGCCGCCGGCGCGGTAGACCAGCCCGCCGCCCAGCCCACCGATGATGCCGCCGAACAAAGCGTTCAGCAGCACATTATCCCCGACGTTGACCGCCGCCAGCGACGGGCCAACCAGATCAATCACCAGCGAAAAAATCACCACGTAGAGCAGCGTTTTCGCCACCACCTGCCAGCCGCCCAGCGTCAGAAAACCAACAATCTGAATGGGGATATTGCCGATCAGCACCATCAGGCCAATCGGCAGACGCGCGTCCAGATGATTGAGGATGACGGCCACGCCCGAAACACCGCCGGGCGCGATCTCGAAAGGCGCCATAAAAACGCTCACCGCCACTGCCGAAATCACCGAGCCGCCCGCCAGCAGCAGCACGTCGGCGATGGCCGACAGCCATTTCATCCGGGACGGTTGTTTGACTGTAACCACAGGTTCCCTCTCCTGGTTATCCATTCCGGGCTACAGGCTCAGATTGTAGCGAGTCTGGCGCCGGAAGGGGGCATCGTGCAGTTGCCAGTTACGAGTTGTCAGTTACCGGTTTAGGTCACAGCCTTCGATAACCAGGCAGCCTTCAAACCGAATACGCTGAGATTGCAAGATTGCAACAGGGCGCGCGCCGGTGTATGCGCCCCCGGAGCGAATTTACGCGCTAACGCCACGCCGGACGGTTAATGCGGCCAGCGCCACGAAAGCCGCCGCGAAGGCCGCCAGCGCCAGCACAAACGGCGCGATCTGCGCCAGGTCGAAACCCTTAATCATCACATCGCGCAGGGCGCGGTTGGCGTGCGTCAGCGGCATCAGCCAGGCCACCGGCTGAAGCCAGGCCGGCATGTCCTTAATCGGCCACAACGCGCCGGACAGCAAAATCTGGGTGACGATCACCAGCGGGATGAACTGCACCACCTGGAACTCGTTGCGGGCGAAGGTGCTGAAGAAGATGCCCAGGTTGACGGCCATCAGCGCCAGCAGAAATTCGACCACGAAGATCACTGCCAGGCTGCCGGTATAGTGGACGTTCAGCCCCCAGATGGTATAGCCCAGGATGATGAGCGACTGCGCCAACGCGAACAGCGCGAAACCGAGCATGTAGCCGGTGACGATCTCAGCGCGGCGGATGGGCGTGGCTTGCAGGCGTTCCAGCGTCCCGGCGGAACGCTCGCGCAGAAAAGCGACGCTGGTCAGGATGAACACAAACAAGAAAACAAACAGGCCGATGAACACCGGCGCGAGATAATCCATCGTGTCGAAATCGGCGCTGCCATAGCGATAGGTGGCCTGCAAGTGTACCGGCGGGGTGGTCAGGTCGAGGCCGCCGATCAGCGTCAGCCCGGCCAGCGTTTGAATGGCGGCGCGGGTGAGCAAGCCTTCCAGCAGGCGCGCGGTCATCGGGTTCGAGCCTTCGTACTCAACCGGGATGTTCAGTTCGCGGGTCTGGACGGCCTGCGCCGAAAAATCGGCGGGCAGCGTAATCACAGCGTCCAGGTTGCCGGCGTCCAGGCCGGCGCGCGCCGTCGCGGCGTCCAGAACTTCAACCCGGAAGCTGTCGCTCAGGCCGCTTAGGTTATCGCTCAGGTTTTGCCCCAGGTTGACTTCGCGGCTGCCCAGCGGGATGACCGCGCCTTCATCATTCATGATGATGCCGACGGCGGTCGCGCCGGACTCGGCACGGATGAGGATGCCGGCGACGGTCATCACCACCAGCGGCACGATCAAAATCAAGGCGACGGTGCGCCGGTCGGCGGCAAGCTGCTGGATGACGCGGCGGGCAAGGGTGAGAATACGTCTGGTGGACATCGTTTTTTCCTTGTTGGCATATTTTATGGGGGACACGCTGTAGCGTATCCCTACTGGCATCCCTACAGGCTGACAACCGGGAACTGAGAACCGGCAGCTGCCTCTTCCGCAAACTGCAAAAACGCTTCCTCCAGCGTGGCCGTCCCGGCGCGGCGGCGCAGTTCGGAGGCCGTGCCTTCGGCCAGCAGCCGCCCGCCGCGAATGAACCCCAGCCGGTCGCAGCGTTCGGCCTCGTCCATCACATGGCTGGAGACGATCAGCGTGACACCCTGTTCGTTCAAGCGCCGGAAATGCTGCCAGAACTGGACGCGAAGCTGCGGGTCTACACCGACGGTCGGCTCGTCCAGCAGCAGCACCTCCGGTTGATGCACCAGCGCGCAGGCCAGCGAACAGCGCTGTTTCATTCCGCCGGACAGTTCTCGCACCCGGCTGCGGGCGCGGTCGCTCAGGTCAACCAGGGCAATCGCCTCATCTGCGGCACGGCGCACATCTCCGTTCAGCCCCCCGACAATGGCGAAAAATTCGATGTTCTGGCGCACGGTCAGGTCGTCATAAAGCGCCGCCTGCTGCGGCATATAACCCAACCGTCGCAGTACAGCCTTATCCGGCATTCGCGCTCCCAGCACGCGCACCTCGCCGCTGTCGGGCGACAGTAGGCCGAGCATGATGCGAATGAGCGTGGTTTTGCCTGCGCCGTTTGGGCCAAGCAGGCCGTAAGTGATACCGCGCTCGATGTGCAGCGACAGGCCGCGCAGCGCGTGGACGGCCTTAAAATGTTTATGGACATCGGTGATTTCAACGGCGTAGGCCATGATAACCCCTTTCTCTCGCCGGTGACGAGCAATATTAAACAGTGGGCGCGGCGGCGAGCCGTGCCTGATACCTGAATATCGGTTTTATAGACGCGATTTACCGCGTCGCTACGGTATTAAGCCCTGTAAAAAGATGCTGACAATTTCATCGGCGTAAGTGTCCATGTCCGGCAGGCCAACGCCCAGCGGCGGAATCACTTCCTTGCCGACGATATACACCAGCAGCATCCCGATGAAAGCGCGCGCGCTGGCTTGGGGGTCGTGCGGGCGCAGCGTCCCCAACTCGATCTGGCGGCTGATGTAGGCCATCAAAATTTCCAGCACGCCGCGCATCTTCGGCGCGACAACGCCGATCAGTTCGGCATCTTTGGCGGCTTCGGCCAGGAAGACCCGCAGCACGCGCCCGCCGTCCGGGTTATTAAAGACCGCGAAATAGCCGCCGGCGATGGCGTGGAAAAACTGCTCCGGCGGCAGCGCCATCAGGTCTTCCGGGCGAGTCACCTGCTGCATCAGCGGCGAAAGCCGCTCCATCGCCGCGTAGAGCAGTTCCTGTTTATCCTTGAAGTACCAGTAGATCAGCGAAGGTGACTTCAACCCGGCCTCGGCGGCGATGTTTTTGATGCTGGCCTGGTGATAGCCCCGCGTCGCAAACACGCGCAGCGCCGCCTGAAGAATCGCATCCCGCCGGTTGGCGTCCTGTTCGGTCATCAATGCTCCTTGATTGAACGTTCAATCAAGAGTATAGATCAACTTGAACGCAGAGTCAAGTGGTCTTAAGACACAACCGGCGTTAAGTTCGGCGCTCATTCAGCGGTGCAGTCGGCCTGGACGCGGTGCAGGTTCAGGTTCAGAAAACACCAGCGCACCAGGCAGTGGGCGGCTTCGGTGATGTACCCCTGCCCCCAGTACGGCGGCTGCAAATCGTAACCGATGTCCACACGGCGGTAGGCCGGTTTCCAGAAGTGGAAGCCGCAGGTGCCGATGACTGCATCCTGCTCTTTAAGCGTGATGCCCCAACGCATGGCTTCGCGGTTGCGGAAATGCCCGTTTAACCAGTCAATCATTTCGACGGCGGCCTCGGTGGTGAGGATTGGCTCGCTGTCCAGGTAGCGCAGCACATCGGGGCTGCCGAAAATGCCGATAATGGCGTCCGCGTCGGCATGGGTGATCTGCCGGAGGCGCAGGCGCTCGGTTTCCAGAACCGGGAAGTACGAAAAATCAAAACTGGCGTCCATGCTGATTGATCCTTGTGCGAATGGTTAACCCGGTCATGTAGATGCTGGTCGGGAGTCGAGGGATAATGCAGACGTTTTATGTTAGAATGAACGAAAAGGCGTAGAAAGGAAATTGTGTATGGAGACGCCTTTCATAACCCGATCAAACGATATTCTGAGCGGAACGCCCGTCTTCTACGGAACACGTGTCCCTGTCCAAAACTTGATTGATTATCTCTCAACCGGAGAGACGATTGATGCGTTTCTGGACGACTTTCCGACCGTCAGTCGGGAACAGGTGATTCGTTTTCTGGAGACGGCTGGCGCTTCTGTAATGGCACAGGCGGATGAAAATCCTGATTGATGAATGTTTGCCACGAAAGCTGAAGCATGAATTGGCCGACCATCGTGTGCGGACTGTCCCTGAAATGGGATGGTCTGGCAAGAAGAATGGTGAACTACTGCAATTGATGACCGGACAGTTCGACATATTCATTACGATTGATAACAACATGCAGCATCAGCATAATCTGGCAGACAAGCCAATCGCGTTTATTGTGCTGACTGCTCACAACAATAAACTGGAAACGCTCAAGCCGCTGATGCCAAAAGTGGCTGAAACGCTGCAAACGATTCAGCCCGGACATCTCGTCGAGATCACTTAAGACCGTTAACCGACTGTCTTCAACAGGACACCTCTACGTTGGCACCAACCCACAACGACGATATTTTCCCGGTGGTGGTTATCGGCGCGGGCATCGCCGGGCTGGCGGCGGCGGCGCACCTGGCCGAACGCGGCCTGCCGCCGCTGGTGCTGGAAGCCGACCGGCTGTGGCCCGGTGGGCGGCTGTCCGGCGGGGCGCAGGATACGTTTGAATATCGCGGGCGCGAATGGTCGTTCAGTTCCGAAAGCGGGATGCACGCCATGTGGGGCGGTTATGACAACATGCGCGCCATGCTGGAGCGTTTTACCGGCGTGCAGCTTCAAGAGTCGCCAGGCGAGGAGTGGATCAACCGCTGGCGGCGCGAGGTGCGCTACGTCGAGGCCGGGCGGCTGGTGCGGTGGGGATGGCTGCCCGCGCCGTTCCATTACCTGACGATGCTGCTCAACCCGGCCTTTTACCGCACTATCAACCCGCTGGATTTCTTGTCACTGCCGGGTTTCCTGTTCAGCATCCTGTGGACGGTCGGCCTCGACCCGCTCAAAGAGCAGATCGCGCTGGACGGCCTGATGATGGCCGACTACTTTCGCGGCTGGACGCCCAACCTGCGCGCCACCTTCACCGGCGTGGGCATCAACCTGCTGGCCGCGCCGCCGGAAACCATCAGCCTGACGGCTTTCATCGCCGCTATGCGTTTTTATACCGTCATGCGCCGCGATTCCTGGCGGCTGCAATATTTTCCGGCCAACGCCCACGACAGCATCTTGCAGCCGCTTATCAATCGCATTGAGGCTAATGAGGGAATGCTGCTAACCGGCGCGACGGCGCAGCGCCTTGAGCGCGTGGACGGCTGTTGGCGCGTCGTGGTCGAAGATATGAAACGCGGCGGCAGCCGCTCGCTGCTGGCGGAGCGCGTCATCCTGGCCGTGCAGCCGCCCGCCGCCGAACGCCTGTTATGCACGGGCGACACGGCACAACAGGCCGCGAACATTCGTTTTCCGCAGGCAGTGCAGAACGCGACCGTTCATCTGTGGTTCGACGCCAGCCCGCGCGACGGCACGCCCGGCGGCATGTTCACCGGCGATTTTCTGCCGGATAACTTCTTCTGGCTGCACCGGCTGTACCCCGATTTTAAAGCCTGGCACCAGGCCACCGGCGGCAGCGCCATCGAACTGCACCTGTACGCGGGCGAGGATGTGCATCGGCAGGGCGATAACGTCATTATCATTCGCTGTGTAGACGAGGTACAGCGCGCATTCCCGGAACTTAAGGGGCATTTCGTGCATGGCGCGCGGCGGCTGAACACGCTCGACCATACCATGTTCCGCGTGCCGACACAGGACAGCCTGTGGGTGGAAACACCCTGGCCGAACGTTTATGCCTGTGGCGATTGGGTAGGGTACGACACGCCGGCCTTCTGGATGGAACGCGCCACCGTGACCGGCATCGCGGCGGCCAATCACGTTTTGCAGGCCAACGGCCTCGAACCCTGGCCGATCATCCCGCCGCGCCCGCCCGAACCGTTAGCGGCGGCGCTCGAAAAAGGCGTGCGGTTGTTCCGGCGAACGGTGGGACGTGTGATGCTGAGCGCAGCGCGGGGGATACGGCGTAGAAGATAAGTTTCAACGCAAAGGCGCGCAGGCGGCGTTGAGGTTTCGATCACTCCGCAAAAATATCTTTCACCGCCAGCGTGAAACCGGGCAGCACGTCGCCGCCGTCCGGCGTGCCGTCCAGACCGAGCAGTTTCATCGGCCGGCCGGGGACGTAAACCTCAATCTGTTTCGTTTCCGGCAGCGCCACCCAGACCAGCGTGCCGGCGGCGAGATAATTCACCACTTTCGTCCGCAGTTCCTTCGGCGACTGGTAGGTCGAAGGGAAATCCACTTCAACGGCCAGATCGGGCGGATTCGGGTTATATCCTTCAAGATCGTCTCAACCGGCGCATGAATGAGTGTAAGGTATAAGTGTTCTCAATCGGCTTTTCGACCCCCTCCGTCCCTTCGGGACACCTCCCCCGTATGCGGGGGAGGACGAATGCGCGCCTGACTCGTCCCCCTCTCCGTATACGAGGAGGGCTGGAGAGGGGTCTGAAAGGGCCATGAACCGGTTAAGATTGGATATGCAATCGCCCCGCGGCTGAAAAATCGCCTCCGACTTTTGGCTGAGATGGCGTTAAAATAATCAGCCGGGGGTAAAACGACGATGGAAGCGATCATCTTTTGCGGCATCCAGGCAACCGGCAAATCCACCTTTTACCGGCAGCGGTTTTTCAGGACGCACGTGCGCATCAACCTGGACATGCTTAAGACACGCTGGCGGGAAGATATTCTGCTGCGCGCCTGCATCGAGGCCGAGCAGCCGTTCGTGGTGGATAACACCAATACGCTCGCCAGCGAGCGCGCCAAATACATCACGCTGGCGAAGACGGCGAGCTTCCGCATCATCGGTTATTACTTCCAGTCGAAGATTGACGAAGCCTTACAGCGCAACGCCGGGCGCGCCGGCGCGGAACGCATCCCCGATCAGGGACTGTATATGATGCGCCGGCGGCTGCAAATCCCGGCCTATGCCGAAGGTTTCGACCGGCTGTATTATGTTAAAATCGCCGGGGGCGGCGAATTTATCGTGCAGGAATGGCGTTCGTGAAAGTCATTCAAGACAAGCCGGTGGCACAGGGGACGAAATGATGACCCAGAACTACAGCATCCCGTATGGCAAAACGCGGCTGGCGTTTACGCTGCCGGACACGCTGGACGTGCAGGTGATCGCCCCCGCCGATGTCCCTGCCGCATCTGACCCGACCGGCGTCGTGCGGGCGACGCTGGATGAGCTGCTGGGCGGCATCCGGTGGGGGGATTTTGCGGGCGCGCGGTCGGCGGCGGTCGCTGTCAACGACAAAACGCGCCCCGTCCCGCACGATCATTTGCTGCCGCCGCTGCTGGAACGGCTGGAAAGTCTGGGTCTTGCGCCCGGTCAGATTACGCTGATCGTCGCCACCGGCACGCATCCGCCCATGCCACCGGGGGAATTCCCGCACATTCTGCCCGCCGGTGTGCTGGCGCGTTACCCGGTCATCTGCCACAACTGCGACGACGCGGCCAACCTGGTTTATCGGGGTCAGACGTCGCGCGGCACGCCGGTCTGGATCAACCGGCAGTATGCCGAAGCCGACTTGCGACTGGTGGTGGGCAACATCGAACCGCATCAGTTCATGGGCTTTTCCGGCGGCGTCAAAAGCGCGGCCATAGGATTGGCCGGGCGGGAAACCATCAACCGCAACCACGCCCTGATGATGGACGAACACGCGCAGTTAGGCTGTTATGACGGCAACCCCGCCCGCGAAGATGTGGAGGACATCGGGCGGCTGATCGACGTCCACATGGCGCTGAACGCCGTGCTGAACGGCCACAAACAGATCGTGCGGGCGCTGGCCGGCAGCCCGCCGGCGGTGATGCGCGCCGGCATCCCGGTCGTCAACCAACTGGCGACCGTGCCGGTAGATACGCCGTTCGACCTGATAATCGCCGCACCCGGCGGCCATCCGAAGGACATCAACCTGTATCAGTCGCAGAAGGCGCTGGCGCACGCCGCGCTGATAACCCGCCCCGGCGGTACGATCATCCTGGCGGCGGCCTGCCCGGAAGGCACCGGCAGCCAGAAGTACGAAGGCTGGATGCTGGAAGGCATGGGGTCGTTTGAGGCCGTGTTTGAGCGTTTCGCCCGCGAGGGCTTCCAGATCGGCCCGCACAAAGCCTACCAGATTGCCCGCGACGCGGCATCCCGGCGCGTGCTGCTGGTTTCGGACATGCCGCCGGACTTCGTGCGCAGGCTGCTGCTGACGCCTGCCGCGCTGGATGAGGCCATCCAGATTGCGCTGGCCGATCTGCCGCCCGGCGGGCGGATCGGCATTTTGCCCGCCGCCAACGCTACCGTGCCGCTGCTGGCGGCTCACCCATCATAAACGCCCTCGTTTTTGTTCAGCACCAGCCGCAGCCGTTCGATCAGTTTGCGGTTTTCACCGTAGTCCAGGCTTTGAATACCCAGCAGTTCGGCAGGCATGGTCGTCTCACGGCAGATGACCGGGATGATTGGCTTTTCGTGGTGGATGAAGTAACGATATTCCAGCCGCACATAGCGCGACTTGAGCGCCTCCGGCGTGACGCACAAGACCAGGGCGCTGCAATCATCAAGCGCCTGGTTGATTTTATCCAGCCAGTCCTGGCCGCCTTCCAACAGACTCTGGTCTATCCAGACGTTGATGCCCTCCTGGAGCAGAAATTCCACCAGCGGGCGCACGAAGCTGTCCCAATCGCTGCGCCGGTAGGAAACAAAAACGGTCTTTGAGTGCAGGGCGTCACGCAGGCGGGCGCGGTCTTCTTCGTGAATACGCCCCTGTGTTTTATAGGCGATGGCGGCATAATCGGCCAGGGCGCTCAGCAGTTCGCCGTCATGCTCCTTAAACACCGGCGCATCCGGCGAAAGATTTTTAACCACCAGCGCGCCAATCGGGCGGCTGCCGAGCATCAGCGGCGCGACCAGCGCAGCCTTGTAACGCAGCGTGCCGTTTTTGCGGGCGGCGGCATCCGGCAGCGACAGCGCCACCTGACCGGACTCGATGGCCTGTGCGGCCAGCGGTTCAGTTACGGCGCGGTTGAGTGGAACCGGACGTTCATCGCCTGCCCGTTTGACCGATTTGCAGATCAGCTCCCCGCGTTCGATGATGAAAATCGCGCCTTCCTCGCTGTCGGTGAGGATGGTCGCCGCGCCGACGACGCGCCGCATCAGGCCGTCCATGTCCATCAAAGCGGTGACACTTTTGCCGATGCTGTACAAAATCCGCATCTCGCGCAGGCGGCGGTTCAGGTCGGCGTTCGCGTTCACCAGCCGCGTCGTCAGGGCTTCTTTCTGTTTGCGCAGACGGACTTCCGACAGACTGCGTTCGATAGCGGCGATGATCTCGTCCGCCGCGAACGAGTCGCCCTTCATGATATAGTCCTTGACGCCCCGGCGGAACACTTCGACGGCAATCGCTTCACTGCCGTGCGCCGTCATCAGGATCACCGGCACGTTCAGATGTTCGGCATTCAACCGGTCTAACACCTGCATCCCGTCCATGCGGGGCATTTGCAGGTCAAGCAGGATTAAATCGGGGTGCTGGCGTCGCACGATCTCCAGCGCCTCCACGCCGTCGCGGGCGATCAGGGCTTTATAACCGTTCGGCTTAAGAACGCTGTCCACAATAAATTCGATAATTGGGTAGCTGTCATCCACTACCAGAATACTTTCGCGGTTCATCATTGCACCGGGTTGTATTATTTTTGTGTTGGTAATTCTATGATAACTCGAATCTGATTCAAAAGCGCCTGCCTTGCCAGGACACAACGAATCGGACTATAGTCGCATACAATTCCAATCAAGTACCCTTATAATAATGGAAATGGACTGTTATAAGGCAAAGGCGAAGGACAGGCTGAGGACGGGCATGAATTTCTGGCAGCGACTTTTAGGCGGCAGGCCGCGTGTGGTTCGGCAGCGGAAATGGACGGAGAAGGAACTGCGCGCGCAGGGGTTTCGCTATTACGATCCCCACAAGCAGGTGACGATGGCGCGGCGTCTGCCCCCGGCGGAAGCGCCCAAAACCATCCAAACACCCTGGGATACCATCGTCGCCACCGCCGGATATTACATCGCCTACCAGGCCAGCGAAACACCCGGCAAACCGCTGGACGCTTATTCCCCCCGGCCCATCGAACCGAAAATCTTCCGCGAGACTTACGCACCCTGGCGCGAACCGGATTGGAAACCCACACCGACGCAGGCCTATCTGCTCAAACTGGGCTGCAAGCCGTACTATAAAACGGTAGGCGTCTGGGCTAAACGGCTGAAAGAGCCGACCCTGGTGAAAAGCCTGGAGAGCAGCAAACCATCGCTGGCGCCGGCGGGGGCGTGGCTGTGTGTCGGCAGCGCCGGCGAACCCTGGACGGTGACGGACGAATGGTTCCGTAGCCGTTACGCGCCCCCGTCGAAGGATAAAAAAGCGCAGGCCGCCGACCACCGCAGCAAAACGCCGCTGCGGGCGTAAACTACTCGTCGTCTTCCGGCGACAGAAAAACCTGCCAGTCGCCCAGCATCCCGCTTTCGGTGACGCCGTAATACACGCGCAGCTGGCCGTTTTCCCGCTGTACCAGATCGTAGCGCGTTTCGCCCAGTTTTTCGTAGCGCGCCCACAGGCCGATGTCCCCGTGCCACTGAACTTTTTCGGCCTTGACCGGGTTGCTCTCGCGCTGTTTGATGGCATAATGCCACAGCCGCCGCGCCGACGACCGGGTGACGTTTTTGACGATGTTGCCGTTTCGCAGGTCGCGCATCATGTAATAATGCGTGTCATCGCGGGTTTCCACGCCGACGATTTCCACCCCGGCGCGCGGCGGCGCAATCCCGGCGGGCGGCGCTTCCGGCGTGGGCGTTTCCGGCGTGGGCAGCGCCGCCGGCAGGGGGGCGGCTTCCGGTTCGGGCGGCGCTTCCTGGTGAATGACCGCACCCTGCCGGATGAGATTCACAATCTCGTCGCGGACGGCCAGGCTGGTTTCAGTTTCGTCGCGCACGTAGATTTTATATTCTTCGATGGCATAGGGGCGGTCGCTGCCGGACGGCACCTGAATACGGATGACCGGTTTGCCCTGTGTCTCCTGCACGTCTATCTCCACGTCCAGCGCGGGGGCCAGCATCCGGCTGATCTCCCGCCGCAGAATTTCCACGCTATCCTGCGGGTTAAGAATGCCCTCTGGCGGTTTTTTCTTGTCCGCGCTGACGCCCACATAAATCGTGCCGCCGTTGGTATTGGCAAAGGCGCACACGTCGGCGATGATGGCGTACAGCTTGCCGCCCTTCTGGGTCATAGATTCGTGGAACGCCTGCACCAGACTCGGCCCCTCCTCGCGCGCCGCCTGGATGTAATCGAGCGGCTGGCGGCTGGGGCTGTAGGGGCGTGTGCGCGAGAAGTCGCTGCCCTGGAACATCTCCAGCAGCGCCTCGAACGAACGCTCCGGCAGCAGCACTTCCGTCACGCGGTCGCCCACGCCCAGATGGGCGGCCTTGCCGCTGCGGTCGGAAAGCGCGTTGATGCGATGGGCATCCGACCCCTGGATACAGCGCATCCGGCGCGGATACTCCGGCTTGGTGCCGTTAAAAAAGCGTTCGGTGGTGGTGCGACCGCCGCGCCCCAGGTCGGTAACTTCCAGGGCGTGCAGGTGGCGATCCTGCGTATAGGCGATTTTGGTTTGCCCGCCGAAGTCGAAGCCGCGCATGGCGACACCGTGACTGCTGTTGGCATGGGCGGCGATACAGATGCCGCCGGCATCATGAATCTGCCGGTAAGCCGTCAGCACATCGGATGACGCGCCGACTTCGGAATTGCCCGCGTCCAGCGCCGACGGCGGCACATTCAGATTCAGCAGCAGGTGTTCGAGCTGGCGAATCGGTACGGCGGGCGAAAAGATGCCCAGGATATGAAAGCCAAACGTAGCCGTGAACTCAAAGCCAGGCAGGACGAGAATTTTGTCCAGCAGGCGGCGGTACTCGGCCAGCAAGCGGAGTTCTTCCGGCTGGGCGCGTCCCAGCTTTTCGAGAAAAGCCAGCCGGTCAATCTCATTCAGCATGGCCGCATAACCGGCGACGGTGTTGTGATCGGTGAAAGCGATGATATCCAGGCCGCGAAATTCAGCTTTACGCAGGATGTCGAGATAAGAGGCCGTCTCCTGGTAGTCGGCAGACGCCGGCGTATGCAGGTGCAAGTCCATCCGGTACCAGGTTGAGCGTGATTTTTTACGAGCAGCCACGCCGGCGTTCATCCTGCTAAAAGTTTGAGGAACAATGGAGACAGATCGCCCGGCTCAAACGGTTTAATCAGGAAGGTACTCGCGCCGGCTTCCATTGCCTCGTCACTCACATCCAGGCCCGAAGTCATCACAATCGGGGCATTGGCAAAGCGGTCGTGGGCGCGAAGCTGGCGCACGGCATCCACACCATCCATATCGGCCAGATGGTAATCCATCAGAAAAATATCCGGGGAAGTCTCTTCTGCTATCGGTACGACATCCGCGCCGCGCGGCGAAATAACCACATCGAACCCGTCCAGCTCCAACAAAGTTTGCAGCAGTTTGACGGTGTTGCGGTCGTCATCTACGATCATCACTTTGGGCACAACTCGTCCCCTTTTCCTAATCGTAAAACCAGCGGGGAAAACATGTTGTTCCCCTATGAATGAGGTTACGCGAATATCAGCATTTAGCGCAAGTTTACCGTATTTGAGGGCGGTATGTCCAGCGTAGCAGAGGCCGAAAGGCCGCTGACCGAGACAGCGCAGGGGATACGGTGTCCCGCTACACCTCACCCTCTGTTCCCCTTTTCGGGTCACGAAACGGGGATTTTGAGGGTGAGGCGATGAAGGATAAGGTCTGCTGCCCCGCCGGGTTTACATACTGGCGAGCATCATTTCCGTCAGCTGCGACGAAATGTAGTTCCAGGCCAGGATGCCCGGCAGCGACGAAATCAGCGACAGCAGCACGCTTGCCAGGATGAGCGAGAGGCAGCCTTTAGCCGAGCCGAAGTCGTAGGCCGCGCCGATTTTGCCGGCCACTTTGAACAGGATGTAAAACCCCGCCAGCGCCATCGGCGCCATACACAGCGCCCCGATGATGCCCGCGCCAATCGCCAGCATCCCCATAGCGATGCACCACCAGACGAATAATATCAGCGATGTCATCGAATAAAATGGCAAAATCTGGCACATCATATAAGGCATCGTGCCGACGCCGCCCAGCAGTTTGGTGGCGACCAGATGAATCGCGCCGCCCTGAATCAACATACTGATGGCGCTGGTAACTGCCGTGATGACCGCGACGATCAGAAAGATTGGGATGCCGATCGTGGCAACCGCCTCGTTCAGCGATACAATCTCCTGTGGCAAAATCAGCGATGCCTGCTCCATCTGTTCCGGCGACAGCCCCATCTGGTAGGCGATGGTCTGGTTAATCATCTGCACGAACACCAGCGGCATCAGGAAGGTGATGACGGCGGTGACGGCGGAGAAAATGCCCAGATCAAAAAACACCGCACTCCAGCTTAATTCGGCGGTTTTGCCGTAGTGTTCGTCTTTCTTTTTCTGTTTCTGGCTCTTGCGCGAGGTGTTGACGAATTCACCGCGCCGGTTGCTGTCCAGCAGGATTCGGACGGCTTCCTCCGGGTCGGCGTTCAGCACGTCCCCGGCCAGGCTCAGGAAATAACTTTCGTTCTTGAGGGCCGGGTTAACCCGCAGCGCCTTGGAAAGGCTGGAAGTGGCTTTGGACAGGTCCTTGGCGATGTAATAACTCAGCGCCTCGTCCATGTAGCCCTTCGCGCGGGCAGCCTCTTTTTCGGAAACCTTTGGCGCGGCAGCCGAACTGCTGTGGGCAGGTTCCGGCTCGGCGGGTTTCTCCTTGCGCGCTACCTGTTCCTTGAGGTGGTTCTGGGCGCGCACCGCCAGATCGCGCAGTTTTTGTTCCGGGTCGCTGCTGGCAACCTGTTCCAGAGGGCCAAGCGCCGCCATGTCGCGGCTGTCGGCCAGGGCAACAATCGCCTTACGACGCACCTTCGGGTCTTTATCCTTCAATTGTTTGAGCAGTCGTTTATCCAGCGCCATTGCCGGGCGTCCCTTCCTCCGCTGATATTGTCCTATACCCATTATGGCGGAGAGCGTGCCGAACGAAACTCAAGGTTGCAGGGAAAACGATCTTTTTAGGGAATATTTCAGAAAAAAGGTAAAGGCGGATTAAGACTCCGCCTTCAGGTTATAAACGGCTTCCTGCCGGTAGACCGGCCCGGCAGGCCGAAGCTGGCTGGAATACAGGACAAACGCGCCAACCGGGATCGATTCGGTCTGGAAAGCCGCGCCGTCGTTCAGGAATTTACCCACCAACAGAGCGGGTGGCGGGGTTTTCAACCGCGCCAGCGTGATATGCGGCGAAAACGGACGGTCTTCCGGCTCGACGCCCAGGCCGACCAGCGCGCTTTCGATCCGGGTTTGCAGCGCGGCCAGGGCGGGCGGCGCAATCACGCCGACCCACAGCACACGCGGCGCGCCCCTGGGCGGGAACTGCCCGACACCCTTCAGCGACAGGCTGAAAGGCGCGGCGTTTAGCTGGCCGAGCGCCGAACGCATGGCCTCGAAACGCGCGTCCTCCGTTTCACCGATGAAACGCAGCGTGAGGTGCATCTGTTCCCGGCTGACCCACTTCGCGCCGGGTACACCCCGGCACAGGTCGCCCAGGCGGTCTTTGATGGTATCGGGCAGATCAATAGCGATGAACAGGCGCAGCATAATGTTTTACCTTCCCTGACCGGGCGCGGCAATCCAGACATCCGACATATAATAACCCGGCGCGTAGAGTGTATGCGTGCTGTACCCATACGGCAGCCGGAACTGCGGCATCCCGTTAAGCGTGCCGACGGGCGTCAGCGGCGCGCCGGCGGGGGACAGCACCTCGGACACGTTCTGGCAGGTATTGCCGGCCTGGGCGGTCGGCAGCGCGCAAAGCTGCATCCGCACCACGACGCTGTTATCGGCGTCCTGGCCGTCGTAGTAAATAATCAGGTTTTCCACCGGCACTTTCACCCGACCACCGGGGCTGCTGGCGGCGGGCCGGCTTTCGTCGGGAAGCGGGCGGCCAGCAGCGGGCGAGCCGACCGTGACCGTCACCGGTTGGCACCACTCGGCGGCACAGGTAGGATTGGGCGATATACCGTTCACATCCGGCAGAAGGGCGAACTCGTCATCGGTAATACTCGTATCGCGGTAGTCTACAAACAGCTCAAAACCGTCGCCGCGTACCAGCGTCATGCGCGAAAACTGGGTGAAGCTGCGGGCAACCGGCGTGATAACCGTTCCGACCGGAATCGCGCCGACGTGTTCGGTGGCGTAGCGGTTCAAAAATCCCAGCGCCAGGCTGCCGGTGATCTGCGCGCTGCCCGGCGGGCCGAAGTCAACCGGCGGCAGGGCGGTATCCACCTGGGCGGGCGCGGCAGCAGCAGGCGCGGCGGACAACGACTCGGCCACCTGGACGGCCTGAAGTTCGGCCAGGCGGCAAAAATCGGGACTGCCGGCGTCCACCGTCAGCGTCCATGTCCCGCTGCGCTCCAGCAGATACACAAGCGCCTGCACGGCGCGATTGCAGCGTATCAGCGGGTCGCTGCCGGCCCAGCCGTTGGGGCGCACGTTGGGCAAACCCACCGCGTCGGCCAGCAGTTCCAGGTCATGACGGGCATCGCGGGCAATCGCGGCCACCGAGCCGGGAATCGCGCCGAACCAGCCGGGCGGGCGCTGGTCAGGGGCCAGCAGCGTGCCGGCCAGCAGTTCCACGTCCAGCCGCAGCAGCAGCGCCAACTGCGGGTCGCTGGCGTCCATGCTGCCGCTCCACCCTACCGGGCGCTGCGAAGCCAATTCCTGATTCGCCAGCAGTTCCAGGTCGGCGCGCGTCTGAATCAACAGTTGCAGTTCGGCGGCAGTGAACGGCGAATCCTGAGCAGACACGGCCACTGTCGAAGCCAGCACAACCATCACCAGGGCGAACAATCGGCGCACGGTTTCGCCTCCTGATTAGCAGTTAATAAAACCGGGCGGGGCGCGCCGGCTGGCCGCCCCAGTGTCATTATATAGCAAGAAGATGCGGGCGGCTTGTTTATTCTTCATCCTCCATGCCGGGCAGGGGCGGAACGGGCGGGCGGCGGCGGCCTCCACCCCGGCGCGGCGGGAAAAACGGTAGCCGCGCCGAGCCTTCCGGCGGCTTTGCGTCGTCACCGGGTTGAATCGTCTCGGTCGGCGGCAGGGTTTGGGTATCCGTCGGCGGGTTAAAAGCGGCCTGCTCCGGTTTGAGCGAAGTCACATCCGGGCGCGTTTCCTGCGTATCGGACGCGAACAGCAGTGCGCTGTCTTCCTCCGGCAGTTTGGCCGGTTCCGGCGGGATGGGGATAAACCGCTCACTGTCGGTGAACACGCGCCGGTCAAAGTTGGTGATCTGATGCTGGCGGATGGGCGAAGACAGCAGTTTTTTCAGCAGCCCCGCGCCTTCGCCCAGCAGGCGTTTGTAGGCTTCGCGCGGCAGCGTGGTGGCTTCCAGCACTTCCAGGATGACTTCCATCAGGCCGATCAGTTCGATTTCCGAAACGACTGCCTCGGTCTGGCGCATGGCAACGTAGGGCGTCACAAAACCGGCCATCGCCTCAATGACCGGCGCACATTCCCCCCGGATGGTGATGGCGACCGGCCAGCGGTTATCGGCATACTGGGCGGCGATGCCGACGAACGATGGAAACAACGCCCGCGTCAGCAGCAGGTAAAACTGGGCATAGCCGTCTACCCAGGTCTGAATTGGCCGGGCGGTGTCCTCATCCACGCCGCGCAGCGTTTGCGGAAAATCGCCCATGATGACCAGGATGTTATAACTGGCGAGATACCGCGCCAGTTTCGCTACCCGCTGCGGGTCGAGCGGGTTCCAGGTGCGCAGGATGTGCGGCGCGTACTGCTGCGCTAACCTGAGCAGAATGTCTTCCAGCCGGTCCAAGCTGCCCCCTTTTTGTGCCTT
>JACAES010000026.1 GCA_013388735.1 Chloroflexota bacterium | reverse complement strand
GGCGTTGGACTATCTCACGCCTGCCGAATTTGAGGCAAACTGGTTGATGCGGCAGCCAGAACCAGTGCTAAAATAAGCACAGGCACTTTCGTGTCCAACTTTTTGGGGTCACTACAAATGCTGCCTGTAAATCACAAGTCCATAAGCGGCCAGATCAGGTTTTCAGCGTTATCAAGGGTTGTGATTGAAACTGGCAACTGACAAACTGACAACTTGTAACTGGAAACTGCACTGAGCATCTGCGCCTGTAAGGTGAAACAAACCACCGTGACGTGAAAATATCAACCGGGATTGTTGACGGCGAAGCAGATATTTCTGATGATTATCAATGTCCGAAAAGCGCCGATTATGCCGATTAAAGGAGAGACCGCTCATGAATCTCGATCTCAGGTCGCTGCGATTAGGGGAAGCGTTCAGGCTGCTCATGCGAACCCGTTCGCTTCTAATTCTAAAGATGGGGGCATATCTGCTGTTCTGGTTTCTGGCGCTGATTTACCTGGCTATCACCATCGGCATTGCGTCACTGGTGGCCCAGGCTATTCCACTGGTGGGCGTTATCCTGTTCATCGTGGCGATCATAGGCGTCGCTCCGCTCTATCAACTGGCTTACCGTTATGTCTTTTTCATGATTAAAGCTGCTCATATTGCCGTCCTGAGCGAACTGTTGAAGAATGATAATCTGCCGCCGGGAACCGGCCAGCTTGAATGGGGGCGGAAGCGGGTCGAAAAACGCTTCGGCGAGGTCAACGCCATGTTCGTAGTGGATGAGCTGGTATCCGGGGTAGTGCGGGCATTCACCAACATGGTCTATCGGCTGACCGCCTGGCTGCCGGGCGATACCTTGCAGCAGCTTGTTAACATCCTTAACCGCATTATTCGTTATGCCACCAACTACATTGATGAAGCTATTCTGGCCCGCAGTTTCATGCGTGACGATATTCCGGTCTGGGTGAATGCGCGGGATGGTATTGTCCTTTACGCGATGGTCTGGAAGCCGCTTCTGATGAACGCCATCGCCCTGATGGTGCTGAGTTATATCCCGTTTATCGTCGGTTTTCTGATTCTGGCGCTGCCTATCGGTCTGCTGGCGTCGGTTATATCGTCCAGTGTGGGCGGCTGGAGCATCATCGCTACGCTGATTCTGGCCTTTCTGGTGAAGGTGGCGGTGGGTGATGCCTTTGCTATGACGGCCATGATTGCTGCCTATCACCGCGAAACCCGCGAAATGAAACCAAACCCGGAGATGGTGGCAAAACTGGACGCGGCAAGTGATCGCTTCAAAGAGATTAAGGATCGCGCCCAGCAGGAAATCAACCGCTACCTGGCGGGCCGCGAGAAAGCCAAATCCCGACCTGCCGAAGAACCTCAAGGCGGAGAGCCGGTTGCGGGCGAAAGCACAGACCAGCCGATATAGCTGATTTTATATGTGCTTATGTTTAGCCGGGATGAGCGTAGCCGGCGTGGGCTTCCACGCCGATTAACCGCTTCAGCATCATCTGGAACGAGGCCGGATCGCCGCTGGTGTAATATGTGTTGGGCGCAGATGACGGCATCAGGCCTTTCGGCCAGACGCGGGCGACCTGCCGCGCGACCGCTGGAGCAGGGTCTATCAATGTTACGTTCGTCCCGGCGATTTCCTGAATTGTTTCGCTCAAAAACGGAAAGTGTGTGCAGGCCAGCACGATTTGGTCTGCGCCGGCTTCGACCAGCGGTTCGACGTAACGCCGGATGATCGTCCGGTTTTCCGGCGTGTTGGGGCTGCCGGATTCGGCAATCGTCACCAGCTCCGGCGCGATCTGTGTCAGCACGCGCGCGCGCCCGGCGTGGCGTTCCAGCGTGCGCCGGTAGAGCGCGCCGTTCGCCGTTGTGCGGGTGGTCAGCACGCCGATGACGCCGGTTTGTGTGGCGGCGGCTGCCGGTTTAACCGCCGGTTCCATACCAACGAACGGAATATCGGGGTGCTGGCGGCGCAGGTCGTACAGGCTGGCGGCGCTGGCCGCGTTACAGGCCAGTACAATTACCGCCGCGCCGCGTTCCAGCAGAAAGCGTGTGATGGCCGTCACGTAAGCGCGCGTTTCCGCCGCCGGGCGCGGGCCATAGGGCAGGTGGGCCTGATCGGCGAAATACAGCGTGGGGTGGTTGGGCAGCATCCGGTGAATATACCGCAGCACCGACAGCCCGCCGATGCCGGAATCGAGGACGCCGATGCGTGAGAAGCGTTGTGCCATTGGGACACCTCGCTAAAGGGACTCGCAATAAAACATCCCCGCTCGAAACAACAGCGATGCGTTGCGCGGGGAAAGGCGGCTGAGCGGGTTAAGCGGCGCGGCCTGCGCGCGCTGCTTCAATAAAAGCGCCGAACAGCCGGCGCATGACTTCATGCTCGCGGAACAGGTCTTCCGGGTGCCATTGTACGCTGAGGATGAAGGTTTTATCCGGCAGTTCTGTGCCTTCCAGCACGCCGTCGGGGGCATAAGCCGTCACCCGGAGCGCCGGGGCCGGCTGTTCGACCGACTGGTGATGCACACTGTTAACCGGCAGGTGCGTCGTACCCAGGATGGCCGCTAACCGGCTGGCGGGATCAACCTCGACCGTATGCGCCAGGGCATTACGCGGCAGGCAGTGGTGATTGATAGTCGTTTGCACCTGGGAAGGAACATCCTGAATCAACGTGCCGCCCAGGGCGACGTTCAGCATTTGATGTCCCCGGCAGATGGCAAGCGTGGGCAGGTCATCCTCGACCGCCCACCGGACAAGCTGTAATTCGGCGCGGTCACGCTCGGCATCCACCTTGCCGGTTGCCGGGTGTTGTGCCGCGCCGTAGACCGTCGGGTTAATGTCCTCGCCGCCGGAAAGCAGCAGGCCGTCCAGACGCTGGTAAATCTGCTGCCGGGTTTCGGCGTCCACGCTCACCGGTATCAATACCGGCAGGCCGCCCGCCTCGGCAATGGCCTGAATGCAGCCTACATAGCCCCGGTTGAAGTGCCAGCCGGTGGCCGGTGAAACGTAATTTGAGGTTGTAATTCCGATAAGCGGCCCCAAAGCCTAGCGCCTTTTCTCCTTCAGGCGGGCGGCTTTACCGCGCAGATCGCGCAGGTAATAAAGCTGGGCGCGGCGCACTTTGGCGCGGCGTAAAACCTCGATTTTTTCGACGCGCGGGCTTTTGAGCAGGAACGTGCGCTCCACACCGATGCCGTGACTGGCGATGCGGCGCACGGTGAAGTTCTTTTCGTTGCCGCCGCCGCGCAGCCGGATGACCACGCCCTGGAAAACCTGGATGCGCTCGCGGTCGCCCTCAACGATACGGACGTGAACCTTGACCGTATCGCCGGCCTGAATTTCGGGGTGGTCGCGGTCTGGCGCGACCAGGGATGCCATAAGCTCATTCACGATAATCTGCCTTCCGAACAAAATACGCCCGCAGGCGTATCCGCTTATTCGTCCATAGATCGGAATTATAACATCCTGGAGGGCGCGAAAAAAGGCCGTACTTTGCTGCTTAAAGCCCTAACCGCCGCGCCACCCACAGCAGCGCGATCAGGCTTTTCCCATCGTTGATGTCGCCGCGTTCGATCATCGCCAGCGCCTCGGTCAGCGGCACGCGCGCCATCTCAATAAATTCATCCTCGTCACCATCCAGGCGCGCTTCACTCAGGCCGGTCGCCAGATACAGGTGAATGTACTCGGTGGTATAACCCGGCGTGGGATAAAAGCCGCCCAGGTATTCCAGGCGGTCAGGGCGGTAGCCGGTTTCTTCTCGCAGTTCACGCTCGGCGCAGGTTTCCGGCGGTTCACCCGGCTCCAGCAGTCCGGCAGGAATCTCCAGCATGGCCTGGTTCGCGCCGATGCGGTACTGCCGCACCAGCAGCACATTCTGCCGATCATCCAGCGCTACCAGCGCCACCGCGCCCTGATGGCGAATGACTTCGCGCTGCATGATCTGGCCGTCGGGGACGCGAACGCGGTGAACATCGAGCTTGATGATGCGCCCTTCGTAGATATGTTCGGTGTCGAGAATGGTTTCCTGCATGACGAGTCTCCCGCTAAAAAGTCGAGGCGGGTTTAAGCAACCCGCCCCGACGCCGTGCGAGGTCTGTATAACCTGCCTTAACCCGGCGGAATCACCAACTGTTGGTTAATCAGAATCAGGTTGATATTCGAGATGCCGTTAGCCGCCGCGATGGACATCACCGGGACGCCGCAGCGCAGCGAAATTTTAAACAGCGTGTCGCCCTGCTGGACGATGTATGGGGAACTGCACAGACCGGTGCCGGGCGTTCCGCCATCAGTCGGCGGTGTCGTGCCGCCCGTTCCGCAGCCGGGGATGGTGATCTGCTGGCCGACCACGATCAGGTTCATGTTAGAAAGCTGGTTGTAGGTGGCAAGCTGGTATACGTCCACGTTGTAACGCAGCGAGATGCGGAACAGATTTTCGCCCGCCTGTACCGTATGCACGCAGTCATTACCCGGCAGCGTGACGACGCCGGGGGTTGTCGGCGTGGGGGTGGGTGTTTCGGTCGGGAAGCAGAAGCCGGAGCCGATAGCGGTGGCCGTCAGGTAATAGGCTTCGGTGGCTGTTGCGTTGGCAATGATTGCGGTGGCCGTCAGGAATACCGGGTCAATTTCTTCCTGAAGCGGCTGCTCCTCCTGGAACAAACTCTCTGCCGGGTCAATGGTTGGTAGTTGGGCGACTTCCGGGCTGCCGGACTGTCCAAAAAGATCGTCGGTCGGCAGGGGCGGGAACAGCAGATCGGTGGTCGGGACAGCGGCGAACGGGTCGTCGGTCGGGAAAAACGGCGCCGGCGTAGCAAGATCAACCGGCGCTTCGGTGGGAAGTGGTTCAACCGGCGCTTCAGTAGGCAGCAGTTCAGGCAGCGCCTCGGTGGGAAGAATCGGTTCGGGCGTTAAGGTTGGGGGAAGGGTATTGGTCGGTTGAAGAGCTTCGCCCACTTCAATCGGTGACAGGGGTTCAGGATCTACGCCGCTCTGCTGGTAACAGCCGGCGGTGAATAACAAAACAAACACAGAACCGACCAACCAGAGCCAACGGTTTCGTAATTTCAGCATGTTCCCGGCCTCCCCACCAGTGTGAGTTCAGTAATGATGCCAGTCTACCATTTGCGCTCATTATTCACAAGCGAGATCGCTAGGCGACCGGCAGCATAACCGACACCCTGGTGAACTGGTCAGGGACACTTTCGATGGTGGTTTCGCCGCCGTACAGCTCGGAAAGCCGGCGGGTGATAATCAGTCCCAGGCCGAGGCCCTGCTGCTCGAACCATTTGCGTTCAAACTGCATATAAGCGCCGATGGCGCTGATTTGCTCTGGCGTCATGCCCCGGCCATGATCGAGGACATGAATGCAATACCGGTTCTGGCTGTTCAGTTCGGTCGTTACCGTCACCGAAGTTCCCCAGCGGGAGAACTTGAGCGCATTGTCTATCAGTTCTTCGACGATTTTTTTCAGGTGGTCGGGAAGAACAAGCAGCGGCACATTGGCTTCGATTTTCAGCGTCAGGTCGCTTTCACGCTGCATGTCCTGGGCTTTTTGCAGCGCGGTATCCTGGACAATGATGCCGGGGTCGCTGGTCGTATAGGTCTGGAGGATTTCCTTCCACTCCGGGCTGGTGGTCATGGCTTCCAGTTGGGCGTAGGCCAGGTAGTTTTCGGTCAGCCGGTACAGCCGTGACCCGGCGGCGTTGATGTACTGGGCCATTTCGGCAATCTGTTCGGCTTCACGGGTATCGCAGTCAGTGGCAATGATGTCGGAAAAGCCCAGGATGCTGGTGAGCGGCGTGCGGATTTCGTGCGGCAGCGCCAGGATGATATTCTCGCGCAGGTCTTCCAGTCGTTTGTCCGACAGCCGCTTCAGCGCGTCACGCTTTTGAAGCTGGGTGTGTACCGCCGCGATCAGTTCCGAGGCCGAAAAAGGTTTGGTGAGATAGTCATAAGCGCCCATCTCCATGCCCTTACGCATATCACTTTTGTCAGCTTTGGCGGTCAGAAAAATGAAAGGCGTAGTAGTGATGCCGGAGTCTTTCTTGAGTTCGGCCAGCACACCGTAGCCATCCAGCCCGGGCATCAGAATGTCGCAGATGATGAGGTCGGGCATAAACTCGCGGGCGCTTTCCACACCTTTAATGCCATCTTCCGCGCCCCGCACATTGAAGCCCTCGTAACTCAACATCTCGATAATGTCTTTTCGCAGGGACTGCGTATCTTCGATGACCAGGATTTTCGACATGTTTATTCGCTTTCCAAACCGTCTATGGCGGAACTACCTTTAATTGTACTACCGGAGCGGCGAAATTATCAAAAATCTTCTGAACAATTCTTAATTAAGCGGCATCCCTGCTGCTATCAGCGCGAGGATGATAATACCGGCCACGATACGATAAACCCCAAACAGGTTGAAGTTGTTGCGGGAAACATAACGCAGCAGCCAGCCCATCGCCGCCCACGACACCACCGCCGAAACTGCCGCCCCAACCAGCAAATATCCCACATCGTCCGGCGACAGGGTATCCAGGCTGGTCAGCAGGTCGAAGATGGTGGCTGCGCCGAGGATGGGAATGGCGAGATAAAAGGAAAACTGGGTGGCGGTACGGCGGTCAAGGCCGGCCAGCCGCCCGCCGATGATCGAAGCGCCGGAACGCGACACGCCCGGAATCAGCGCGACCATCTGCGCCACCCCGACGGTCAGCGCCTGTCGCAGACTGACGGCGGTGACGTCGGTGGTCTGGATGGGAATGGGGCGGCGTTCGACGATCAGGAAAATGATGCCGCCGACGATCAGCGAAACGGCCACCACTGCCGGAGCATACAGCACTTCCTTAATCCAGTCCTTGAGCAAAAAGCCGAGCGCCGCCGCCGGGATGACGGCGACGACGATGCCCAGCCAGAAGCGCCGGATTCCGGCGTCGTGGGGTATGCTGCGGATTTGCTGAAGCAGTTCGGCGCGGTAGAAAACTAGCACCGCCACCACCGAGCCGACCTGGATGAAAATCTCGAATGTGCCTTGCATCCGCTGGCCGAAGTCCAGCAGCGCGGCGGCGACGATTAAATGGCCGGTGGATGAAATCGGCAGGTATTCCGTAATGCCCTGTACGATGCCCAGGATAACCACTTTCAGCCACTCTATCATGCTGTCCCCCTTGTGTAATGCGCCCGCAAATCCGGCAGCGGGTTATCATATGCTGGTGGTCTCGGCGCTGTCAACTGCCGGTTATACGGGGGCAGGCCGCCGTCCTGTTCGCTGTATGGTATCATCAACGCATCGGCAGGCACGAGCCACTGCTTCTGCCGGTTTTTATTCGTGCGCTGGAGCGAGGTGTTTGCGTGGCCGCTTATTTTCGTCTTCTGCAAAGAAATCCCGATTTCGCCCGCCTGTGGATCGCCCAGGTCATCAGTCTGCTGGGGGACTGGTTTAACGTGATCGCCCTGTCGGCGCTGGTTTCGGAATACAGCGGCGGTTCCGGCCTGGCGATCAGCGGCCTGTTGATCGCGCGGTTTCTGCCACCGCTGGTCGTCAGCCCGTTCGCCGGCGTGCTGATTGACCGCTTTGACCGCAAGCGACTGCTCATCCTCAGCGATCTGCTGCGTGCGGTGATTATCCTGCTGCTGCTGTTCGCCACCGGTCCGGATATGCTGTGGTGGATTTATCTGCTCACCGTCATCCAGTTCTGCCTGTCGGCGCTGTTTGAGCCGGGGCGCTCGGCCATTATGCCGTCCCTGCTGAAGCCGGAAGATTTACTGAAGGCCAATACACTGGGTAACGTCACCTGGTCGGTGATGCTGGCCGTCGGCGCAATGGCCGGGGGGGTAGCTACCACCGCGTTCGGCACGGCCTCGGCGCTGGTAATTGATGCCTTCACCTTTCTCGTCTCGGCCTGGTTCATCACCCGAATCAAAACCCGCCCGGAGGCGGTTCTGGCGGCGGCGTCCGCGCAGCGCGGCGGTGGCAGCTTCCGCGAAGGGCTGCGCTACCTGGCCCAGCATCCGGCGACGGCGGCGCTGCTGTTCGTCAAGCTGGGGCTGAGCATCGGCAACGTGGATTCGCTCATCATCGCTTACGGCACGATCCTATTCGTGGTCGGGGAAAACGGCACGGGGTCGCTCGGTGTGCTGTACAGTGCCTTCGGTATCGGCGCGGTGCTGGGGCCGGCGCTGCTGAACCGCTTCAGCGATGGCTCGGTGCGCACCCTACGGCGGCTGGTGATCGTCGGTTTTGTGCTGGTGGTGGCCGGATGGCTGCTGCTGGGCGGCGCGGCTGGCCTGTGGGTCGCGGCGCTGGCTTTGATCGTGCGTTCGATGGGCGGTTCGATCAACTGGACGTACAGTTCGACCATGATTCAGATGGGGACGCCGGATCATTTCCTGGGGCGCGTGTTTTCGCTGGATTGGGTGGGCTTTTCTCTGGCGCAGACCGTCAGCACGCTGGCGATCGGCCTGCTGCTGGATACGCTCGGCGGCCAGAACGCGCCGGTAATCGCGCTCGGCACGGGGGTCGTGAGCCTGATTCCGCTGGCCGTGTGGTGGCTGATCGTTCACCGGCTGGAACACGCCGCGCCGGAGCCGGCGGCTGCCGCCAGCCCGATTGAAGGGGGGTAGGTAGATGCGCGGCTGTCAGTCAAGCCGGATGCGCGGATTCAATACGGCATACAGCAGGTCGGCGGCCAGGTTCGCCAGGGCGAAAAAGAAGATCGTCACCATCACCACCGCTTGCAGCACGAACAGGTTTTTCTGTTTGACGGCTTCCACCATCAGCGCGCCCAGGCCGGGGTAGTTGTAAACGTTTTCGATGACCACCAGCCCGCCGATTAACCAGCCGAAGCTGATGGCGATCACGGTGATGGTGGGCAGCAGGGCGTTTCGTAGCACATGTTTGAAGATGACCTGCCGCCGAGGCAATCCCTTCAAAATGGCCGTCCGCACGTAGGGTTTTTGGAGTTCGTCCAGCACGCCGGCCCGCGTCAGCCGGGATACATAACCGATGAGGACGAAGGTAGCGGTGATGGCGGGCAGCAGAAGCTGACGAATCCAGTCCGCTACCGTATTGTCCGGGACGGTGGATGTGGCCGGCAGGCCGAGCGCCCGCGCCCCCAAAGCGATTCCATTGATGAGGACGAGGCCGGTCACAAACTCCGGCAGACCGACCACCGACAGTGACAGCAGCGAGATGGCGCTGTCTACCCAGGTGTTTTCGCGGAGGGCGGCGATGATGCCCAGCAGGACAGACGTGGGTATGGCGATGAGCAGCGTCATCAGCGTCAGCCGCAGGGAGTTGCCCATCCGGCCTGTGACCAGCGGGTAGACCGGCCCCTGCGTGCCGGTGAACGAACGCCCCCAATCGCCGGTGATGAATTTGACCAGCCAGTTGGCGTACTGCACCGGGGCGGGGTCGTTCAGGCCAAATTCGGCCCGGAACTGTTCCAGCGCCTCCGGCGATGCCTCGCGTCCCAGGATCAACCGCGCCACGTCGCCCGGCACGAGTTGTGTCAGCGCGAAGATGATGGCCGAGGTGATAAACATGGTGACGATCAGCAGCAGGATTCGGCGGATGATGTAACGCAGCATAAATGCAGCCTCGGTATAAGGCGGGTTTTTAGATGGGCGGCCGGCCGGGATGGACGCCGGCCTGCAAAACGATCAGGTCTTCGATGGGAATGTGACAGCGAATGCGGTGGTCGTCGCCGGCTTCGCGCCAGGGCGGTTCTTCCTGCTCGCAGATCGCCCCGATTTTACGCGGGCAGCGGGTATG
>JACAES010000133.1 GCA_013388735.1 Chloroflexota bacterium | reverse complement strand
GTTCGACGTGGCCGATGCCTTGCGCCGCCAGCCGGTTCAGGCGGTAGATGATCGCCTGACCGCTTCCAGTATCGAACGTGCCGCGCGTTCCAAAGCTGTCCAGGGTTTTGCTCATCGTTATTTCCTCTGTTGGTGATAACCAGATAACATCGCGTATCCGAAAGGTCGTCGGCGCCGGAGAATGCGGTCAGACTTGCCAACGGTGGTGGTTGAATGATGTTATTCTACCCAAAATGAGCTTAATTGCCAGATGGGGCGAACCAGGCGAGGCGGTAAAACTCAAGTGGCGCTCATCAGTCGGGGGTTTGCGGTTTGACCACTGCGCTGTAGACTATTGTGCCACTACAATACACAAACCCAGAGAGGAGTTTGAGGCTCATGAGTCGCAGTCGAACGGTAGAGCGCCGTAAAGAACGTGAACGCGAACGCCAGCGCCAGCGGCAGATCACGGTGGTGGTGGTGGTGGTGGCGATAGTGGTGGTGGCGGCGCTGGCATTGATCTTTGCGAACCAGCCCGCCGAAGCGCCCGTCCCAGAAGAGGCGCTCACACGATACGAGGATATCGCGCGCGGCACGACCGAAGAGGGTTTCCCGATCCTGGGTGACGCAACCGCGCCGGTGAAGGTGATCGAATATTCAAGTTTTGACTGTAGCCACTGCCGCGATTTTCACGAGTCGGTGACGCCGGCGATTCTAGAGCGGGTGCGCGCGGGCGAAGTGCAGTTCACGTATGTGCCGCTGTTCGGCACGGGCGGCATCGCCAACGGCGAAGGCGCGGCCCGGGCTGCCGTCTGCGCCGGGCAGCAGGACAAATTCTGGGCGCTGCATGATACGCTGTTCAACTGGCAGGGCGTGTACGGCAACCAGGCGTTTGCCAACAACCGCATCGAAGCCGGCATTGACGCGCTGGGAATGGATCGCGGGGCGTGGGATCAGTGTATGAGCAGCGAACTGCCGACCAACGTCCTGCGCGCCGCCATCACTGCCGCGCAAAATCTGCCGGGATTTGAAGGCACGCCGACGGTCACGATCAACGGTATCATCGTCACCGGGGACGTGACCAGCGTGACCAACGCCATTGACCAGGAACTCGCCAACGCCGGGCCGGTTCAGCCGCAGGCAGAAGCCACCACTGAAGCGACGGCGGAAGCCACCGCCGAAGCCACCACTGAGGCGACGATGGAGGCGACCGCCGAGTCAACAGCGCCGGAAGTCGAGGCCACCGAAGCGCCGGTCGAGGCGACCGCCGAGGCCACGCCGTAGAGCAGTCATTAGTCAGTAGTCGCCAGCCGGTAGTCAGAAGAGGCGCGATCTTTTTCCGAACGCGCCGAGATAATGAACACACGGCTGCTTGCTTTTCATCCCCCTCGCCCAGTCCTGAAAGGACGATTGAGAGAGGGGTAACGAGGGGTGAAGGCAAACAGGCGAAGCGGTGCCGAAAAGGGGGCTGTCACCATGACAGGCCCCCTCTCAAACGTCATTCCTGGCGCGCCAGCATCGGCCCCAGTCTGCGCCCGCCCAGCAGGTGCATGTGCAGGTGGAACACTTCCTGCCCGGCGTCCCCCTTGCAGTTAATCAGCAGACGATAGCCGCTGTCGGCGACGCCCATCTGCCGAGCGACCTCTTTGGCGACGGTGAACATATGGCCCAGCGTCTGCTCGTCGTCGGGTGTCACGTCGTCTACGGTGGCGATCTCCTTGTTCGGGACGATCAGGATATGTACCGGGGCGAGGGGATGAATGTCCTTGAAGGCCGTCACCCGGTCATCCTGGTAAACGATCTCGGCGGGGATTTCGCGGGCGATGATTTTCGAGAAAATGGTACTCATGAGGCAGCCTCCTGAATGTGCCGGCTACATCGCCATGCCGCCGTCCACGTTCAGGACGTGGCCGGTGATGTAACCGGCTTCGCTGCCGACCAGGAAGGCGACGGCGTTGGCGATATCCTCGACCGTTCCCCAGCGGCCCAGGGGGATAAGCTGGTTCAACTGCGAGGTGAGTTCTTCCGGCAGGTCTTTGGTGAGATCGGTCAGCACGAAGCCGGGCGCGACGGCGTTGACGGTGATATTGCGCGAGGCGACTTCGCGGGCGAGGGCTTTGGTGAAGCCGATGATGCCGGCCTTGCTGGCGCTGTAGTTGGTCTGTCCGGCCTGGCCGACCACGCCGCTGACGCTGGCGATATTGACGATGCGCCCGTAACGTTTGCGCATCATGCTGCGGACGGCAGCACGCGAACAGAGCCACGTGCTGCGCAGGTTGACGCTGATTACGGCGTCAAAATCGTCCGGTTTCATCATCATAATCAGGTTATCGCGGGTGATGCCCGCGTTGTTGACCAGGATGTCTATTTTGTCGAAGGCATCCAGCGCGGCTTTAATCAGGGCGTTTGCGCCGTCTTCGGTGCTGACATCGCCCTCGACCGTGATGGCCTTGCCCCCGGCGGACGTAATGGCTTCGAGGACTTGGTTCGCGTCCGCCAGGTTGTTCGCGTCGCGGTAGTTGATGACGATGGTCGCGCCGCGCCGGGCCAGTTCGAGGGCAATTGCGCGCCCGATACCCCGGCTTGCGCCGGTGATGACGGCTACCTGATACTGTAGTTGAGACATAACTTTACAACTCCTGTGTAAAATAAAAACGCCGGTTACTTGACCGTCCAGATATGGTACCCCGAAGCCTGCAATTCAGGCGGGTAGCTCTTTGGAAGTAAACCCCCGATGCGGTCAATGGTTTTGTTCAAGGCCTGGCGAAAGATTTTTTCGACACGATATTTCCAGAAATCCATCAGGTTAAACATGGTGGAGTAGCGCCCTCGGCATGGGTAAAGCGTGACTTCGGAAAAGTCCCGGAACAGGTAGGCGATTCCGTCGCGGGTATAACGAAAATAGTCCTGGTAGTACAGGTCATGCGGGGCGTGGTAGCGGTACAAAAACGGCACATAGGCCAGGCAGTACCCACCGGGTTTGAGCAGACTATAGAGGTTTTTGACCGCCTGCTGAGGGTCGTAAACATGCTCCAGGACGGCCATGCAGATGATGCCGTCGAAGGATTCCGGCGCGACGTGGTGCAGGTCGCACAGGTCGTCCACAATGTCAGGGTAATCATCGTACCGGTTGATATCTAATGTTTTGATCTGGCCGGACTGGAAGTAGCTGTACCGGTGGCGAGACGACTTGCCTACATCCAGCACCGCCTGGCAGTTGGCCGCCATAAAGCGGATTTTGCTTTCGATCAGATCATCGGCGCGATAGGTGTAGAGCGGGTCAATCTTCGCGCGGGTGATGATGTTCCTGAGTTCTTCGTTTTTCTGCTGCGCGCCTGTCAACATCGGTCTGCTGCCTTCCTCTCTGACGGGTGATTATGCCCGTTTATACCGTTTAACCGCCCACCCAGCCAAGCAGCGTGATCGTGCCGCGCAGGCTGCCGGTGAGGTTGACCGAACCGGCGCCGTTGGGGTTGGCGACGTACACATCCACGCGGCCATCCACGTTGGGGACGACGCCGGTGAAGGCGAAAAATGTGCCATCGGGCGAATAAACCGGCTCACACATGCTGGGCGGGGGCAGCCGCCGCCCGACGAAAGCAAGCTGGCGGTCGAAAACGGAAATGCCGTCGGGACACTGCCCGCCCGCGCCGCCGATGGCGATGCGCGTGCCGTCCGGCGACCAGTCGGCGGCCATACCAAAACGGGCGAACGTGAGTTCGCCGGTGCGGCCCAGCAGCGTGCCGTCGGCACTGATGGCGATAATCTCGATGGTGTCGCCGGCGCTCTGGTAGACGACCGCGCTGCCGTCCGCCGCCCAGGACTCGGAAAGGCGAATCGGGCTGTCGGAGCCGTCGGCCAGCCGCACCTGGCGCGCCTGGGCAGTCACGATGTCGGCAATCCAGAGCGTGCGTTCCGGTTCGCCCAGGGTGGGGTCGCCGCTGGCGAACGTGATCTGGCGGTTGTTCAGCCAGCGGGGCGGTTCGGTTACCCACTGGTCGGAAACCTGCGTGACCTGGCCGGTGTCTATGTTCAAGATATACGGGCTGCCGCCATTGGGCGGCGGGTTTGTCAGCGCGTCGCAGGCGTCGGGTTCGCCGGGAATCCAGCTTGGGCAGCGGGCGCGGTCGGAGACGAACAGCAGGTAGCGCCCATCCGGCGACCATGACGGCCAGAAATCGTAAGCGCCGCCGGCGGTCAGGTTGGCCGGGTTTGTGCCGTCGCGTTCGATGGCGAAGATGTCCATGTCGTAGCCGGTCGCCAGGGCAATTGCCAGCCGCCTGCCGTCCGGCGACCAGGCCGGTTCGCTGACCTTGCCGCGCTGCACCAGCGATGGCAGCGGCAGGATGCGCCCGCTGATGCCGCTTTCGATATCCAGCACATACAGGCCGGTGGTCGGGGTACTCCCGCTATCCACGAAATAGGCGACCGAACGGCCATTCGGCGCGAGGTACACCTGCCGCCCGGTAGAAGCAGCCATCTGCTGGATGGCGACACGCCCGGCGGAATTGGTCGGCGGCACGTAATACAGGGTTTGAACGTTGGTAGCCGGCTGCGGCGTGCGCGCGTCGCCAACGCCGTCCCGGTCGTTGGTGTTGATGAACGCGATTACCGGCGATTCCAGCAGCGTGAGGACATCCGCTGGCAGTTCCACCAGCGCCCAGTTATCGAACACAAAGCCGGCTGCCGGCAGCGGTGTGATGGATGCTGTCGGCGTCAGCGTCGGCGTGGGCGTGATAGTTGGCGTGGGCGTGGGCGTTGGGGTGAGCGTTGGCGTCGGCGTGGGCGGTTCGGGCGTCGGCGTCGGGGTGTTGGAAGCGGTGGGTGTGATGCTGGGCGTGACGGTTGGTGTCGCCGTTGGCGTCGGCGAAGGGGCAGTCAACGCCTGGCAGGAGGCCGCCGCGAGCAGCAGCAACAAATACAGACGACGCATAGGGTTATATCCTAGTTTCATTCGGATGAGTCGGTGAGCATAACATGATTAACCGGCACGAGCTAAACGCGAAACCGACGATCAGCCGCCGGATTAATCAATGGGTTCATCGGTAATGGACGGCTGGTCGTCTGGTTGGTCATCAAACGGCAGCGGCGTAAAAGTCGGCGCGGGCATGGCCGACGGCAGACGCACCGGCGTCCAGGTCGGCAGCGGCGTCCAGGTCGGAATAACCGACTGGTCAAGCGGGAACGGCACACGCAGCGCCTGCCCGGCCTGGATCAGATTGGGATTGGCGATGCAGTTGGCCTGCTGGAGTTCGGCGACCGGAATATTAAAAAGCCGGGCGATGCTGAACAGCGTATCGCCGCGCTGGATGGTGTAGGTGGCCGTCCAGTCGGCGCGCGGCAGGCAGGGCGCGGCGGTTGGGCGCTGTGGGCTGAAGGGCGTGCCGAGCGCCTCGGTCGGGTTTGCCGGCGAGGTGGGGCGGATCGGCGGTGGCACGGTCACGGGTCTATCCAGCAGCGACAGCGGCGCGCGGCGGATGGCATCGGCGTCGAACGGCTCCGGTTCAGAAGGCGGCCCGGTGACTTCCAGGCCGGAACTGCCGCCAAGCGGCAGCCGAACCAGCGCGCCGGGCAGCGCCACGCGGGTGATATCAAAGGCGCTGACGACCGCCGAACCCTCGATGGTGGCGACGGTAAGCTGGTCGCTGCGGGCCGCCGTCAGATAAAGCGTCGAGCCAAGCGTGAGTGTCGCGCCGTTCAGCGTGAGCGTGACCTGCGTCCCGGCGGGGGTCTGCACCAGCATGGCCGAGGGCGCTTCGGTACAGGAGGCCGGGCCGGGGCGGGTTTCCAGGCGCGCCGCCGTCATTCGGGGCGCGAGGGCATCCAGCGCGGTATCGCCGAAAAGCACAAAGGTGACGTTCTGCCCCGGCAGCGTGTCCGGGATGTTAGTCTGCGCCTTCACCAGCGCGATACCCCAGGCGACCTGTGTGGAGTCGAAGGGTGAGGCGATCAGACGGCTGAGGGCCAGCAGGCTGGCGATGTCACCCGGCGCGTTAAATGCGGCCTCGGCGTTTTGCTTGAACTCCGCCTGCACCAGCCGGTGACCGTAACAGATCTGGTTGCGCCCCAGACCGCCGCAAGCCGCACCGGTGGTTTCGACCGCCAGGCTGACGATCTGTTCGCACGAGAGGCGTGTATCCAGGGTAGGAAGCGCCTGGGGTGTTTCCGGCGTCTGGGTAAGATTACAGCCGGCCAGCAGGAACACGAATAGCACCAACCATCGCGCCATCCTCTTATTCCTCCTCCACCATCGTCTCCGTCTGTTGAAGGACGTAATACGAGCCGCGCTTCTGTCCCATCTTGCGCAGGATGTTTTTGGTGACGAGATCGGCCAGGTCGCGGCGTATCGTTTCTGCGTGAACATCTGGGCAGAGGTTCTGAAGGTCGCTGTTGGTGATACGGGCGTTTTCGTGCAGGTAGACCAGGGCGATTTCCTGGCGCGGGTTGATTTCCTGACCCTGGTAAGCGCCTTTGAAAGTGATGGCCGGCGCGGGAGGCGGGCCTGCCGGGGCGTCCGGCACCGGTTCGTTGAAGAGCGCGACCCGGAAGCTGCCGGCGCGTTCCTCGAACTGCGGCGCGCGAAGCTGCTTCTGCCGCATCAGGTCAATCACACGATCCACGCCGTACCCTAACCGCTCGATGAAGCCCATGTCAGAAAGCACCTGCACGATGACCGGATTGCGCGAAAAACGCTCATCCTTGATATTGGCAATCGTGACCGGGCCGGGCAGCGCGCCGGGACTGATGACCTCCATTCGGTTGCTGAACAGGAATAAACGAATCCCATCGCCGCTGATCTGATAGTCGCGGTGGGCGACGGCGTTCACCACCAGTTCGCGGGCGGCTTCCAGGGGATACTCGAATTCTTCATCCCGCGCCATCGCCTGGCCTAACTGCACACCTTTACGCAGATGGTCAATCAGAAACATTTCAGCCCGGCGAATCTGGTCAGGCAGCGTGCCGAGGATGTCTTGGCGGCTGAAGCGGTCGCTCATGGTTTCGCCGGCGAAACGCGCGGCAGTGATGTCTGCCCCGCGAATAAACCGCTGCGGGTCTTTGCCAAACAGCAGAATCCCGGCGTGGGTGGGGCGCAGCCCGCCCTCGTGTTCGATCAGGCAGCCGCGCCGGAGCAGGACTTTTTCGACGCTGGTTTCGCCCAGGCCGCTTAAGCCGGCGACATACATTTTGACTTTGTTCCAGTCCATGTCGCCCAGGCCGGCCCCGCGCGCGACTTCGGTTTCAAAGCTGGTTTCGGCGCGCTGCATGATGAGCAGGCGCAGGTCACGGGACGAAATCGGGACATTAGCGGTTTCCTGGCGGCGCAGGTAGCGCCCGGCGGCGGCGTAGATATGGGGCATTCCTGGCGGCACACGCACGACCAGGACGGCCTTGTCGCCGCTGCTGACCTTCTCCGGCAGCGGGATAATCAGCGGCGGGTCGAGCGAGAGCGCCGCCTGAAGCAGCCGGTCGAGCATCTCCGCCGCATCGTCCAGGCCAGAAACCGTGCCATCCGCGCCGATGCCCAGCAGCAGCGTGCCGCCCCGGTTGTTCGCCATCGCCGCCAGGTGCGCGGCCAGCGTTTCGATCGGGGCATGGGCGTCGAACCAGTCCAGTTCGGCGCTGCGCCCGCTGCGGAGCCAGTTGGTCAGATCATCGGTGTCGGTCATGCTTCCCTGGCGGCTTCAAGCGCCTCCTCCGATTTTTCGTTTTCCTGCCGTTCGGCGTCGCGCTTGCGCCCGTCCGGCGGCGGCGGCAGCAGCACACGGTCTAGTACCTGCTGCATGTCATCCACGAAGAACAATTCCAGGTCTTTCATGGCTTCCGGCGGGATGTCCACCAGGTCTTTTTTGTTCTGCGTGGGCAGAATGACCTTGTGAATGTGCGCGCGGCGGGCGGCCAGCACTTTTTCCTTGATGCCCCCCACCGGCAGAACCTTGCCGCGCAGTGTGATCTCGCCGGTCATGGCGAAACTGCTGCGGATTTTACATTCGGTGAAGGCCGACAGAATCGCCGCCGCCAGGGTGATGCCGGCGGAGGGGCCGTCCTTCGGCACTGCGCCTTCCGGCAGATGCACATGCACGTCGTAGTTTTCAAAGTCGTCGTGTGGCAGGTCGTAATCAGATGCCCTGGAGCGCACGTAACTGAGCGCCGTCTGCGCCGACTCCTGCATAACCTCGCCCAGCTGGCCGGTGAGCGTCAGGCTGCCTTTGCCGGGCAGGATGGCGACTTCGATCACGGAGATGTCGCCGCCATCGTAAGACCAGACCAGACCGGTCGCCAGGCCGACGGCATCTTCCTGGTTGGCGAGCTGGTGCAGGTAAAGCGGCGGGCCAAGATAATCCGGCAGCCGGGCGGCAGTGATGCGCCGGGGAATGGGCTTGTCTTCCGCCACGCGGCGCGCCACCTTGCGGGCGACGTTGGCGATCTCACGGTTGAGACTGCGGACGCCACCTTCATAGGTGTAGCTGCGGATGATCTCCTGCAGAGCGCGGGTTTCAAACGACAGTTTCGTCCCGGCCAGGCCGTGCGCTTCCATCTGGTTGGGAAGCAGAAAATTCCGGGCGATGGCGACTTTTTCTTCTTCGGTGTAGCCGGAAAATTCGATAACTTCCAGTCGGTCGAGCAGCGCCGGGGGCAGCGGATCGAGATCGTTGGCGGTGGTGATGAACAGCACCTTCGACAGGTCGTAAGGCACTTCCAGATAATGGTCGGAATAGGCGTGATTCTGTTCCGGGTCCAGTACTTCCAGCAGGGCGCTGGACGGGTCGCCGCGAAAATCCATGCCCAGTTTGTCCACTTCGTCCAGGACAAAAACCGGGTTGATCGTCCCGGCGCGGCGAAGCGTCTGGATGATGCGTCCCGGCAGCGCGCCGATATAGGTGCGCCGGTGGCCGCGAATTTCCGCCTCGTCGCGCACACCGCCCAGGCTGACGCGCACGAACTCGCGCCCCAGCGCCCTGGCGATGCTGCGCCCCAGCGAGGTTTTGCCGACGCCGGGCGGGCCGACGAAACACAAAATCGGGCTTTTCATCTTGCTGCCGGCCAGCTTGCGCACGGCGATATATTCCAGAATCCGCTCTTTGACTTTACGCAGGCCGTAATGGTCGGCCTCAAGGATGCGTTCGGCGTGGGCCAGGTTCAGGTTGTCCTCACTCTGTTTGACCCAGGGGATAGCTGTCAGCCAGTCAATGTAGGTGCGGATCATGCCGACTTCTGGTGCCATCGGCGGCATCATCATCAGCCGGGACAGCTCCCGACTGGCCTTTTCGTGGATTTCCGGCGGCAGTTCCGCTTTTAGAATCGACTCGCGGACTTCGTTAATCTCCTGCTGGAAAAAATCCTGCTCGCCCAGTTCGGTCTGGATGATGCGCATCTGCTCGCGCAGGTAAATCTCGCGCTGGCTGCGATCCATCTCCTGCTGAACCTGGCTGCTGATTTCGTCTTTCAGCTCCAGCATCTTCAATTCCTGCGCCAGCAGATCGGCGACGTGCCGGAGGCGTTCGTTTTCGCCGGGCATTTCCAGCATCCGCTGACGATCCTCGAAGGGCAGGGTGAGCGTGGACGCCACCAGATCCGCCAGGACGCCGGGGCTGTCCAGATTGAGCGCGTAAGCCAGCACATCTTCGGAGATAGAGGGGTTGAACTCTGACGCGCGCTGGAAACGCTCCTGAACCGACCGCATGAGGCTGCGTGTTTCGTCAAGCAGCGCGGGGATGTCATTAAGCGGTCGCGCGCGCACGATTGGGTAGGGCGTGGCCTGGATGATTTCGACGATCTGGACACGCCGCCGTCCCTGCACCAGCGCGTTACGGCGGTCATCCGGCAGGCGCATCATGTGGCCGACGGCCATTTCCGTCCCGATGGGATACAGGTCATCCAGGGTGAGCTGGGACGGGAACGCGCCGCGCAGCGCCGCGCCGATGACCGTCTGCTTTTTGAGCAGGGCGATCTGGATGGCCGACAGCGCCGGCGAAGTCGGGACATCAATCGGTGTGATGGTGTTGGGGAAAATCACCAGGCCGCGCAGGGGTATTAACGGCCTTTCGATCAATCCGTTGGGGTCGGGAACTGCATCCTGAGTTTTGAAGAAATCTTTAATACCTGTAGCCATGCTTGCCTGAAGAACGCCGATTGTAAGATGAACCAGTTTACCGCAGACTTGTGGATGCGTAAAGCATCGGTAAACCGACGGTTGGCGGCAGGGGGGTTCTACGTTAGACTTGCACCCGGCGGCGGCTGTGTGCCGCTGTCGTTGAACGACGTTGGAGATTTGTGTTATGCGACTTTCGATCTGGCTGGCCGGGGCGGCTGCTCTGGTGGTTCTGGGTCTGGTACTGGTCGCCGGGCAGGCGCTGCTGCGACCCGATCTGCCGCTCATCACGGATGCCGCATTTTCGCTTGAGACGATCAGCCCGAATGCGGACGGCAGCGACGATGTAACGGTGTTTTCCTACAGTCTGTCGCGCAATGCGCGGGTATCGCTGGTGTTTGAGGACGCCAGCGGCCAGGTGTTTACCTTCCGCACCGACGAGATTCGCGCCGGGGGCGATTATCAGGTCGAGTTCAGCGGGGTAGTAGATGGGTATCTGCTGCCCGGCGAGACGATTCAGGGCGAAGTGCAGCGCCGCCTGCTGCGGGACGGCATTTACACCTGGCGGCTGACGGCGCTGCCCGCCGGTGGTGGCGAAGCCGTCGAACGCAGCGGGGCGCTAACCGTGACGGACGCTTCCTCAACTTTGCCGGAACTGGTGACGTTCGATGTTTCACCGGAGATTTTTACACCCAATCAGGATGGCATCTGGGACCGGGCGCGGATTAATGTCTACCTGTTGAAAGCGGCGCGGCTGACCGCGTATCTCGAAAACGAGGATGGACTGCGGGTCTTTTTGCAGGAGCGGCAGGAAGGACGCAAACCCGGCGAACCGGGGCGGCATGATTTTGATTACGACGGCGGCGTTGACCTGGGCGCTGATCCGCCGCCGGACGGCCTGTACCGTGTGGTGGCAGTGGCGGAGGACGCCGAAGGCCAGCGCGTGCTGCGAACCGGCAGCATGACGATTCGGGACGGCGGCGACCCGCAGGCGGAGATCGTGCCACAGTCGGTCGGTGTGGATGTGGTGTTCATCCATGCGCCCTATGATGCGCGCTACTTCGGGCAAAACGCAGAACTGGTTGCGCCGCCGGATGACCCGCAGGACTTGAATTTCCTGGCGGTCAACATCCCTCTGGGTGATCTGCTGGTGTTTAAGCTGACGGTCGAGAACTACGGCGACGTGCCGATTCGCACCAGCGGGCCGCCGCCCGGCACGGTGTACGAGCAGTCGGAAGTGGCCGCTTCGTTGGGCTGGTATGACCAATCCGGCGCGTGGCGCGTGGGGATTGACTGCGACACGGCCACCCGCGACTATCCCTGGCGCTGGGCGGTCGGCGCGCCAGATGACCTGCTGGCGGTGTTGGACGAGGAAACCGGGAATACCTATTATTACCTGCCGCCCGGCCAGCAGGCCGTTGTGTGGGGGGCGGTGCGGATGACCGATCTGGTCGAAGCCCGCAACCCGCAGAAATGCTGGGCGGGGCTGATTCATGAGGATGTGGAAGTGAGCGACCGCAACTCCCGCGTGGGGGCGCGCGATGTCGAACTGATTGACCCGTCCGCTTCGGCGTCTGGCGAGTCGTGATCGGGCAGTCGTGAAGTATAATAAGAGGGTGACGAACGGATGGTTCGCCCTGCTTAATGCGGTTGTCAGTTACAAGTTGCAAGTTGTCAGTTGCCGGTTACAAGTTGCCGGGTTAAATCACAAGCCTTGATAACGCTGAATACCTGATCTGGCATCTTATGGACTTGTGATTTACAGGCAGCATTCAAGCCTGATACGCTGAGATTACATTAACAAACGCCTGACTGCGGGATATGGACGGTGCTGTGAGCAAATCAAACTATGCCCGACTGACCCTGGTGATCGTCTGCCTGCTGGCGCTGGCAGCCTGCCGCGAAGAAGCGCCGCAGAATCTTCCCGTCGCGTCGGCCCCGCTGACGCCAACGCCGCTTTCGACGCCGCTCCCGGCGGTGCCGACGCTCATCCCGGCGGGCGCTGAAGGCAATCCAATCCGGCTGGTTGTGCGCCCCAGAGGGCCGGCGGCGGACGCGCGTAATGCCACCGCCGACGTGGAAGCCAGTATCCTGGAACAGTCGGGTTTGAGCGTACAGGTGGAAATCGTCGAACGGTATGCCGAGGCGCTGGCGGCGCTGTGCGATTCCGCCGGGGGGCAGGTGTCGGCGGCCTGGCTAGACGCGCCGACCTATATGGCCGCCAGGGCGCAAAACTGCGGCATCCCGGTTTTGCAGATCGAGCAGGGGACGCGGCAGGACGCCCGTTCCGGCGAGGCCGGCCTCATCATCGTGGCGCAGGACAGCAGCATTCGGGACGTGCGCGGCCTGGATGGGCGAACCTTCTGTCGCCTGGGTTACGACGATTTTTATTCCTGGTTGGCGCCGTCGCTGGTGATGCGCGCCAACGGCCTCGACCCGGTGAGCGCGCCGGAAGCGGTGGTGGATTATGCCGATGTGCCGGAACTGATCGAAGCGGTGGCTGGCGGCGATTGTGACGCGGCGGGCATTGCCGAAAGCGCGCTGGAAGAATACGCCGGCGCACTGGGTGATGTCGTTGATTCGATCACGGCGCTGGCGACGACCACGAGTTTTCCCTACGGGGTGCTGGTGATGCCGGACGAAATCCCGCTGGGGGTGCGGCTGTCGCTGACGGAAACCCTGCAAGCTATGTCCGAGGATAATGTCGAGGCGGTCAAACTGCGGGCGCTGCTGGCGCAGAGCGCGCTCGTGTCGGCGACGGCGGACGACTTCACCGAGATGGTGGATTTTATGGACAGCACCGGGCTGGACTTCGCGCTGCTGGGTGGCTGATGGCGGAACTGGCGGTTATCATCGTCACCTGGAACGTGCGCGATCTGGTGCTGGCGGCGCTGCAAAGCCTGCTGGCCGATCTGGACAGCAGCGGGATGATGGCGGACGTGTACGTGGTGGACAGCGCCTCGTCGGACGGCAGCGCCGAGGCAGTGCGGGCAGCTTTCCCGCAGGTGACGGTGTTCGCCAGCGCCGAAAACCTGGGTTTTGCCCGCGCCAATAACCTGGCTTTGCGCGCCATCGGTTTTGAAAAATCGGATGCTGCCGGTCTGCCGGAGGCGGTTTACCTGCTGAACCCCGACACCATAACACAGCGGGGGGCGACGCGGGCGCTGTACAAGGCGCTGTTGGCGCAGGCGGACGTGGGGCTGGTGGGCGCGCGGCTGTGTTATGAAGATGGCAGCTTCCAGCATAGCGCCTTTCATTTTCCGGGGCTGCGTCAGTTATGGGTAGAGTTTTTCCCCACGCCGGGGCGCTTCATCGAGGGCGAATTTAACGGGCGCTACCCGCGCGCGTCTTATGAAAGCGGCCAGCCGTTCCCGGTGGATTTTCCCCTGGGGGCGACGATGATGCTGCGGCGCGAAGTCATCCAGCAGACCGGTTTGTTCGACGAGCAGTTTTTCATGTACTGCGAGGAGATAGACTGGGCGTGGCGTATTCACAAAGCCGGCTGGCGGGTGCTGTGCGTTCCGGCGGCGCGGGTCGTGCATCTGGCGGGGCAGAGTACGCGGCAGATTCGTCCGCAGAGCATCGTCAACCTGTGGACAAGCCGCCTGCGCCTGTTCCGCAAACATTACCCGGCCTGGAAGTACCACGCCGCACGGCTGCTGGTGCAGGCCGGGATGCGCCGCCGTCTGGAACAGGCGCGCCGGGACGGGGCGGAACAACCGCTGCTGCAAGCCTACCGGACGATTTATGAACAGGCACGCCGGCCATGACCACTTTATTCGTCATCATCCTGACCAGAAACGAAGCCGCGCACATCACGGCCTGCATCGAAAGCGCGCGCTTCGCCGATCATGTGATCGTGTTCGACTCCTACAGCGACGATGATACACCGCGCCTGGCCGAAGCTGTCGGGGCGGAACTGATTCAGCGCCGCTTCGACAATTATGCCGGGCAGCGCAACGCGGCGCTGGATGCTGTGAGTGGACGCGCGGATTGGGTGCTGTTCGTGGATGCCGACGAGCGCGTAACGCCGGAACTGGCGGCGGAGGTGCGCGAGGTGGTGTTGAAGCCAGGATATGCCGGGTGGCGAGTGCCGCGTTACAACTATATCTTCGGCAGGTTAACGCTCGGCGCGGGCTGGTATCCCGATTATCAGACGCGGCTGCTGCGGGTGGGCGCGGCGCGGTATGACCCGGCACGGCAGGTGCATGAACTGGTGCTGCTGGACGAGGCGGAAGGTACGCTCAGGAATCATCTGCTGCATTACAACTACCGGGATGTGGCGCAGTTTGTGGAAAAGCAGCGCCGGTACTCGGCTTACGACGCGCGCATTCTGTACGAGCAGGGGCTTCGTCCCAAACCGCACAATTACATTTTGCAGCCCTGGCGGCAGTTCTGGTGGCGCTTCGTCACGCTCAAAGGCTACCGCGAAGGGCTGCACGGCCTGCGCCTGAGCCTGCTGATGGCCTGGAACGAATGGCGCAAGTACCGGCTGCTAGGCGGATTATGGGGGAGCGCAGCGCGCCGCGCCCCCCGGTAAAAACGGGTTTCAGGTCGTCATTCGACCTGCGGCACCAGCACGCCGTAGCCCCCCGATGAACGTTTGTACAGCACGTTCACGCTGCCGGTGCCATCGTTGAAGAAGACGAAAAAGGCGTGTCCCAGCAGCTCCATCTGTTCGATGGCTTCGGCCTCGGTCATGGCGGTGACGGGAATGGCTTTGCGGCGAACGATGTCGGTCAGCGGCGCGGCTTCCGCCGCCGGCACTTCGACCGGGGTTTCCTCCTCGATAAATTCTTCCACGTCCGGGATAGCTTCGGCCAGGCTCAATTCTTCGATGGTCGCGGTAAAACGTTCGCGGCCTTTGCGTTGGCGTTTGCCTTTGAAGCGCTGAATGCGGCGGTACATATTATCCACTGCCGCGTTGATGGCGGTCTGAATATCGCCGGGGATGCGCTCCTCGGAGCGCAGGATAGCGCCGCGTTTGTGGCGGATGGTGATCTGGGCAATCGCCAGGTCTTCGCCCCGGCGGCTGCGCTGCTGCGACAGGTCAATCTCAATCTTGGTGATATTGGGAAGGTAACGATCCAGCTTATCCAGCTTCTTGCGGGTATAGGCTTCAAGAGCATCGGTCATTCGGATGTTGGTGCTGTGAATGGTCACGTCCATGCTTATGCTCCTTCTGAAAAAGTAGGGTCAGTGACGGGCTGCCGATACGGTTAAGCCGTAAACGGCGGCAGCGCCGGCTTCGAGCAGGGCGGCGGCGCAGGCGCTCAGGGTCGCGCCGGTGGTATATACGTCGTCCACCAGCAGCACAGACTGGCCGCCGATGAGCGCGGGGTCGGCCTCAAACGCATCCTTAACGTTTTCGAGCCGGGCCTCGCGCCCCAGGCCAACCTGAGACGGCGTGAATCGCCAGCGGCGGAGCGCATCCGGGCGGCAGGTTAGGGCGGCCTGCCGCGCTGCCCGCTCCGCTAAAAGCTGCGCCTGGTTATAGCCGCGCTCCGCCAGCCGGTGCGCGTGCATCGGCACCGGCACGACGCAGCTTACCGGCCAGTCCAGGCGGCGCAGGTGGTTGGCCAGCCGGTCTCCTAACGGCTGGCTGAGGTAAGGCGCGTTTTCATACTTTAATGACCAGATGGCCTGTTGAACTTTGCCTTCGTGGACGGCGGTGGAGGCCATGCCGGAAAGCGGCGGCAGCGGTCGGACAACCTGCGGGGGCGGGATTTGTTCCAGGTCTGTCTGACAGCGGTCGCACCAGCGGCAGTCCACGCGGCCACAGCCCGCGCAGCTCGGCGGGAAGATGAGGTCGAGCAGCGACGCCGACAGACGGCGCGGCAGCGATCCGGGCGCAAAAATTCCAGGCTGTCGGGCTTGTGGAGCGCCGGAAGGGAACGAAGAAACGAGTAATAAACCGGGCATATCGGGGCGTCCCAGGTGGCTAAAAAGGCTTCGGTTGAGACGTAAAGGTTGGTTATACTTTCCCCAATGTGCCGCTCTGGAGCAGGAAGACAATCGCCGGCCCCAGCAGTACAATCCACAGCGACGGGAAGATGAGCAGAACCATTGGAATCATCATCTTCACGGGGGCCTGGTGCGCTTTTTCCTGGGCGCGCTGGCGGCGCTTGACGCGCATCTGGTCGGACTGCACGCGCAGGATTTTGGTCATGCTTACGCCCAACTGGTCGGCCTGGATGACGGCAGCGGTGAAGGCGGTCACGTCGGGTACATCCATGCGTTCGGCCATATCGCGCAGGGCTTCGCGCCGCAGCTTGCCAAGCTGGATTTCCCGCAGGACGCGACCAAAAGCAACCGCCAGATCGTTATCCCACTTCTCGTACACTTTACCCATCGCCTGGTCGAAGCCAAGACCGGCCTCGACGCAGATGGTCAGCAGGTCAAGCGCGTCCGGCAGCGCCCTGACGATGTTATCCTGGCGCTTGCTGATTTTGCTTTTAATCCACAGCACCGGGAAAAAGTAGCCCAGCCCGGCGCCGCCGATGACATACGCCAGGGCATTGGGGTCGCGTTTGGCCGAGAGTACGTAAAAGATCATAAACGCCAGCAGACCCAGGGCGATGGTGGCGCCGATGCGCATGGCGAAAAAGGTGGTCGGCTCCATCGAACCGGCCAAACCGGCCAGTTCAATCTGATGGCGGGTTTGCTCAAGCTGCTTTTCCGGCGTGAACTTGACGACCACATCGGCCAGCCGGCGCATCAAGGGGAGCAGAATACGGTCTTTAAAGGGAAGCGAAAGCTCGATTTCTTCCAGCGAGTCGGGCAGTTCGCGTTCACCAAACTGCGCCAGACGCTCCTGGAGCGGGTCGCGGTTGCGATCATCCCGAAGGCCGACATAGACCAACCCGGCGACGATTATTAATACGACGATAATCAGTACGCCTTCCATAAGTTGCCCCTTCTTGTTAAATCTCGATGTTGACGATCTTCTGGATAGCGGCCATACCGAGGCCGATCAGGGCCAGGCCGATGCCCAGCATCGGCCAGCCGCAGGTGCGGCTTTCAAACATCGGGTTCATAAAGCCCGGCTGGATGGCGGAAAGAAACAGCGCCACCGCAATCGGCAGCAGGCTGATGAGCCAGCCCGTGATGCGCCCCTGGGAAGTTAAGACGCGGATTTCGCCTTTCAGCTTCACCCGCTCCCGGATGGTATGGCTGATGATGTCCAGAATTTCGGCCAGGTTGCCGCCGACTTCGCGCTGAATGTTGACCGCCGTGATGACCAGATCAAGGTCTTCGCTTTCGACACGGGCTAACAGGTGTTCGAGGGCGTCCTCGACATCAATGCCAAGCTGGACTTCCTGCACCACACGCCTGAACTCGGTCGAGGTGGGTTCGGGCGCATCGCGCGAGATGGCTTCCATCGCCTGCATGACGCTGAAGCCGGAACGCAGCGCGTTGACCCACAGGCCCAGGGTATCGGGCAGCTGCTGTTCAAAGCGCAGCAGCCGCTTGCTGGTCGCGCGCGAGACGTAAATACGCGGGAAAAACAGGCCGATAAAACCGGCCACGATGGACATAATCAGATCGCCGCGGAAGATGACGAAATAACCACCGGCGAAAAAGCCGATAATCGAAACCACGTGCAGCGCCGCGTATTCGGCGACCGTCAGCTTAAGGTCGGCGCGGGCCAGCTGCTGTTTCCATTTCTGGGCAAAGGGTCTTTGCGCAATGGCTTTATCAATGGCGTCCAGCGCCTTACGCTGTTGTTTATCCTCACTGCGGGCTTCTTCTTCGTCCTCAATATCCAGGAAGGATTGATAGCCCTGTTCATAGCGTCCCAGGCGTTCCTCCACCAGGTTCTTTTCCGAACGGACGCTGACGATCCCGACCACAATAACGGCGATGGCCGCAATCCCTGCGATACCAATAATGATGGGAATCAATTGCTCTGGCACGCCGGCTACCCTCCAACTCAGTCTAAGTCCTGCCTTTATTGTATGGGGATTATGGAAAGCGCGTCAAGATGACGCGCCTCCTAGTTCCCGCTGGTTGTAAATTTCTAACTAATAACCGCGCCCAATGCCAAAAACCGCCGGCGGCAGGTGAATGCCCGAAGTCTCGATGCGGTCAATGAATTTGGGGCGCAGCCCGGTCGGGCGAATGCGGCCAATGATCTTGCCGCCCTCGATGCCGGTTTGCTCGAATTCGAAGATGTCGGACATGGTGATGATTTCACCTTCCATGCCCTGCACTTCGGAAACCTTTTCGATCTTGCGCGAGCCGTCACGCAGGCGGCTTTGCTGGCAGATCATATCAACGGCGCTGGCGACCTGCTCGCGGATGGCGCGCACCGGCAGATCCATGCCGGACATCAGGCACATCACTTCCAGGCGGGCGAGCGCGTCGCGGGGGCTGTTGGCGTGCAGCGTGGTCAGCGAACCATCGTGGCCGGTGTTCATGGCCTGGAGCATGTCCAGCGCCTCGCCGGAACGGCATTCGCCAACCACAATGCGGTCGGGGCGCATACGCAGCGAGTTTACCACCAGGTCTTGAATGGTGATCGCGCCCTTGCCTTCGATGTTGGCCGGGCGGGATTCCAGGGTGACGACGTGTTCCTGACGAAGCTGAAGCTCGGCGGCGTTTTCAATCGTGACGATGCGTTCATTGTTGGGGATGAAGCTGGACAGCACATTGAGCAGCGTGGTTTTGCCAGAGCCGGTGCCGCCGGACACGATGATGTTGAGCCGCGCGATAATGCAGGCGCGCAGGAACTCGGCCATCTCTTTGGTCATCGAGCCAAGCCGGACAAGATCGTCCACCATCAGCGGTTTCTTGAAGAATTTACGGATGGTGATGGTTGGCCCCACCAGCGAAATCGGGCGAATGACGGCATTCACGCGGGAGCCGTCCGGCAGACGCGCGTCCACCAGGGGGGAGCTTTCGTCAATGCGGCGGCCCAGCGGCGCGACGATGCGGTCAATGATGCGCATGACGTGTTCATCATTTTCGAAGGTTACGTTGGCGCGTGTGATGTTGCCTTTTTGTTCGATGAAAACGTTTTTAGGGCCGTTGACCATGATTTCGGTGATGGTTTCGTCGGCCAGCAGCGTTTCCAGCGGGCCGAAGCCCAGGATTTCGGCGACAATCGCCTCGAAAAGATTCTGACGTTCGCTGCGGGCCAGCACCATACTTTCGTCGGCCAGGATGGCGTTGAACAACTCTTCGATGTGTTCGCGCACTTCCTGTTTGCGGGTGACATCCATAGCGTGCTGATCCAGCTCGGAAAGCAGCTTGTTCTGGACGCGCGCCTTCAGGTCCATGTAGTTATTGCTTTTGCCTGCTCGAACCGGATCGCCGATAGACTGCCGGCGCAGGCGCGCCGCTGCCAGCTTCGATTCTTCGCTTTCTGGCGCGGGGCCGGGAGCATCGGGGGGGCGGCTGCTCGAACCCGAACCCGGATCTCCACCGCTGCCGCTGCCCCGTTCAATACGACGTAATAAAGACATGCTTATCCTCCGGTATCACTCTCAGGCTTTACCCAGCCGCAAACCGAGTCCCGGTTTGCGCCGGGCTTTGTCGGCTGACGAGTCAAATTCCGCTGCTTCTTCCTCACCGGCCAGTTGGGTATACAACACATCGGCCAGGGTCATAAGCTCTTTGACGGGCGAACGGGTTTTGTCGCGCCGGGCGATGATGGGAATGCCCTTGCTCATCGCTTCCAGGGCGGTTAGTTCGTCAGAAGGGATTTCCAGTTCAATCGGACGTTTCAAAAACCGCGCGATCTTTTCCGATGGGATGGTAAAACGCTGGCGGTTGCGGTCATCCAGGACGCGGTTGAGGATGAGGAAGGTTTTTTCCGGCGGGTAATTCAACTGGTCGAACAGGTCAAGGACAAAGCGGACGTTTTTCACGCAGGCCAGGGTCGGCATTCCGACGACAACAATTTTGGCCGCAATATCAAACAGCGACAGCACGGTTTCGTTCAACTGGTGGCTGGTATCCACGACGATAAAATCGTAGTTGCCGCTGATTTTCTCCAGCATCTGGGCGACGGCGGTCGGGTTATTCTGCTCGATGACCTCGGCGTATTCGGGACGAGCGGGTCCCATCAGCACCTTCATGCCGCTGTCATGGGTGAAAACGATGCTGTCAAAAAGCTGGGTGTCCAGGTCGTGGATGTTGTCCACCAGGTCAACCATCGTGGACTGAGACTGGATGTTGAGCAGCACACCGATGTCACCAAATTGTAAGTCGGCATCCACCAGCAGAACGCGGACGCCTTCTTTCATCAAGCCGGAGGCCAGGTTGGTAGCGATGGTAGTGACGCCGACGCCGCCCTGCGGGCTGTAAACCACGATCACGTGGCCGGGGCGGTTTTCTGTCCCTTCCACTTGCACAGCCTTCCGCAGCGACTCCTCCGGCATCTGCTGCTGCATGGCCGAAAGCCGCTGGGCGACCACCCGGTGCTGGGCGTGGACAGTACGAATGGTGTTATAGAGTTCGTCGGGGGAAATCGGTTTGGTAAGGAAGTTGCGCGCGCCGGCCAGCATGGCACGGCGCAGATAGTCCGGGTCGTTCTGGACGGACATCATAATCACCGCCGCCGTCGGGACGGATTCGGTGATGAGCGAGGTTGCCTGAATGCCGTCCATATCCGGCATATTGATGTCCATGATGACGATGTTCGGCTTCATCTCTTTCGCCATCGCCACCCCATCGCGCCCCGTACCGACCGAGCCAACCACTCGAAAATCAGGTTCAAAGGCCAGGAGTTTTTTGATATTTTCGCGTGCTTCCGGGATGTCATCTACCAACAGAATGGTGATTACATCGCCTTCAGACTGTGGGCTGCTCGGTCTGTTCATTCATCCCTCCAGCGCTCCGTATAAGTAAGACGGATAGCAGGCATTACCGGTGGACTCAGTCCATCCACCTATGTGTATTATAATCCAATTCCTCGCCCGATAACGTGAGTCCCCCTCAAGAATCGGGGGGACTCTCACCAATTTACGGTTGTTGTCCGGTTTCAGTCAGGCTGATTTCGTCGCCTGCCAGCAGTTGGCGGATGCTGCGGATGGCCGGTTCAATGGTGTAATCGCGCCGTCCGGGCAGGGTGATGCGGAATTCGTTCATAACGTAGTCCAGCGTCACCGGCTCGGTCTGCACGCGCGAAGTGTCGGTGGCGGAGCGCAGCACCAGGGTAAGCGGCAGCTTGGACTCGATGGCATAGGTGAGGAAAACGGCATACTGCGGCGAAACGCCCAGTGTGACAATATCCGGCACCGGGATGGGAGTCGGTGGCGGTGGTGGTGTGCCAGAACCGGTGTCTTCCTGCTCTTTGGGGATGGGGGTGGGCGTGGGCGGCACGCCGATATAACTGCCGATCAGCGGGAAGTCCCCGACCCAGACCACCAGCGCGTCCTGGATGGTGCGCTGCGTCACCAGGCGCGGGCGCTGCCGTTCGCTGGGGCCGATGACCGCCGGACCGAGGCTGGTCTGCTCAGGACGGCCTTCGACACCCTGGATGAATTCAATCGTGCCATCATCCTTGATGCTGAACAGAGTGATGCGGTTTGGCGAAATGCTCTGGAAGATTTCGTCCACGTCCACGAACAGCATGGAGATAATCACGTCCACCCGGTCGCCGGGGCGAATGCCATAGGCGACGCTGGTCTGTCGGTTGATGGGGACGGAGATCGCCACCCGGTCGGAAGGCAGCACCGCCGCCGCGTCCGAGCCGAAACTGGCAATGTCGGTCAACTGCTCCACCAGCAGGTTCGAGAGGATGGGCTGTTCGCGGAACAGGTCGGTACGGGCGATTTTGCCCAACACTTTTTCCAGCCCGCCGTCATCTTTCCGCAGAGCGTTAAACGGCACGGCATCTTCCGGCCAGGGGAAGTAGTTGACGACGTTCTCAAGCTCGGCTGTTGTTTCGGGAAAAGTATAACCGCGCGGCAGGTTTTGCAGCGCCACGACAATTTCCACGAAGCGGATCGGCGTTGGGGTCGGGCCGGCTGTCGGCACAACAGCGCCGCCGGTGACACCCGGAACAGGCGTCGCCGTGCGCTGGCCGGTTCCCAGACCACCACTCAGAAACACAACAGCGACGATAACGACTATCAGGATAACTAACCCGACCAGGATTAGTAAGCGACCGCGCATGGTCTCCTCCGTTCGGATTCAGATGTCTGCGTGCGAGTTGTGCCCCTGAGCAGACAACAAAGAATTCGTAAAGACACAATTTTAAGTGTAGTCAATTGGCGGTAGCTGTCAAATAGGCCGATGGTTTGAAGATTCATATCGAGTCGTCGCTGGCCGGAAGTTCGAGATGAACGGTCGTGCCTTCGGTTTCGGCGCTGGAAACAGACAGGCCGCCGTTGACGAGTTCGAACTTCTCCTTCAGGGTCAGAATACCCTGCGCGCGGGCATCCAGATGCACATCATCGCCGGCCATAAAAATCGCTTCGGCGTCGAAGCCGCGCCCGTTGTCGTCCACGTCCACCTTAATCCGCTCGCTCGCCATATCCAGGCGGACGATGATTTCGGTAGCGTTGGCATAGTCGCGGGCATGTCCCATCAAGTCCTGAATGCCCCGGAAGAGCATCACCTCGCGGTGGTTTTGCAGCCGCCGTTCTTCGCCGGTCAGTTCCAGGCGGGCGTCAATGTCGTTTTTGTCCTTAAAGGAATCGATGTAGCGGCGCACCGTTGGCACCACGCCCAGGTCGTCCAGCATCATCGGGCGCAGATCGAAGATAAAATCGCGCACCTTCTGGAAGGTGACGCTGGCGGTGGTCTTGAGGTTATTCAATTCCTCGGCGGCGCGGGCAGGGTCGCGGTCAAAAAGGCGCTGGCAGATTTCGGTCTGCAAGATGAAGTTGGTCAGCGATTGAGCGGGGCCGTCGTGCATCAGCCGGGCCAGACGCAGTTTTTCTTCTTCCTGCGCCTGGACGATACGCACGATATTGAGGCTGGCCTTCGGGTTGGCGGCCTGGGCTTCGTCCGCGCCGTTGGCGAGCATGTCCACGCCCTGGATGATATTAAGCAGTTGAGCCAGCGAGGCCTGCTGTTTTTCCAGGATTTCGCGGCTGGACTGGAATTTTTCGAGCTGGCCGCGCATGGTTGTCAGGCGGAAGCGCGCGTCAAGCGCCTCATCATATTTACTGCGGATGTCCTGACGGGGTACGGTTTCGATGTTGTCCTGAATGGTGCGCAGTTCGGTGGCGATGTCGGTGTTGCGCTGTTCCTCGCGCCCAACCACCAGTTGAATCTGGTCAATCTGGCTTTTGATCTCGGTCAGCCGCTCTTTGGTGCGCTTCATCTCCTGGGTGATGAATTCGATGATCTGGTCTTTGGCGTCCGTCTTATCTCGATCCATAGATATTCACTCTGAATGCTAAAGTTTGTTTGAACGGCCATCTTCGAGACGCACCCAGCCCCGGCGCAGGGCATTGACGGCGGCCTGCGTGCGATCCTCGACATTGAGCTTTTTCAGGATGGAGGTCATGTGGTTTTTGACGGTCTGCTGGCTGATGCGCAGTTTGAGGGCGATTTCCTTGTTGCTCAGGCCGTGCGTGACGAACTGAAGAATTTCCATCTCACGGGGGCTGAGGGGGACGAAATGTTCTTCCGCATCAATGATATATGGCCCGCTCATGGCCTCGATGCTGGCCTGAATCCAGCTTTCGAGCGCACGCTGGTCGAGTTTTTCGCCGCCGACGATATAATAGCCGCGCGCGGTATCGCGCACGATCTCAATTAATTCGTCCGGTGTGACTTCTTTGGAGCAGTAGGCAGACGCGCCGGCGCGCATGGCATGGACGACCTGTTGAATATCATGGTAGGCGGTCAGCACGACGACGGCGATTTCCGGTCGCTCCGACTTCAACTGCCGCGCTACCTGGAGGCCGTTCATCGAAGGCAGGTTTATATCGAGCAGCACCACATCCGGGCGCAACTGGCGAGCTTTCTTGAGCGCATCCTCGCCGTCCTCGCTGAATCCGACGACAACAATATCGTCCTCAAGCTCCAGCGCCTGCTGCAAGCCCTCACGGAAAAGGGGATGGTCATCCACAACTAAAACGGAGATGCTCTTCGGGCGCTCTTTGCTCTCACTCATTTTGATCCTCGCGCTCTGGATGGCCCCTTTCAGTCAAAGGGGAAATACTTGACCAGTATTACCCGATTACAGGTGAGCCAGATAGGCAGCCCTGACCGTCAATCAAACGCTTGGTCAGCCGCGCCGGTGGTTGTATGATCTTTGAAGCGAACAGCCGATCATGCAGCCGTTCGATTGCGATTACACTATGGGCAGTATACACCTAAAACCTCAGGCGTCGCAACAAATACCAACTGGCGAAAACACCCTTATGCAGGAAAACGATATAGCGTGACTCTATTCAGCCGTCACTTTGTCCCAAACAAATGCACAAATACAGCCGGTTGGGTCTTGGGAGGCGGGGAGGAGCGAATTAGAATGGTGACGAACAGCGAGGCGTGGAGGGAAAAGATTGCGACGCGTTGAACAGAACGGCCTGTGTTATTATCAGTTTGAAAGCTGGCCGGATATTAAACAGGGCATCTTCACCCGCAGCGGCGGGGTCAGCGCCGCGCCCTGGGATTCGCTCAATATGGGCGGCAACGTCGGAGATGAACCGGCGGCAGTGCGGGAAAACCACGAGCGTATGTATGGGGCGCTGGGCCTGAACGGCGGGCGCGTCTGTACGGTGTGGCAGGTTCACAGCGCCGATACGGTCATCGCCAACGGCCCGGTGCGCGGACGCCGCTGGTTGGCGCTGGCGGACGGCATGGTGACAGATCGCCCGGATACACCGCTGACGATGCGTTTCGCGGACTGCACGCCGCTGCTGTTTTACGACCCGGTGCGCGGCGTGATCGGCATTGCCCATGCCGGCTGGCGCGGGACGGTGCAGGGGGTGGGCGCGAACACGGTGCGGACGATGATGCAGGCTTACGGCTGCAAACCGGCGGACATCCGGGCCGGCATCGGGCCGAGCATCGGGCCGGCGTCTTACCAGGTGGGCGAAGAAGTGGTGGCGGCGGTGCAGGCGTATTTTGGCACAACCGACGGTTTGATCCGCCGTGACCCCGCCGACGGCAGCGCCTACCTGAACCTGTGGGAAGCCAACCGGCGCGATTTACAGCGCGTCGGCGTGGAGCAGATCGAGATCGCCGGTTTATGTACGGCGGAACGCACCGATGAGTTTTTCTCGCACCGGGCCGAAAAAGGGCGCACCGGGCGTTTTGGAGCGGTGTTGTCCTTATGACAGACAGCATGATGGGGATAACAGAGCGCACAAACCGGGTGCTGGAAAGCATCGCCGAGGCCTGCGCCCGCGCCGGTCGTGACCCGGCGGCGGTGACGCTGGTCGCCGTGAGCAAAACGCAGCCGGTCGAGGCCGTCCTGCAGGCAGTTGAAGCCGGACTGCAACATTTTGGCGAAAATCGCGTAGAAGAAGCCGAGGACAAAATCCCGGCGGTGAACCGGGCGTCGCCGCGTCCGCTGATCTGGCATATGATCGGGCATCTGCAAAGCCGCAAGGCGCGGCTGGTGTTACCGCTGTTCCAGCAGGTTCATTCGGTCGATTCGCTCAGACTGGCCGTCAGGCTGTCGGCGCTGGCCGTCGAAGCGGGGCGGACGCTGGACGTTCTGCTGGAAATGAACGTATCGGGCGAGGCGGCCAAATACGGCTTCGAGGCCGCCGGCTGGCAGAGCGATGACGAAGTTCGCCGCCGCCTGTGGAACGAAGTCGAACACATCCTGGCGCTGCCGGGTTTAAACGTACACGGCCTGATGACGATGGCGCCCATCGTCGCGGATATGGAACAGACGCGCCCGGTGTTCGCGCAGTTGGCGGCGCTGCGCGGCGCGCTGGCCGAGTCGTTCGGCAGGCCGCTGCCGGAGCTGAGCATGGGCATGACAGATGATTATCCGGTTGCTGTCGAAGAAGGGGCGACTCTGGTGCGGATTGGCCGCGCTCTATTTGGCGAGGGTTGAGGATATGAGCATGATTCTTCAGATTATCTTTCTCGTGCTGTGGCTGTTTGAACTGATTTTGCTGGCGAGGGTGCTGTTAAGCTGGTTCCCGAACGTAGATCGCGGCAACCCGATCATCCAGATCATCTACGATCTGACCGAGCCGGTGCTGCGCCCGGTACGCGACCTGCTGCCGCAGACGGGTATGGTAGACCTCAGCCCACTGATCGTGTTTTTAATCATTCAGGTGCTGATGCGGCTGCTCCAGGTTTGAGTCCCCGGATAGCATAAAGAGGCGACTCAGAGTAAAGTAGAAAGAAAAGGCTTTCTACAGGGAAAAATACTTAACCCTTATTCTGAGTGTTGTCAGCGATAATGGGGGATAAACTGAGAGGTCGTCATATGTCGCAAAACCGCCGCAAATTTGAAATAACCGATGCCAGAGGGGGTGCCGCCTTCACGGTACGGGTGGTGACGCGGGCCGTTGCGCCGGAATTGGTCGGAGCGCAGGAAGATGGCACGCTGAAAATTCGCCTGGTTTCCTCACCGGCGGGCGATCCGGCTGCCAACGAGGAGCTGGTGAATTTTCTGGCGCAGCAGCTAGGCGTACCAGTCGAGCGAATCGAGATTGTAGCCGGGGCGAACGGACGTGAAAAAATCATCAGCGTGGAGGGGGTCTCCACCGCCGAAGTTGAAGAAAAGCTGGGCGGCAAGATGGCGGATTAACCGGCTGGCGGGCTTTTTACTGCTGGCTGCGCTGGCGGCCTGAGCGGGCAGCGAAGCGGCCACGCCGCCGCCCACGCTGACGCTCATCCCGTCCAGACCGACCGACACGCCTTCACCCGAACCGCCAACGGCCACGCGCGCTGCGCTGCCCGGCCCGGAAGATATAGCTACGGCTGCCCCATCGGCTACCGAAGCCACGCCGGAAGATGACCCGGTGGCCGCCGAACTGGTGCGACTGGCACAGCGCCGCCTGGGTGAAGACCTGGATTTGCCGATCCGCCGCATCCGCGTGCTTGAAATCCGCCCGGTGCGCTGGCCCGACAGCAGCCTGGGCTGCCCATTGCCGGGACAGACCTATACAGCAGTACAGATTGACGGCTACCGGATTGTGCTGGTGGCCGGGGAACGCGAATATATCTTCCACACCGATTTTGACCACGCGCTGCCGTGCGACCCGGCCAACGAACAGCTTCCTGAAGCCGAGTGAGTTAAACCGGCGCGGGCAGCGGCTGGCCGATCCACGCCTGAAGGTGCGCCAGCGCCCGGTAGGCGGTGTCGCGGGTCTGCGGCTGGCGGTCGCGCATGGCCCCGTAAAGCGCCTTGCCGACCGAGGCCAGCCCTAACTGGCCGATGACCGCCGCCGCAAGCTGCTGAATTTGCGGCTCGCCTTCCTGAAGCGCGCGCATCAGCATTTGATTGGCACCCTCGCCGGTCGGCAGGTTTTCGCCGCGCTGCGCCGCCCATTCCGCCAGCCATTGCAGCGATTCCACCGGGGGAAAAGCCTTGACGCCCCGATCTTCCCCATACTGCAATTCCTGAAAGGCCATCTGCGCGGCGGAACGCACGTACCACTGCGAGTCTTCCAGAAAAGCGCGGTAGATGGCGATGAGCGCCCAGCCGGTTTTAAGCCGGCGCAGGCCAAACACCGCCGCCCGCCGCAGCAGCATATCGTCGTCGTGAATGGCATCGTACAGGATGGGATACCCTTCATCCGGCAGCGCGGCGAACGTTTCGGCAACCGCCTGGCGAAGCTGCTCCGACCCCTGGGTGAGCGCCTCCACCAGCGTTTCCAGCGCCGTGTCCGTGCCGACCGCGCCGAGCGCCAGCCCGGCGGCCAACTGCACGTCATTGTACGAATCCTGCAAAAGCGGGCTGATGATCTGAACGGTGTCCGGGTCGCCCAGCGCGCCGATGCCCAGGCAGGCGATCAACCGTGTGTGCGCGGGCGTGTTGATTAGCGCCTGGCGGAAGATCACCAGCGCGTTCCGGTCGCGGGTGGTCAGCAGCGCCGCCGCCGCCCGTTCGCGCAGGAAGGGGTACTGGTTAGGCATGAGCAGCAGATTACCCAGATATTTGAGGTACTGCTTGCGCCAGGGGACATCCGCCCCGGCATAGGGCAGCCAGTGAGCGATGTCCAGCGTGTGGCTGTACAGCACGTCCGGCGGCGCGTCCAGGCGGGCGCGGACGGCTTCTTCGATGGGCATGTGCAGGGCGGCGTAAGCGATGGCCTGCGTCCATTCCGGCTGCCGGGCTTTTTCGGCCAGTTTGCCGCCGCCGTCGCGCAGGGTGAGGCTGGCGAGGTAGGCAGCCAGGAAGGGATGGGCGAACTGAAAACGCCCGCCGGGGTAGGCCACGACCAGCCCGCAGCGCCGCAGCAGCGCCAGCAAACGCCCGACCGCGCTGGTTTCCTCTTTTTTCGCTTTCCGGCGCGGCGCGGGCGATTCTTCCGCTTCGACTGCCCCGATGTCCGGCAGGTCTGACCCGGCCAGCAGGTCGTCCAGGCGTGCCTGGGTGAAAAATCCTTCGTCAAGCTGGAGCGCCGCCGCCTGCGCTAACTGTGGCAGCAGCCGTCCGAGCGACTGGTCAGCCGGGAGATGGCGCACCAGCAGGGCGCGCAGCCAGCCCTCGAAGCCGGGCGCTTCGGCATCGTTAGCGTAGTTCCCCCAGATTTTAAGCGTAAGATCGAAAGGCGAAAGCGCCCGATTGTTGGTTTTGGCGCGGGCGACCGCTGTTGCATCTAACGGCTGCTGAGACAGGCGGCTGCGCCGCGCGCCGGCCTGCCGCTGCCAGGCTGCCGCCCAGTTATCGGCGGCGCGGTTGGCGTCCAGGTCGCTCCAGGGGCGCAGATACACCGGGGTCAGCCCCAGCCGCAGCAGCGGCCCGCTGCCGATCACCGGGCCGGCCACGATGTAAAAGTTCTGCGGGTACAGGTTCATCAGGGCTTGCAGCCAGGCCAGTTTGGGGCCGCGCTCGTGCGGGGGCAGATCTTCGTAACCGTCCACCAGCAGCAAAACCTGTCCCTGACTTAACCGCTTGTAGAGATTGGCCGGTATGGTGCTGGCGGTGATGCGCCCGACCTGGCGCTGTACCGAACGCACCAGCGGTTCGGCGGGGTCAGCCGTTTTTCCGAATTCCGGGTCGGCATGATTCAGGTCGGCCAGATGAACGTAAACCGGCATCAGGCGGTTGAAAAGAGGCAGCGCAGTTTTGTCGGCGGCGGCGTCGAAGGCCAGACCCTGTTCTTCGGCCAGGCGTTCTTTGGCGCGCTGCTCAATGGTCAGCCGTTCCTTGACGCGCACGGCGCGCTGTTTGTCGGTCAGCGCGGCTTCTTCGGCGTCAATCCGCATCTGCACCCGGTCTGTCGGCGGCTCGAAGCGGACTTTGCCCAGGCTGCGCAGGATGATGGTCATCAGGGCGGTGGTGCGCCCGCTGCCGGGGCGGCCCAGCAGGGCAATCGCGCGTTCGCCCGCGCTCAGGTCATCAATGGTGAGCGTTTCCAGGTTGTAGGGCGCGTGCAGATACGGGTGGTCGGGGATGACCGGCACGATGTGGAAAACGCTGTGAACGGTCTCTTCATCCGGCGGCGCGGCCAGCGGCGGCGCGGGGATAAAACGCGGCTCGACCACGATCTGTGACAGGCTGATAAACCGCCCGGCCAGATGCGACGTTTCGGCCAGATGCACCAGATCGTGAATGTAGCGGTTATCGGCGCTCTGGGTGGCGTAGTTCTGGGCGCTGACGGCCTGCCGGCGCGCCGAACTGATGGCAGCGCCGATGCGGTGGCGGGCGCGATAGACGCCGTAGGCGGTGGCCCAGCCGGTCAGCAGGCCGATGCCGAAGTTTTCAAAGTCGAAACCCATCGTTCATGCCTTTCCGGGCTTGCGAACCAGGATGCGCCCGCAGCTCATACACTTCACCAGCGAAACGCCCCGGTCGAGGTCGCTGATGATCGCCATCGTCTGTTCCACGCCGCAGGCCGCGCAGGTGTCGCCATCCAGGACGGCGACCGGCTGGTTATGGCGGCGCGGCTTAAGCGCATTATACAGCTTAAGGTCTTCGGCGCTGATGTGGCTTAATGCCTGCCGGCGCTGTTCCGCCAGCCGCGTTTCATCGGCTTTAAGGCGCGCCTGCTCGTCCAGCAGGTTTTGATTCTGCGTTTCCCAATCGCCGGTGATCTGCTGAAGGTCGGCTCTGGCCGACGCAAGCGCGGCTTCGGCTTCCTCGACGGCCAGCATCATTTCCAGCAGGGTGTCTTCCAGTTCGGCATTTCGCCGCTTAAGCGCCTGAATTTCCTGCTGCATGTCCTGAAGCTCTTTGGGATTGCGGACGCTGCCGCTGTACAGCCGCTCGTCGGTGGCGCGGATTTTGTCGGCGTTGGACTGGATTTCGAGTTCCAGGTTTCGGGCGCGGGTGTGCAGCGGCGTAAGGGTTTTTTGCGCCGCCTCCAGACGGGCGCGGGCTTCGGCAACCGCCTGGTTGTCCTCCAGTGCAGCGGCGATTTCACTCAGACGCTTCTGGCAGCGCAGGATGCCCAATTCGATTTCCTGAAGCTGGTAGAGCGCGAGTGCCTGAGACATAAGTACCTGCCTTTGCTGGCGTGTATCTGCGGTGAGGGTATAAAATGGACAGAGCCTTAATCGCTTGAAATAGATAATTGAGTTATCGTTTGTATGGTGGCGATTATACACTGTGCGGGAATCGTGAAGCAAGCCAGCTAAAGGTGTGTGAATGCAGACACGAGATACCATTCATATCACGCCCGCCGAATGGCGCTGGGTGGTGATATTTGGCGGGGCGCTGGTGATTGTGGCATTCGTGCCGTTTTTATGGGTGGCCTTAAGCGGCGCGGTCGGGACACAGTGGCAGTTTATGGGTGTGCTGAATAACTACCGGGACGGCGCGACCTACCTGTCCAAGATGCAGCAGGGCATGGGCGGGTCGTGGCTGGTGTCTTTCTGGCATACGCCGGAGCCGCACAGCGGCGCGTTCATCCAGGTGATTTATCCGGCGCTGGGGCAGTTGGCGCGGCTGATCGGCTTGCAGCCGATTGCGCTGTTCCACGCGGCGCGGGTGGCGGCATCGTTCGTGATGTATATGGCGCTGTACCAGTTGGGAGCAAGCGTCTGGATGCGGCTGCGCGCCCGGCGGATTTTTTTTGTACTCGCGGCGGTTGGCTCTGGTCTGGGGTGGTTTTTTTACCCCTTGATGCCGGACGCCAATTTCCCCGATCTGACCATCCCGGAGATGTTCCCGCTCTACAGCAGCCTGGTGAACGTGCATTTTCCGCTGGCGCTGGCGTGCCTGGCGCTGATCGCCAGCGTGGTGATCGTCGCCTTTCGTCCCGGCGAACGCAGCGACCCGTCCATGAACAACGGCGGTCTGCTGGCCGGCGTGCTGAGTTTCGCGCTGTCGCTGCTGTATCCGCAGGCCTTGATGTCCATCGGAATTGCCATCGGGGTTTATGTGCTTGTTCACTGGTATCAGCAGCGCCGGATTCGTCAGCGAGAACTGCGCTGGCTGTTGGTGATCGTGCTGCCGGCCGTGCCGATGGCCGCTTATTACGCCGCCGTCGTCACTTACAATCCGGTTCTGAACGAGTGGGCGCGGCAGAACGTGACGCCGGCGCCGTCGCCGCTGGTGATGCTGCTGGGGTTGGGCGTGCCGCTGCTGATGGCGCTGCCGGGCATCTACCGCGCTGTACGGCGTTTCGAGCCGGATGGCGACCAGTTTGTGCTGCTGTGGCTGGTGGTGATACTGGTAATGGTTTATCTGCCGACAAGCATCCAGCGCCGGTTTGCCGCCGGTATGATGCTGCCGATTGCTTATTTCGCCACCCGCTCGCTGGAGGATTTCTGGTTTCGGTACGTCAATCGGCGCTGGCGCTACCGGCTGCTGGTGGTGGTCGTGCCGCTGATTACGCTCAGCACCGTGCTGCTGCTGGCGATCAACCTGCGCGTGAACGTCGGCCCGTTTCTGAGCCGCGATTATGCCGGGGCGCTGTTGTGGCTGCAAGACCACGCGCAGTCGGATGATGTGATCCTGGCCTCGGAAGAAGTGAGCGTGTGGGTTCCGGCCTGGGCGGCGGCGCGGGTGGTGTACGGCCACCCGTTTGAAACGCTGGACGCCGCGACCAAACGCCTTGAAGTGCTGGACTGGTTTAGCGGCCAGGCCGCCGACTGCGAAGTGCTGCTGGAAAAATATAATGTTCGGTACGTGATCTTCGGGCCGCTGGAAGAACGGTCGGCACCGCCCGACTGCCTGGAGTCGCTGCGGCTGGTGGCGCGTTCCGGCAGCGTGGCGATTTATGCGACTTAAACTGCTGGCCGCCGTGATGGTGGGGGTTTTTTTGCTGCTGGCCGGCCAGCGACCGGACGGGCTGCCTTATCCCGGCCCGGCGGCGCGTTATTCCGATGCCGTGATCGCGCACTGGCCGAACGCGCTGTATCTGCACGAAAACGGCTTCGCCACCTGGCGCGAGACGATGCTGGCCGGGCAGCCGTTCGCCGCCAATCCGCTGAACAAAACCGCCTATCCGCTCCAATGGGCGGCGCTGCTGCTGCCGCCGTCCCTGCACCTGAACCTGATGATCGTCCTGCACCTGCTGATCGCCGGGGCGGGTATGTGGCGTTGGGCGCGCGGGGTGGGGCTGCGCGCCGAATCCGCCGCGTTAAGCGCGCTGGCCTATGCGCTTGCGCCGCGTCTGGTGGCGCACCTGGGGGCGGGTCATCTGGACATCGTGTACGCGCTGGCATGGTGGCCCTGGCTGATGGCAGCAGCGCGGCAGGTGGCGGTTTCCGGGAAAACATCCTCTGTGCCGGGGCTGGCGCTGGCGGCGGCGCTGGTGCTGCTGGCCGATGTCCGCGTCAGCCTGTACGCGCTGCTGGCGGTCTTTTTCTACCTGCTGTTTCTGATACGCGGCGCGGGGCGTTTGTGGCTGCGTCCGCTGGGCGCGGCGGCGCTGGCGCTGCCCCTGACCGCTTCAGTGATTCTGCCGCTGCTGGCGTGGAGTTCTTATCTCAGCCGCGCCAGCCTGTCGGCGGGCGAAGCCGGGACGCTGGCGATACAGCCCGGCCACTTTTTAGGGCTGGCGATTTTTCCGCCCCCGCCAGGCGTCGAAACGCTGGTTTATGGCGGGCTGCCGGTGCTGGCGCTGGCGCTGGTGGGCTGGTGGTTGATGGCGCGGCGCGCGCGTGTCCTGACTGCCGCCGGACTGGTGGTTACGGCGCTGTACGCGATGGGCGCAAACGGGCCGCTGTGGCCGCTGGCAATCAACCTCGCGCCGGGGCTGCTGTGGTTTCGTGTGCCGTCGCGGGCGTGGCTGATCGTGGCGCTGGCGCTGCCGCTGCTGGCGGGTATGGGTCTGGAACGTCTGCTGGCGCTGGCGGAAGGCCGGCAGGTGACTGCGGCTGTCCGGCGCTGGCGGCTGGTCGCCGCCGGTTTAACGGCGGTGGTGTCGGCGCTGGGGCTGTTCGCGCTGGCCGTGTTGAAGCTGCCGGAAGCGGGCATCGGGGCGCTGGTCTTTGGCGGGGCAGGCGGCGCGGCGCTGCTGCTGGCGCTGAACAGGCGATTATCCGCGCGGCGGCTGCCGCCGGTGTGGCTGGCGCTGGTGGTTTTCGATCTGGTCTGGTTCGGGACTCATTGGGTGACGTGGCGCGGGCCGGACGTGTGGCTGGAGCCGCATCGCCCGCTGGCGGAACGGCTGATCGCCCTGAACGCCGACCGCGTATATTCCCCGACCTACAGCCTGGAGCAGCAGGTCGCGGAGGTCTACCGGCTGCGGCTGTTCGGCGGGGTAGACCCGTTCCAGCTTGCGGGCATCGTGGAGGCGGTCGGGATGGGCGGCGGCGTGCCGAGCGCCGGGTACAGCGTGATTCAGCCGCCCATCAGCGGCGTCCAGGGGGATGATCTGTCGCAGGCCAACCGGGATGCGACCATCGAAACGGGCGTGCTGGCGGCCTGGCGGGTCAGCCATGTGGTCGCGGCTTACCCGATCAGTCATTCGCGCCTGGAATGGGTGGATACCATGAACGGCGTTTACATTTACACCAACCGGGATTACAGGCCTGCTCCGGCGGAACGGCCTGTCCCGGATTGGCCGCCGGGCTGGCCGAACCTGCCGGATGCGGATACAGTGAACGGGCTGAATCGGCTGACCGGAATCGCCGCCCTGGTATCCGCCGCCGGGCTGGCGATCTGCGCCGGGTTATGGGTGTTCTTCAGGCTGAGGACGGGGGGCTGATGGTCAAGGGGGCTGTTCGCTGGCCGCTACTGGTGCTGGCCGGGACGCTGGCGGTCGTATTCCACCGCCTGCTGATTGGAGAAGTGTTCTTCTGGGGGCTGCCGGCGCTGCAATTCGTCCCCTGGCGGCAGTTGGCTTTTGATACGCTGCGCGACGGATACCTGCCGCTGTGGAATGCCTACAGCGGGGCGGGCGCGCCGCTGTTTGCCAATTACCAGTCGGCGCTGCTGTACCCGTTTAACTGGCCGGGTTTCGTACTGCCGCTGGCCTGGCAGATGAGCGTGACGGCGGTGCTGCACCTGTTTATCGCCGGGTGGGGGATGTGGGCTTTCACCGGGCGGCTGGGCGTTCCGGCGCTGGGGCGCGGCCTGAGCGCGCTGGCATTCGGGCTGTCGGCTTATCTGACGGCGCGGCTGGGAACGTACCCGATCATCAGCGCGGCGGCCTGGCTGCCCTGGCTGCTGTGGGCGCTGCTGGGCGTGCTGATACGCGGCCGTCGGCGCGATCTGGCCTGGCTGGCGCTGTTCTCCGGGCTGCAACTGCTGGCCGGACACGCGCAAACGGCCTGGTACAGCCTGCTACTGGTGGGCGCGTTCGCGGCCTGGATAACGTTCACGCGCCGCCCGGCCAACTGGCGGCGGCTGGCGCTGGCCGCCGGGTCGCTGCTGCTGGGCGCGGGGATCGCCGGGCTGCAACTGCTGGCGACGGGCGAACTGCTGCTGCAATCGCAGCGGTCGGGCGGGGTGGGTTACGACTTCGCCATGAACTTCAGCTACGACTGGAAACGCACGCTCAACTTTTTGTCCCCGAACGTGTTTGGCAGCCCCGGCGACGGCACCTATATCACCGACGGCGCGTTTTTCGAGGACGCGGTATACATCGGCCTGATACCGCTGGTGTCGGCGCTGGCGGCGGCGCTGGCCTGGGTCTGGCGCAGACTGCGGCGGCTGGAGCGCCTGGCTTATTTCGATACCGCGCCTTTCTGGCTGCTGGTCGTCATCGTCGGGTTTGCCCTGGCGCTGGGCAAAAACGCGCCGATTTTCCCATTTTTATACGAATATATTCCTACGTTTGACCTGTTTCAAGCGCCGGTGCGCTGGCATATCTGGACGGTGTTCGGCCTGAGTGCTCTGGCCGGGATGGGCGCTGGCGTTTGGGG
>JACAES010000022.1 GCA_013388735.1 Chloroflexota bacterium | reverse complement strand
CAGGTCGCCTCTGCTGTCTTCCATCTTCACTTCCCTGTTGTTAAGCTGCACCGCCCCGAAACCGCTTCCTGTTTCGGTGGTATCTTCTATCCTACCAGACCCACCCCACCGCCGTCAATGGGTTTTCTTTTTCTTACAGAAAACTCGCTTGGGATACTTGGGATATTCCCGTTTCCCTACCTGCGGCGGCTGCCATCCGTTTAACCACTTATAACCGGAAGGCAAGCTGTTGACTTTTTAAGATGTTACCCCCAGCGGGGCGCGTATCCTATCATGCTCCCTTAACCGTGTCAACACCGAATTTCAATTCTTTTCAAACTGACTTCGGGCGAAAAAACAGCCCGGTTGGTTTACCAGGCTGCCTGAGTTTTCACTTGTTAACGCGGTTTCCTGAGGACGGCGCTCATTCTATCCGCCTCGTCCTGATGCGTCAAGGGCGAATTTGTTCTCTTTTTCACACTTCATCCGGCATCAACCCATCTTCCACCGGCACCCCAACCGCCGCTGCCGTCCGGTCGCCCAGAACATCCTTCACATACACTTCCTGCACGATAATCACCAGGATTGCGATCAGCGGCACGGCCAGCATGATGCCCAGAAAACCAAAAAACACCGCTGCGAAAATCTGCCCCACCAGCACCAGCACCGGCGGCAGGTTGATGCTTTCCTTAAAAATCAGCGGGGCGATGATCTGGCTTTGCAGGAAGGATGTCCCGTAAACGATCAGGATAATCCAGAAGATTTTGTCCGGCGCTTGCGCGAAACCCACTGCCAGAGATGGCACCAGCGCCCCCAGCGGGCCGAAGTTCGGCACAAACGAAAACACCCCAGCCAGCACACCGAGCGCCACCGCCGGTGTCAATCCTAACAAAGCCATGCCAATCCCGCTCGCCACGCCGACGATCAGCATCAGCAAAAGCTGGCCTTGCAGCCACAGCCGCAGATTAAAATCAATCCGGTCAATAATGAAACGCACCCGATCCCGGTAGCCCAACGGGAACAGTTTGATCAGCCCATCCTCATAGGCCTGAGCATCGGTCAGCAGGTACAGGCTCAGGAAGATAACGATGATGATGCTCAACAGGGTGCTGGCGACGCCGCTGACCACCGGCAGCACCGAGCCTCCCAGCTCGCCCAGCGCCCCCCCCAACTGCCGCGTCAGCTCCGCGAACAACTCCTCCAGGTTCTCCAGTTGGAAGGTGTTCCTGACGAAATCCTGCAAGCTGGCGATGAAGGGAAACTGCTCCCTCAGGGTCGGGTCCTGCTGGACGGATTCCCACTGATCTACCACCTTGGCGACACCATCCTGAACCAACTGCGCCAGCACGGTGAACTGCTGCATCAGGGACGGCAGCGCCAGCATTGCCAGCAGCACCAGAATCCCCAGGATACCCAGCACGGACAAAATCGTCGCCGGGGTTCGCCGCATCCCGCGCCGCATCAAAAACCGGATCGGCATGGTGAACAGCACCACCATGATAACCGACGCCAGCACCAGCAGCAGCGTGGTGCGAACTTCCCAGACGGCAATGAGCAAAACCACCGCCACCAGAGCGATCAGCACCCAACGGGTAATCTGACCTGAAACGGAGTCGCGCACAGAAAATCGAGCCATCGCCCTTTCCTCACTTCCAACCGCGCCGGTCATCAAGTCTTTAATCACAACTTCAAGAGGAACGGGGGTCTTCCGACTCATCCGCAGACTCATCGGCCTCTGCATCTTCCCGCATATCGGCAGCCGGCTTCACTGCCGCTTCGTCCGCGTCAAGCATCAGGGTATCGGTATCAGTCTCTTCAATTTCCGGCTGATCGGTTTCGTCCTGCTCTGCCCCGCCAGCCGGAGTGCCGGCCCGTTTGGTCTGCCGCAGCAGTACGGCCAGTTCCGGCGTATCGGCAAACATCTCATCATCGTCGCTTTCTTCGCCCTTTGCGGCAGGTGGCGCTTTCTCCGTCTCGGCTTCCGCCGGTTGTTGCCGCTGGAACAGGCCGCCGAGGATGCCGGTCGGCTCTTTGCGCTCCGGCGTTTCCTCCACGGCAGGTTTTTCCGGGACGGGCGCGGGCTTCTCAACCAGCGTCGGCTCATCATCGGGGGCGGGTTTGTGGCGCAGCCCGGCGAACAGCCCTGCCGATTCTTTGCGCTCCGGTTCGGCGGGCGGCTCAGGCGGCGCGGGCGGCGGTGTGACCGCAGGCGGCAGCGCCGTCGGGCGCGGTTTTTCGCCGTACAGTCGGATGTGAACGCGCGGGCGTCCGGCCATTTGCAGCCCCAACTGCTTGTTGATGACCTGCTTGAGCGCCCGATTGATCTCTTTCTGTTTGTTCGGCAGGCGGATGTCTTCGCCCAGCACTTCAATATCTAATTCCAGATCGGCCTTGCCACGCAGCGGCGTAACCCGCGCTTCCGCCGAAACCACATCCGATACATCGCTGACCGCCTTCAGGATGCGTTCGCGCGCCGATTCCACGCTGACTTCCGTCACCGCCCCGGACGCCCGCATCATCAGCCCGGCAGATGCCCCCCGTCGCGCCGGGCGAACCTGGACGAACAGCAGCGACAGCAGCACCGCATCCAGCAGCGCCGCAACCACAATCCGCAAAATCGGCGATACTTCGGATACGTTGCCGGCCCAGTCGCCAACAGTCTGCGGCGACAGCAGAAAAATCGTCAGCAGAACGACCAGCAAAACAGTGATGAGCAGCAGGTAAACTCGACCAAGAAAATTCAAGGTTTTCACCCCCTGGGGTCAGCCGGTGTATTTCACCACCACCAGCGTCAGATCATCAAACGGCATCACACCTTCACCGAACGTCTCGACACAATTAAGGATATGGCTCAGAATATCGTCGGCGCTGCGCCCGGCAGCTTCAATCAGCGCCTCGGCCAGCCGCGACTCGCCAAAGTTTTCACCCGCCGGGTTCTCGGCGTCGGTCAGGCCGTCGGTATACAGCGCCATCACGTCGCCCGGCTCAAGCTGAAGCTCGACATCCCGCAAGGGATTATCCGGGAACCAGCCAATCGCCCGGCCCCCAAGCGGCATAAACTGCACCTGACGCGCGGCGGCGCGGTACAGCGCCGGTGGATTATGCCCGGCGTTGATATGCACGCTGCGCCCGCCATCACCAAACACACTGTAAAAGACCGTTACGAACATGCCGCTTTCGGCGTCGTCAAGTATCAGATCATTGGTATGGCTGAGCGTCTCACGCGGGGGGAAACCGGCGAAGGCATAACTGCGGATCATGCTGCGCGCTACCGCCATGAACATCGCCGACGGCGCGCCCTTGTCGGAGACATCCGCCACCACCACGCCGAAGGTCTTTTCGTCCAGCATAAAGGTATCGTAAAAGTCGCCCGCCATTTCCCGCGCGGAACGCCAGGACGCGCAGACCTGGTAGCCCTGGGCTTCCGGCATCCGACGCGGCAGAAGCCCCTGCTGGATTTCCCGCGCCAGTTTGAGTTCCTGTTCCAGCCGCCCTTTTTCGACCGCCACGCTGTACAGGCGGGCATTCTCCAGCGCAATACCGGCCTGCCCGGCGACGGCGTTCAACAGGTCGCGGTCATTTTCGGTAAAGCTGCCGGTGCGCATGGAGGTATCCACATAAACCACGCCCACCAGCCGATCCTGCACCAGCATCGGCGCGCACAGGATGGCCCGCAGCCCCCGCATGATGATGCTCTGACCGGGGTTGATGCGCGTGTCGAACATGGCGTTATTGGTCAGAAGCGGCTGCCGGCTGGCGACTACCTCGTTGACTATCGTCGTGCTGTAGGCGTCTTCCTCGGCCAGCTTTTCACCGGTCACGCCGCGCGCCACCAGCAGGCGCAGCCCGCCCGTCGCCTCATCCACGCCCATCAAAACGCCGCGTTCGGCGCGGGTGGCCTGCATCACAGCGTTGATGACGTTGTTCAGCGCCGCGTCAAATTCCAGGCTGGAATTCATCGTCCGGGTGATATGATACAGCGTTTTCAGATGTTCCGGGCTGAGGGTATCGGGCAGTTCAGACATAACCAACCTTCGCGCTAGGAGACGCGGTTCATTATAACATCCCGGCAGATTCGGCGCGAACGATTGACTGCCCCATCAGCAAAAAGCCTCGGCAGGTCATGGCAAACTACGCTACAATACAACCTGTACTCCATAACAAATCAAGGAAAGATAATCAATGCGCGAAATCACCGTTGCGATTGTCCAGATGAAACCGCGTCTGGGCGAGGCAGAGGAAAACCTGGTCAAGATGACCGAGATGGTGTCCCGAATTGCCTCTCAACAGAAGGTTGATCTGATCGTCTTCCCGGAATTGATTACCAGCGGCTACGAACTGGGTGTGCGCTTCACCGAAATCGCGCAGCGCGTCCCCGGCCCGACGGTGAACCTGATGGCCCAGCGCGCCAACGAGTACGGCGTGTTCATCGCCTTCGGCATGGTGACAAAAGAGCGCGTGGAAAGCGTGCTGTATAACTCGGCGGTGCTGGTGGGGCCGGACGGCGAACTGCTGGATGTTTACAACAAAATCCACCTGCGCGGCGAGGAACGTATGGCCTTCCGCGAGGGTTATAAGCTGCCGGTGATTCCGACCGAAATCGGCAGCATCGGCCTGATGATCGGTTACGATCTGGCCTTCCCGGAGGTTTCGCGCAGCCTGGTGCTAGACGGCGCGGAGATCATCTGCGTGATGGCGAACTGGGAAGCCGCCAATATTGACGAATGGAAAACCTACGTCCGCGCCCGCGCTTACGAAAATTCGGCCTTCGTGGCGGCGGCCAACCGCGTCGGCGAGGACGTAACCCTCAACTTCGGCGGCGAAAGTATGGTCGTCGGCCCGCGCGGGCAGATCATGGCCTCGCTCGCCAGCGAAACCGACCCCGAAACCGGTGCGCCGCTGGAAGGTTTCGCCGTCGCCCGTATTGACCTGGACGAAGTGCGCAAGTACCGCGAGGAGTTCCAGTTCATCCAGAACCGGCAGCCGGCTGTCTACAAGGCGCTGGTGCGCAAATACTAAAACAGCACAGGCTCAAACACGCTGGCCGGCAGGATGTCGGCCAGCGCCCCGTTGGTTTGCGCCAGGGCCGTCCCGCGTTATAATTTGTTACAGATACTCTATATTCTATTAATTCTGATATGAAAACAAGGAGGCACTTATGTTAGCCGAATTCCGTAAGTTTATCATGCGGGGCAATGTCCTTGACCTTGCCGTCGGTATCATCATCGGCGCAGCCTTCACCACCGTCGTTAATTCGCTGGTAAACGATGTCATCATGCCGCCCATCGGCGTGGTCGTCGGCGGCGTGGACTTCAGCCAGATCAAAATCATCCTCCAGGCCGCCCAGGGCGAAACGCCGGAGGTCGCCATCAACATCGGCCTGTTCATTAATGCCGCCATCAACTTCCTGATCGTCGCCCTGGTGGTGTTCCTGATCGTGCGTGCCTTCAATCGCATGATGCAGCCCTTCCAGAAAAAAGAGGAAACCCCCGGCGAGCCGGTCAATAAAGAATGCCCGTACTGCCTGTCGGTCATTCCCTACAAAGCCACCCGCTGCCCCAACTGCACCTCTCAGCTGGAGCCGCAGAAGGTGAGTTAAGCCCAATGCGCGACGACCTGACCGCCGAGCCTTCACCGCGCAATACGATCATCGCTTTTCTGGTCGTCGCACTGGCGATTGTCGGTGGCGCGGCCTTGCTGCTGGCTGCCCGCCCGGCGCCGGTGACGATCACCATCAACCCGCCGGCACCCACCGCCACACCCACCTCGACCGCGACTCCCGGCCCGATCACCGTTTACGTGACCGGCGCGGTGCTTAAACCCGCCGCGCTGGTGACTCTGCCGCCGGGCAGCCGCGTGTTGGATGCAATTGAGGCTGCCGGCGGCCTGGCCGATACTGCCGACCCGGACGGCGTGAATCTGGCCGGGCTGCTGCGCGACGGCGATCAGGTGCATGTGCCGGAACTGGGGCAGACTGTGACGCTGCCAACACCGGGCGGCGGCGGAGTGATCAACATCAACGAGGCCACCCTGGAAGACCTGATGCTGCTGCCGGGAATCGGTCCGGCGCTGGCGCAGCGCATCCTGGATTACCGCGCGGCCAACGGCCCGTTCGCCAACCTGGAGGCGCTGGACGCCGTGAGCGGCGTTGGGCCGTCGCTGCTGGAAGGGCTGAAAGACCGGGTTGTTTTTGAATGATTCCGGCAGGCGGTCACAGGCGGTCAGCCGATACGCTGGCCGGTCAGCGTATCAAAATACAGCAGCCCCTGCGGGTTGAGCGCGCATTGAATGGTCGAGCCGACTTCAACAGGCTGTTCGAGCGGCGCGATCAGCGACCAGCGTTCCCCGGCCAGATGCACCGTGATAACTTGGCGGCGCTCCGCGAACAGCGGAATTTTCTGTTCGACGACGCCATAAGTGCCTTCCTGCGCCAGATGAATATATTCCGGGCGCACGCCGGCGGTCACGTGTGTGCCGTCCGGCAGGTCTTTACGGACGGCGTACCCGCCGAAGTTCTCCCCGTACCATAACCCGTTTTCGATGCGCCCCGGAAACAGATTCATAATCGGCGTGCCGATAAAGGTCGCCACGAACAGATTGACCGGATTGCTATACAGCTGCTGGTACGTCCCCACCTGTTCCAGCCGGCCATCGCGCATGATGGCGATCCGGTGCGCCAGGGCAATCGCCTCTACCTGATCGTGGGTGACGTAAATAGACGTGACCGGGAATGCGTTCAGCAGCCGTTTAAGTTCGACGCGCGCCTCGCCGCGATATTTGGCGTCCAGGTTGGCGAACGGCTCGTCAAACAGCAGCACGCGCATATCCCGCGCCAGCGCCCGCGCGATGCTGACGCGCTGCTGCTCCCCGCCGGAAAGCTGGCCGGGGCGGCGTTCCAGCAGCGTATCCAGACCGAAGCCGGTGATTCTGGAAATCTGCGCCAGCCGGCCAGGGACTTCCTGCTCGCGTTTACGCAGCGCCAGGAAAAACGCCACGCTGCGTCGCGACTCCCAGTGTGGGATGAGCGCCCCTTCCTGAAAGACCATGCCTACGCCCCGGTCGCGCAGGGGGATGTCCTGCAAATCCTGGTCGTCGTAAAAAACCTGCCCTTCGTCCGGCTTAAAGATACCGGCCACCAGCCGCAGCAGTGTGGATTTGCCACAGCCGGACGGGCCCAGGATCGCCAGCACATCGCCGGATGTTATCCGCAGTGAGACATCGTTCACCGCCGTGATCGCCCGCTCGTCCGCGCCGATGATATGCTCAAACCGTTTGGTAACGTGTTCCAGACCGATGGCCGTCATGCTGCCCTCCCGTATGCAGCCTGCACTTCAACCACCAGTGTAACGCAGATTGGTCGCCGAATAGTTCTCTTGTCTTTTGCCGCATTCGTTACTAGTATTTAAGGCTATCCAGCAGGGGCGACCCAATGTGGCCGCCCGCCGGGAATACACACAGGATTCGAACCATGAACGTGATTGACTTTCGCAGCGATACCGTGACCTGGCCGACGCCGGAAATGCGCGAGGCGATGGCGAATGCGGCGGTGGGCGACGACGTGTACGGCGAAGACCCGACCGTGAACGAACTGGAAGCCGAATCGGCGGCTATACTCGGCAAAGAAGCCGGCCTGTTGGTCGTCAGCGGCACGATGGGCAACATCATCGCGGCGCTCACCCACTGCGGGCGCGGTGACGAGATGATCCTGGGGCGCGAAGCGCATATGTTCCGCTACGAGGCCGGCAGTTCGTCGGGGCTGGGCGGCATTCACCCGCATATCCTGGACGTGCAGCCGGATGGCACGCTGCCGCTGGACGCCATCCGTCGCGCCATCCGGGGCGACAACGAACACTTCCCGCGCACGCGCCTGATCTGCCTGGAGAACACGCAGGGGACCATCGGCGGCATACCGATCACGGCGGATTATACGGCGTCGGTGGGCGCGCTGGCCCGCGAACACGGCCTGAAGCTGCACATTGACGGCGCACGGATTTTTAACGCGGCGGCGGCGCTGAAGACTTCGGCGGCGGCGCTGGTACAGGACGCCGACAGCGTGTCGTTCTGCCTGTCCAAAGGGCTGTGCGCGCCGGTTGGGGCGGTGCTGGTGGGGTCGCGGGATTTCATCAGACAGGCGCGGCGGGTGCGGAAAAGCCTGGGCGGCGGGATGCGCCAGGCCGGGATTCTGGCGGCGGCGGGTCTGATCGCCATCCGCGACATGACACAGCGGCTGGATGAAGACCATGCCAACGCCTGCCACCTGGCCGAAGGGCTGGCCACCCTGCCCTACATCCGGCTTGACATGGACAAAGTGCAGACCAACATGGTCTTTTTTGACCTGGCCGACGACGCGCCGATTTCGCCGGAACAGCTTACCGAACGGTTGGCGCAGGATTATCAAATCCTCATGCGCCCCTATCCCGGTTACACGCGCCGCTTCCGCGCCGTCACGCATTACTGGATCAAGCCGGAACATGTGCAGAAAACATTGGCCGCCTTCCGGGAACTGCTGGCATGAGTCCGACGATTTACCCCGACCGCCCCGACCCGCAGCCGACGCCCGCGCCAAAGCCGGAACCGTCCAGGCCGCTCTACCAGCCGTCCGAGGTCGAGGACGAAACCTACGAATCGCCTTTTGAGACAGGCGCGGGCAGCGCGGCGGCGGTTCACCGGGGGTCGGCCAGCGATCCGGTCTTCGGTTATATAGTGACGCTGGCGCTCGGCCTGGGGCTGATCCCGCTGATACCGAATAACGCCGACCTGCGTTACGTCATCCTGTGGGCGGTGGCGGCGGGCTTCGGCGTCATCGCCTGGCTGCTGGGCAGCACCACGCGCATCGGCCAGGAGACGCCGGAAAACCTGTTCTGGGGCGTCGCGTTTGGCCTCATCATCGCCGTCCCGCTGTTGATCGTCGGCGGCACGGCGCTGCACGAAACGGCGCGGCGGCTGTTCCCGGATATGCGCGCCGGCGAGGTGCTGGCGTTTCTGCTGTTCGTCATGCCGCTGGCGGAAACCCTGTTCTTCCGGGGCGTGCTGCAAGAAAACCGCCCGTTCTGGCTGGTCGGCCTGCTGGGCAGCCTGTGGTCGGCGCTGATGTTCGTGCCGATGCTGGACGTAAGGCGCTATCCGGCGGTCGTGATGGTCATCGTCACGGCGCTGGTGATGATGAACGTCATCTACAGCTACGTGCGGCGGCGCAACGGATTGGCGGCAGCCTGGGTCTGCCAGATCGTCGCCAACCTGGTGCTGCTGTT
>JACAES010000101.1 GCA_013388735.1 Chloroflexota bacterium | reverse complement strand
TTGTATAGCTATCCTTTGTTGCAAAGAGAGGTCAAAGCGAGCATGTCTGACAGTCTTGTGAAATGCCCTAAGTGTGGTCATAGTTTTGCACTCAGTGACGCTTTTCTAGAGCAGTTTGAAGAAGAAAAACGTGCGGCTGTAGCTGTAGCCTTGAAAGAAGCTCAAGAGAAAGCTGATGCGGAAGTTGCTCTACAGCGCAAAGAACTTGAAGATGCGAAGGCAAGATTTGATGCGGAAGTTGCTCTACAGCGCAAAGAACTTGAAGATACGAAGGCAAGATTTGATGATGAAAAAGCGCATTTAAGGGAAGAAACAAAAAAAGAAGTCGAGGCGGAAGTTGCTCTACAGCGCAAAGAACTTGAAGATGCGAAGGCAAGATTTGATGATGAAAAAGCGCATTTAAGAGAAGAAATAAAAAAAGAAGTCGAAGCGGAAGTTGCTCTACGTCTCAGAGAAAAGGATGAGGAACTAGATCGTATCGGCAAGCAACTCAAAGACCTTGAGCGGCGCACACAACAAGGTTCTATAGAGCTACAAGGCGAAGCCCTTGAGTCCCATCTCAAACAATTACTTGAACAGACCTGTCCATTTGATACGATCACTGAGGTCAAGAAAGGCCAGAGCGGCGCTGATCTGCTTCATGAGGTGCTTACACCACAAGGTCTGCGCTGCGGAACGATCACTTGGGAAGCGAAAAATACTAAAGTCTGGAATGCCGATTGGATTGACAAGATCAAAGATGATGCGGCTCGCGCAAATGCCCACATCAAAGTGATTGTTTCTGTAGCTCTTCCACCTGACATACGCACTTTTGACTTAGTTGATGGGGTCTGGGTATGTAGCGTCGAATCAGCTCCAGCGATTGCCCGTATCTTGCGGGAGAATATGATTCAAATTGCTAATCTACAGCGTGCTATGCAGGGCAAAGATGGCAAAATGGAGCAGATTTATCACTATTTAATTAGCACTACTTTCCGTGATAGAGTTCAACGTATCGTAGAAACATGGCGAAGCCTGAAAGAACAGGTCGATGCAGAAGAACGCGCTTTACAGAAGCAGTGGAAAGAGCGCCGTAAACAACTGGACATCATGATTGATGTTACGACAGAAATGTATACTGACTTATCCGCTATTATTGGGCGTGAGATGCCAGAAATTGAAGGCTTAAGTCTAAACGCTCTTCCAAGTGGAAAATGAGCTTCAGGATCAAGGAATCAGAGAGCGGGCATTTCATTATTTTGAGGCAGGCCGGTTATTCTGGCGGATAAATGATCGCGTCAAGGGGGATGGGCGAGGTCAGGCGTTCCAGTTCCATCAGGTAGGCGTAGGCTTCGTCGGCGTTCTGGCCGCACATTTCCGCGCTGGGGCGCAGCCGCGCGCAGACGGCGGGGCGGTCGGGGTGATCGTAGATTTTGCAGCGGTTGTCCGACGTAAGCTGGACGCAGCGCACACCCGCCGGTTTGCCGTCCGGCATTCCGGGGATGGGGGATGAAATCGAAAGGGCGATGCAGCACGCCCCGCAGCCAACTCGACATTGCATGGGTGAGTCACCAGTCTCCAGTCAATAGTCGGTAGTGCAGTCTCCAGACCACCGGGATTGAGTCTTGTGGTCGGTGATCGGGTTGATTATGGTTCTGAAAAAGACCACAACAGATTTTTTCCGGTTTGTCTTCCAGCTAATGACTATTGACTAAAGACTGCATTAGGTCGTGCCTGCCAACGCCCTTACCTTCCGCTCCCCTGAATTCGGGGAGCGGGGTTGGGAGTGCGGCGGTTTACAGGCTATTTGGCGTAATCCACCGCCCGCGTTTCGCGGATAACCTGCACCTTGATCTGGCCGGGATACTGCATCGTTTCCTCGATCTGGCGGGCGATGTCCCGTGCCAGCCGCAGCGACGACAGATCGTCCACCACATCCGGGCGCACCAGGATACGCACTTCACGCCCGGCTTGCAGGGCATAACTCTGCTCCACGCCGTCGAACGAGTTGGCGATGTCTTCCAGCATCTTCACGCGCTTGATGTAGGTTTCCAGGCTTTCGCGCCGCGCGCCAGGACGCGCGCCGGAGATGGCGTCCGCCGCCTCGACGATGTAGGCTTCGACGTACTCCTGCTCGACTTCGTGATGATGGCTGGCGATGCAGTTGACGACTTTGGCCGGCACACCGTAGCGTTTGGCGTAATCCGCGCCGATCAAAGCGTGCGTGCCTTCGACCTCGTGGTCAATGGCTTTGCCCAGGTCGTGCAGCAGGCCGCCCATCTTCGCCACCATCACGTCCGCGCCCAGTTCGGCGGCGATCATGCCGGCGATGTGGGCCGTTTCGATGGCGTGGGCGTGCTGGTTCTGCCCGTAGCTGGTGCGGAACTTCAGCCGACCGACCAGCTTCAGCACTTCGGGGTGCAGCCCCGGAATGCCGGTTTCGTAGGCGGCGCGTTCGCCTTCCTCGCGGATAGCGGCTTCGACTTCGGCTTTGGCGTCCGAGACCAGTTTTTCGATGCGCGCCGGGTGAATACGCCCGTCCAGCACCAGTTTCGCCAGGGCGCGTTTGGCAACCTCGCGCCGCACCGGGTCGAAGCTGCTGATGGTGACGGCCTCCGGCGTATCATCCACTACCACGTCCACGCCGGTCGCCAGTTCAAAGGCGCGAATGTTACGCCCGGCGCGCCCGATGATGCGGCCTTTCATCTCGTCGCTGGGCAGCGGCACCACGCTCACGGCGATCTCGCTGACATGTTCCGATGCCAGCCGCTGCACCGCCAGCGAAATCACGTCGCGGGCGCGGGCGTCGGCTTCTTCGCGGGCTTCGGCCTCTACCTGCCGGATGATACGCGCCATATCGCTGCGCGACTCGCTTTCGACCGCCGCCAGCAGTTCGGCTTTGGCTTCGTCCACCGTCATCTGGGCGATGCGTTGAAGCTCCTCCATCCGCTGCGATTCCAGCTTTTGCAGGTCGTTCTGCTGTTTATCCATGCGGCTTTGCCGTTTATTAAGATTCTGCTCGCGCTGTTCCAGCCGTTCCAACCGGCGGTCGAGGTCTTCGCGCCGCCGCTGCAAACGTTCGTCCTCCCGGTCGAATTCGCGCCGCCGGCGCTGAGTGGTTTGCTCGGCTTCATCCAGAATGCTTTTCGATTTATCTTCGGCATCTTTTAAGATGTTCTGCGCCTGCTCGGCAGCCCGGTCCGTGATTGCTTTGGCTTCGTTTTCAGCCTGCAATCGGCGGTTCTTGCCGCGCGCGTTCTGCGAATACAGCAGCGCGGCAATCCCAATGGCTACCCCGATTACCAGGTCTAACAGCAGTAAAAGGGCAGCACCGATATCCATTAGCTCATTCCTTGTTCGTCTCTACAGTCAAAGTAAAGTAGTCCGGGTCGGACATCTCCATTTCTTCCAGCAGACGTTCGACCGTCTCGCGGGTGGTGCTGTAGCTAAAACCCCGCCGCCGCAGCATGTCCCCGATCTTTTTGCGGAACTCCTGGCGGGTGGGACGGCGCAGTTTGCGCGCGCGCGCCAATCCGGCCTGGTAGGCCAGTTCGGCGTCGTCCAGTTCGGCCAGCGCGTGGGTGATGATAGCCTCCGGCAGGCCTTTCCGGCGCAGTTCAACCCGCAGCGCGCGGGGACTGAGCGGCTTAAACTCGCCCCGGTTTTGCACCCAGAAGCGGGCAAAAGCCATGTCGTCCAGATGCCCCAAACCGATCAATCGCTGTATAGCGGCTTCGACAACCGGGGGCGGGACCTGTTTTCCGGTCAGGTATTGGCGCACTTCGGCCAGGCTGCGCGGCCTGTATTGCAGATAACGCGCCGCGCTGTCCACCGCTTTCAGGACAGCATCTTCATCCCGCAAAGCCGCGATCTCCGCCTCGCTCAAGGACTGGCCCTTGTGCAGGCGGGCGGCTTCGATCATACTCAGGCCAAAGGCATACGCGCCGTCTATGTAGACGTTAACCCGTTCCTGATTGCCTTTTTGAACTTTCAGCGCGGTGATGATCCCCATAAGCCTTCAACCGGAAAACAAACAGCCGTGATTCAATAAATGAAAACCACGGCTGGGCATCACGCGCAGTTGAGAACGGATTGTCCGATTGCGCCGCACTGTGCGCGTCCGACTATTTATATGCTATGGCATCCAGACGTATGATGCGCTGGACAGACACATCGGGGCTGTTTCCAGATAACGATCATCCCAATGGCGGATGGCAGCCCGCGCTTCCCTTTCGGCACAGATTTCACATCCGTCTCTATCAAAGACGGGTTACAACTCAATCAGTCGTTCTACAACACTCAACCGTGGCTTTGCAGATTGCGACAAACACCACCATTTTCTATTATGCACAATTTAAGAAAATACACAACCAGCGAATTCCTGCGGTGGGAAAAGGCGGCGGACAGGGTCACATTCTTTCTCTGTGGCTCTGAACCTTTGAGTCTCTGTGCTGGGCTTTTCCCCTTTGGGGCAAGGCCGTGCCTCGCCCCTACAAGCTCTCCGCGCCTTTACGTTACGCCTTTTCGTTTTTCGCGTTCGCCAGGAACGTCCGCGCCAGACACAACGACGCGATCACGATGCTGTCCTGCACGCGCCCGGCGGCGATCAGCGCCTCGACATTCCCCAACGGCACGGCCTCCACGCCGATCTCGAAGCTTTCATCGGCGGGTAGGCGGCTGGGCTGCAAGTCCCGCGCCAGGTAAACGGTGATGTGCTGGTTCAGATATTTGATGAACGGACAGAGGATGCCCAGTAAATCCAGCCGCCCGGCTTTATAGCCGGCTTCTTCCTGCAATTCGCGGTTGATGGCCTGCGCCGGGTCTTCACCGGCTTCGATGCCGCCGCTGGGCAGGATTAACACGCGCGCGTCGAAGGCGGGCGAATACTCGTTGGTGAACAGAACGTGATTGTCGGCGGTGAGCGGCACGGCCATCACCGCGTCGGCCATCTGGATGACGGCGGTCGGCGGCGAACCGCTCTCGTAAATGCGATACCAGCGATCCTGGTAAAACGTCTGCCCCATGCGCGGTTACTCCTTTGCGCCTTTGATTGGGCCGGGCGCGTTTTGCAAACCGTTTGCGCCCTTACGCCAGCGGGCGCTGGCGGAAGAACAGCAGGCTGGGCGCGGCGATGCCGACCGCAATCGCCCCCAGGATGAGGCCGGTTTTGATGGCGCTGACGCTGACATCGGCCAGCATCAGTGCGGCGGCGTCCGGCGCAGCTTCGGCCAGCTTCAGCAGGCCGATCATGGTGCGGTAGGCCAACGCCCCCGGCACCATCGGGATCGCGCCGCTGAGGGTGTAAACGCTGGACGGCGTTTTCCAGCGGCGGGCGAACACCAGGCCGAGAAAGCCCACCAGCGTCGCACCGGCCAGCGTGCCGGCCTCGATGCTCATGCCCATCTGCATCAGCAGCGTGCGCGCGGCATGGCCGACCGCCCCCAGGATGGCGCAGCCGGGCAGCGTCCGCACCGGCACATTAAACAGCATGGCGAAGCCGGTGGCGGCCAGCGCCGACCACAGCGCGTCTTCCAGCACCAGCAGCAGCAGCGCCACGTTCATAAACCGCGCACCCCCATCAGGCTGATCGCCAGCAGCAGCCCCAGCGCGATGCTGAGCGAGATGATGCTGCCGACGATGCCGCGCACCACACCCGTCACCATGTGGCCGGTAATCAGGTCTTCGGCGGCGTTGATGAGCGCCACGCCCGGCACCAGCAGCAGCACCGAAGCGGCCAGCGCCGTTTCCGGCTGGCTGCTGAGGTTGAGCAGATCGGCGGCGCTCGCCAGCACGCCGGCTACAAAAGCCGTCACGATGACCACCAGGAATTGGTTGAAGTAACGCCGGCTGAGTTCCTGGCGCACTACCATCGCCACCGCCGCAGCAAAAAACGTCACCGCGAACACCGCCGCATCGCCACCGAACAGCCGGCTGAAGGACGCGCAGGCCAGCCCCACCATCGTTACCACCAGCCAACGGTTGTAGTGCGACCTGATTTTGCTGATGCGGTCGAGTTCCTTCCGCACGCCGAAGCGATCAAGCTCGCCGGCTTCGACGCGACGGCTGAGCCGGTTGATGGCCGAAATGATGGTCAGGTTCACGTTCAGGCCGATGACGCGGCGAATTTTGGTGCGGAACTCGTCGCCGCTGATGGTGGTTACGGCGATAACGTTGGGCGAAACCAGAATGTCCATCCAGTCGCAGCCCAGCGCCGTACCCAGGCGGTGAATGGTCTGTTCGATGCGTTCCGACTCCGCGCCGTACTGCAAAAGAAGCTGTCCGGCCCACAGCGCCAGATCAATCACGTCGCGCAGGGCTTCGCGGTCGAGCGGCGGTTTGGTGGTTCCTGCTGGTTGGTTATAGAACATCCCCAATTTCCCGGTGTATTGTTGAACCCTACAACAGCGTACCATAGAGGATATGGAAAAGCAGAACGAAGTTTACGACGAGAAAGACCATTTTCCCAGGGGCGCGCTGGCTGGATGTGGCTATCTGTTCGCCATCGCTGCCGGCATCCTGATCGGCCTGCTGCTGACGTTCGCGTTGATTCTGGCGCTGTGGGGTTAAAAGCCGGGCGCGCGCAGGGTGAACACGGTGATTTCCGGGCGGCAGTTGAAGCGCACTGCCGGCTGCACCGTGCCGATGCCGCGATTGGTGTACTGAATCATGCCGCCGACCTGGTAGCGCCCAACCGGATATTTTCTGCCGTAAGTGGGCAGCACCAGCGGCCCGCGCAGCGGCAGAATCACCTGCCCGCCGTGCGAATGGCCGGAAAGCTGCAAGTCAAAACGCCCGGTCACGGCGCTGATGTCCGCGTAATCCGGCTCGTGCGCCAGCAGCACCGCCGCGCCATCGTCCGGCAGCGCCGCCAGCACGGCGTCCAGGCGGTCTTTGCGCTCCCAGTAATCGTCCACCCCGGCGATATACAGCCGCGCATCCCCCCGGCGCAGCGTGTAAACGGCGTTGCTGATGTCCAGCGCGCCGCCCTCACGAATGATGCGGCGGACGGCGGCGGCATCCGTCCAGTGATCGTGATTGCCCAGGATGGCGAGGGTGACTTCCGCCGGGCGCAGGGCGCGCAGGCCGTCCACCAACCCCGCCGCCAGCGGCGCGACCGGGCCATGCGTCACAAAATCGCCGGTGATGGCGACTAAATCCGGCTGCTGGTCGTTCACCAGTTCGACCACCCGCCGCAGGCGTTCCGGCGTCATACCCGTTCCCATGTGAATGTCGCTGATCTGCGCCAGCCTGTAACCATCGAAGGCCGGAGACAGGCGCGGCAGCGCCAGTTCAACCGGCACGACTTCTACCCACTGCGGTTCGATGTCGTAAGCGTAAGCGAACCCGCCCACCCCCAGGACGGTCGTCCCCAGGGCGGAGGTCAGCGTCAGTTTGAGGAACCTGCGGCGGGATAAGGTCTGCATCCGGCGCTCCGTTTTATACAACGTTCATTCCGGGAAAATACAAAAACTCACCGCCAGGACACAAAGATGCAGAGAAAACAGCGCTGCGCCTTTGTCCCCTGGCGTCTTTGCGTTAGGCTTTTAAACTCAATACGCGCCATGACCGAGCAGCACGCGCGGCAGCGTCAGCATCAAAATCTGCGCGTCCAGCTTGACCGACCAGTTTTCGATGTAATAAATGTCCAGCAGGCACATTTCGTCGAACGGCACGTCGCTGCGCCCGTTCACCTGCCACAGCCCGGTCATGCCGGGAAGCGTTTGCAAACGCTGCATGTGCCAGGGTTCGTAATGCGCTACCTCGTCCGGCGTGGGCGGGCGCGGCCCGACCAGGCTCATCTGCCCCAGCAGCACGTTAAACAGGTTCGGCAGTTCGTCCAGGCTGGTGGTGCGGATAAACCGCCCGACGCGGGTCACACGCGGGTCGTTTTTGAACTTGGGGTGGCGCGGGTCCTGCTGGTATTCCTCGATCAACTGCGCGCGCAGCGCGTCGGCGTTCGGCACCATGCTGCGGAACTTGACCATATCGAAGACCTGCCCGTAACGACCGACGCGCTTCTGTTTGTAGAAGATCGGTCCCGGTCCTTCCAGGCGGATTGCCAGCGCGATCAGCCCGAAGATCAGCAGCAGCAGCGGCGACGCCAGCGCGATCAGCCCGATATCCAGCGCCCGTTTGATGATATGGCCGCGATTGGGAAGCCGCGCGCCGTCGCTGACGCCCAGCAGGGGGATGCCGTCCAGGTTTTCGACCTGCACCTGCCGCAGATTCAACTGGAATACATCCGGCACGACACGCACTTCCGCCCCGGCGCGCCGGCTTACGGCGACCAATTCCAGGATGCGGTCGTGCTGCGCCCAGGGCAGCGTGATAATGACCAGATCAACGGCCTGATTGCGGATGGTTTTACCCAGGTTCTTCAGGCCGCCCAACCCTTTGACGCGCCCCAGATCGATGCTGCCGCGTTCCGGGTCGTCGTCCACATAACCCACCGGACGGTAGCCAAGTTCCTGCCGGGCGATCATCGTCCGCAGCACGGCCCGCCCCACGTCGCCCGCGCCCACCACCAGCACCCGCTGGATGCCGATGCCTTTCGTCCGCAGGTGCGCTTGCACGATGCGCCGGGCGGCGCGCACCAGCGCCAGCGCGGCAGTCGTCAGGGCGGCCACGTAGACCAACATCAAACGGCTGAAGACCAGCGGTTGAAAAACGAAGTACAGCCCCAGCACAATCACGGTCGCGTTGGTGACGCCGTTGAGGACGCTGTAGACTTCCTCCATCCACGAGCGCCCGCGAATGCTGCGATACAGACCGCTGCCCTGGTAGTTCAGCACCAGCAGCGCCGCGTACACGGCGGCATACGGCAGATAGGGCGCGAAGGGCGCGCGGTTCGCGCCGTCCACCGCGCGGATGAGCTGTAACTCGTAGCGCATGTAGTACGCAGCGGCGAAGGCCACAAATACCAGCGCGACATCTACAAACGGCCAGAAGCCTTTGGGCATGTACAAACTGCGTCGAGGGGGAATCGGTTCGTTCGCCATCTTACGACTCAAATTGCTCTAAGAACTCCATCACACCCATCGCCATCAATCATCAACATGAAACCAACCGCTTGGGCAGGCGCAAGACCCTGCGCCCCTGCAAAGGTTAAGCGGGTTCACAGGGCCTTCTGGTAGCTCAGGATCGTCTGCCGCGCCGTCTCCGTCCATGAATAACGCGCCGCCTCCCGAAAACCCTGTTCACGCGCCGCCGCGCGCCAGGTGGCGTCCGCATAAACGCGACGCAGCCCTTCCGTCCAGGCCGGCGCGGCGTGCGGCGGCAGGCACATCCCGGCCTGGCCGGCCACTTCCGGCAGCGACGACACATTCGATGTCAGCACCGGCGTGCCGCAGGCCATCGCCTCCAGCACCGGCAGGCCGAACCCCTCGAACAGCGAGGGATAAACGAACGCCTCGGCACTATTGTACCAGAGCGGCAGGTCTTCGACAGGCAGAAAACCCGGCAGGCTGACCGCGTTTTCCAGGTGAAAACGTTCGATGGCCTCAAAAACAGCCTGATAGCCCCAGCCTTTACCGCCCGCCAGCACCAGCGGCAGGCGCTCGTTGCGCGGCAGGGCGGCATAGGCTTCCAGCAGCAGCGGCAGGTTTTTGCGCGGCTCCAGCGTGCCGACGAACAGCCAGAAGCGCTCCGGCAGCCCTTTGTCCCGGCGGAAGGCGGCCACCTGCTCCGGCGGCAGCGGGCGGTGTCGGGCGGCGTCGTAACCCGGCGCGGCGACCGTAATTTTCTCCGGCGGGATACCCAGGCTGGCGGCCACGTCGCGGGCGGTACTGTGCGAGATGGCGATCACCTGGCGGGCGCGGCGGCACGACAGCGCCGTGAACAGACGCAGATACAGGCGGCGAGAAGCCGGCAGCACCTGCGGATAATGCATAAAGCTCAGGTCATAAACCGTCACCACGCTGGCGACGGACAGCGCCAGCGGCGACACAAACGCCAGCGCGTGATACAGGTCGAACTCGCCCAGCGACCAGGGCTGCGCCATCTGTTCCCAGGCGATGCGGCGCAGCGGCGAGGCGGTATTCCAGCGGGCGCGGCGTATTTCCAGCCCGTCGAAAGATGCCGTGCTGTCTGCCCCGACCAGCACCGTAAAACGCCAGCCGTCCGGCGCGGCGGCGCGCAGGTGCGCCAGCGTATGCCAGATGTAGCCGTGTATGCCCGCCGACCGGTAGCCGGCGCCTCCGGCCAGTAAATGCGCGTTTAAGCCGATATGAACCATAAAGTGAGTGCTGAGTTCCGAGTGCCAAGTGCCGAGTGCTGAGCAGGGGCGACCACGCCGCGCCTGCCTGCTGTGTGCGATAACGATTATACCGCCGCCTGTCGCGGGACGCTCTGGCCAGGTGATTAAACTTTAAACTATCGAGGGCAACCGGCAGAGCAATCGCTTCAGCAGCATTCAGACGCCCTCTCAATCTCCCCCGAATTCGGGGGAGACCTGGCTGCCGATGGGATGAAGCCCCCGCCCTGGATTCGGCGAGCCGAATGGGGACGTTTGTCCCCTAAGCGCGAGGGGGTTTAGGGGTGAGGTCACAAGGCAAAAGTCTGCTGACTGAGACGAAGTATCTTCAAGCGATTGCCCTATCGAGGGGGGTGCATTTCACTTCAGCGCGATTTCGCCCTCATCCTCCTGCCCCCTTCTCCCGACCGCCGCTGCGCGGCTGGGAGACGGGGGAAGCAAAGGCGACGGTGCTGATTTTCGCCCCTCGCCCAGTGCCAAAGACCCGTTCGGGAGAGGGGACGGGGGTGAGGGCTGTCCCCTAAGCGCGAGGGGGCGGGGGCAAAAGCACTCTACACCAACTTGAAATGCACCCTATCGAGGGCAACCGGTTGACTTTTTGAGCAATCGAATGCTATAATTCGATTGTCTGCAAACGATTGCTATACGAATATGGCTAAACCAACGCGGCGGAAAACTGAGGATGTGATTGAGCCGGTGACGGCCCAGCACGTGGCCGAACTGGCGGGTGTGTCACCCAGCACGGTTTCGCGGGTCCTCAATGACATCCACAACGATTTTATCAGCGAAAAAACGCGCAGCCGCGTGCGCGAAGCCGCTGCCCAGTTGGGCTACACGCCCAATCCCCTGGCGCGGGCGCTGCGTGGTCGGCAGTCCTACCTGCTGGGGGTGATCGTGCGCGATATCGCCGATCCGTTTTTCGCCCGCATGATCTCCGAACTCAGCACCGGCGCGCGCGCGCTGGGCTATCGCCTCGTATTGGGCCACGCGCAGAATGACGGCGATACTGTGCTGACGCTGGGCGATCTGCTGGACATCCGGCAGACCGACGGGGTGATCGTTCTGGGCAACCTCAGGGACGACGATAGTTCGCTGGAAGAACTGTTTCGCCGAAGCCACAAGGTGGTGACATTATGCCGCGCCCCGGCTTCGCGCTATTCGGTCGGCATTGACAACCGCGCCGGCGTCCGCGCCATCATGGATCACCTGTGGGCGCTGGGGCATCGGCGCATCGCCTTCATTGATGCGGGCTGGCAGGGTGACATCAACGAGCGGCGCGAGGCGTATCTGGCCTACCTGCACGAGCGCAGCCGGTCGGCCTGGATTGAACGTGAAGTGAATACCCCCGCCGGCGGCAGCCGCGCCATGCAGGCGTTGATCGCAGCGCCGGAGCGCCCGACCGCCGTGTTTGCTTCGGATGACATCGTGGCAACCGGGGCGCTGAAAGCGGCGCTGGAGTCCGGCCTGCGCGTGCCGCAGGATATATCCATCGTCGGCTTCGATGACATCGAACTGGCGCAGTACCTTTCCCCCGCGCTGACCACCATGCGCCAGCCGATTGAGGTTCTGAGCCGTGAGGCGCTGCGGCTGTTAACAACCATCATCACCGACAGCGAAATCAGAGAGGAGGTTTTGGTACGCATCACGCCGGAGCTGGTCGTTCGCCAATCCAGTGGGCCGGCACCCGATGCCTGATTGAGCCGGAGATATTTGTTGACCAGGAAAATAGTCACTTATGATCCAACCGCATGATTTAAACGTTTTTCGTTATGATATTCCGACCCCCCAATATCCGTATTACCACCTGCGGCTGCGCCTGGAAGCGGATGCCGCCCCCGGCCTAAGCATCCGGCAGGTGCGCGTGGATGGCCGGCGCTCACGCGATTTCTGGGTGTACCGTGCCGGCTGCCCTACCCCTTACGGCGATCAACTGACCGGCGCGCCGGAAGAAGACCTGGTGCTGCGTCTGGACTGGTCGAACGGGTCGGCGCATCGCGTTAAAGTGGATGTCGAAGGCGCGGACGGCGCCGCGATCACCCTGACCGCCGAGGCGACCGCGCCGGAGCGCGGCGGCTGGTGGCATGGCGACTGGCGCTATTATGCCTCGGTGGTTGTGCGCGAAACCGCCGGGCTGGCGCGGACGCACGAGCCGGTTCATGTCCTGCTCGGCCTGTACACCGACCGGCTGACCGACCCCGCGCGGGAGGTGCGCGTCATCGGCATCAACCCGGCCAGCGGCGCGCCGTGTGAGACGCCCTGCCAGGTATACGATATTTCGGTATACGACGCTGAAAGCGACCAGTTCAACCAGCCAACCACCACCTTCGAGGTTGCTTTTCTGGCCGATGTTCCCGCCAGTGCCGAAAAAGTCTATCTGATCTTTTACGGCAACCCGGATGCGCCGTCGCCCCAGTATACGAGCGACCTGCGCGTTAGCGGGGAGGCGCTGGCGTTCACGATTGATAACGATTATTACCGCGCCCGGCTGCACACGCGCGCCGGCACGCTGGACGATGTGCTGCTCAAAGGGGGCGTGAATACGCTCTTTGAACACCACGTCGAAAACAACGGCGCGCTGCACTGGAACCCCGGCGTCTATACCCGCGAACGCCGCTGGGCGCACCAATCTGACTGGGACCCGCCGCCCGTCGAGCTGTCCTACGGCGGCCCGGTGTTTTTTATGACGCGGCGCAGCGGCGCGCTGCCGTCCTACCCGGAAGTGCTGTGTACCGTCACCTATACCTTTTACGCGCACCAGCCCTACATCATGATGAGTTCGTCGCTGGATATCATCGAAGACATAGACGTTCACGCGCTGCGCAGCGGTGAGGCCGTGTTTAATCACAAGGTCGTGCGCGAGTTTGCCTGGAAGCAGCCGGGCGGCGAGATCGGCTCGGTCGCCATTTACGAAACGCCCAAAAGCCCGCGCCTGGGTCTTTACATGGAGCGCGACGTTCCCTGGTGGGCGTTTTACAACCGCGACCTGGAGGGTGGTTTTGCCGGGATCAACCTGGAAGTGGTCAACATCCAGCGCGATAAAAGCCTTATCCATTGGGAACCGTACACCTATCTGTACTGGAGCGACGAGTTAATCTACTGCTGCCGACCGCTGGTATATACCTTTTCCACCGGCCCCTGGAACAATCCGCAGCGTATGATGCGAATCCCGCGCGGCAGCACCTACTACGAGCGTATGGCCTTTTACCCGTTCCGCCTGGGCCGGACGCAGGCCGACCGTTTCGCGCCGATTGAGGATACCTACCGGCGGCTGGCGTTTCCGCTGGATGTTTCGGTGGCGAACCTGGACATTGACGCGCGCGTCCCGGATGGCTGGGCGCGGCCAGAGTGGTTACAACGGGACGACTATACCCGCCCCAGACCAGACGGCGATTAATCCTGAAGGGGGAACGCGGTGGACATCACCCTGCAAATTGAACAATTTGGTTTTCCCACGCCGGAACACCCGTACTATCACGCGCGGTTGCGGCTGGATGCGCCGCCTGCCGATCTGACCGTGACGCGCGTGCTGGTCAACGCCGTTCGCGTGCGCGACTTCACCGTATACAGCGGCGGACTGGCGAACCGCAAACACACCTGGGCCGCCGGTCAGCCGGCGGAACTGGTCGCCCGCGTGGATTGGGCTGATGGCTCGACGGTGCGCATCGCGGTTCAGGCCGAGGATGCCGCCGGCGCGCGCGTTGAACTGGCGGCGGAAGGCCAGACGCTGGCGGCTGGCGGCTGGTGGGACGCGCGCTGGAAGTATTACGGCGCGACCGTGCTGGCCGAGACCATCGGCGCAGCCCGCGCCGGCGAACCGGTGCATCTGTGGCTGGGCCTGTATGCCGACCGTCTGACCGACCCCGCGCGCGAGATTCGCGTCGTCGGCATAGACCCGGTCAGCGGCCAGCCGCAGGAAGTCCCGTCGCAGGTGTACGGCGTTTCGACCTGGGATAAGTTCGCCGACGAACACTGCCAGCCGACCACCACCGTCGGCGTGGCTTTCCTGGCCGATGTGCCGGCCCATGCGCAAAAAGTCTATCTCATCTTCTACGGAAACCCGGACGCGCCCGCGCCCGCTTACCCCACCGATCTGCGCGTCAGCGGCAGCGGCCTGGGGCTGACGGTCGAAAACAGCCACTATACGATCCGGCTGCACCCGGACAGCGGCGCAATTGACGAAATTCACCTCAAACAGAACGTCAACCGCGTGTTCGCGCATCACCTGGAAACCAACGGCGCGCTGCACTGGAATCCCGGCGTTTACGCGCCGCCACGCACCTGGATGCACGCCTCGGACTGGAATCCGCCGCAGCACGCCGAAACCATCGTCGGGCCGGTGTTCGCCATGACACGCCGCTGGGGGCCGCTTCCGGATTACCCTGAAGTGGCCTGCTCCATCACCTACCTCTTTTACCACAACACGCCTTATGTGATGGAAAGCTCGGTGCTGGACGTAACCCGCGACCTGGACGTGGTGGCGCTGCGCAACGGCGAGCTGGTCGTCAATCAGGACGTGGTGGACGAATTCGCCTGGAAGCAGCCCGACAGCGCGGTGGGAACGGTGGTCATCAAAACGCTGCCGCGCCACCCCGTACCGGCGATGGAAATTGACGCGCGCGCGCCCTGGTGGGCGTTCTTCAACCGCGACGTGCCGTGCGCGCTGGCGGCCATCAATCTGGAACTGTCGGGGATGCAGCACGCCGATGGTCTGGCGCAGTGGGAGCCGTATTTTTATCTTCACTGGGGCCCCTGGTATTACTGCGCGCGCCCGCTGGTGTATACCTTCATCACGCCCAACCCGCAGCGCCTCATTCACGTTTCGGCGGGCAGCAGTTACTACGAACGAATGGCGTTTTATCCCTGCCGCCTGGGTAATACCGACGCCGACCGCTTTGCGCCGATTGAACAGACGGCGGCGCGGTTGTTCCGCCCGCTGCGCGCCGGCGTGGTGCGGCTGGATACCGACGCGCGCGTGCCGGAGGACTGGGTGCCGCCGATTCTGGTTTCCGAGTTCGAGGAACTGGAGGATTGAACCATGCCACCTGTCGAACGTGTGCTGGCAGTCGGGGCGCACCCTGACGATCTGGAAATCCTGTGCGCGGGGACGCTGGCGAAATTCGCGCAGAACGGCGTCCAGGTGGTGATGGCGGTCGCCACCGACGGCAGCGCCGGGCATATGGTCATCCAGCCGGACGAGCTGGCACAGATACGCCGCGCCGAGGCCGAAAGATCTGCCGCGCTCATCGGGGCGGAATTCCTGTGGTTGGGTTTCACCGACGAACTGCTTTTCGAGGACATCCCGACGCGGCTGCGTTTCGTGGATATGGTGCGCGCCGCCCGGCCTGACCTGATCCTGACCCACGCGCCCGATGATTATCACCCCGATCACCGCGTGGTCAGCCGGCTGGTATTCGACGCATCGTTTTTATCAGGCGTGCCGCACGTCAAAACGACGCTTCCGGCGCATCCCGGCGTGCAGGCGCTTTATTATTACGATGTACTCACCGGCATCAACTTCGTGCCGACCGAATACGTGGACATTAGCGGCACTTACGAAACCAAACGCGCCATGCTGGCCTGCCACGACAGCCAGCTTACCTGGCTGAAACAGCATGATAACACCGACATTCTGGAGTTTATGACTGTGATGAGCCGGTCACGCGGGCTGCAATGCGGCGTGACCCACGCCGAGGGCTTCCGCCCGGAACTGGGCTGGGGCCGCCCGCGCCCATATCGCGTCCTGCCATGACCGTTACACGAGGAGAGATGATGCGACCTGTAAGCAAAGTTGCGCCGGGCTGGTGGGATTACACCACGCTCGACCGCGAAATCCTGGATGATGCCGCCCGGCTGACCGCCGCCGACCTGCCCGGCCTCAGCCGCCCCGGCTTTACGATCAGGCTCTACGATACCGTCGAGGATTTTTATCTGGCCGAAGCCTTGGAATACATCACCGCCTGGCGGCAGGCCACGCCCGACCGCCCCGCCGGCATCTGCGGGCCGATTGGCCCGACCGAACAGCTTCCCCTGGTGGCGCGGCTGGTCAACGAACTGGAACTCGACCTGCGCTACTGTCACTTCTGGGGCATGGATGAATGGGTGGTGGACGGCAAAGAAGCGCCGGTGGACTTTCCGCTCAGTTTCGCCCGCGCGGACATGGAACTGTGTTTCAACCGCATCCGGCCAGAACTGCGGATGCCGCCTGAGAACATCCACTTCCCGGCGGCAGACCCGACCGCCTACATCGCCAGTTGGGAAACCGCCCGCTGCGTGGTGATGCAGGGCGGCCAGGGCGAGGTCAAACACTGGGCCTTCAATGACCCGCCGCGCCGCGAACCGCCCTATACCGATTTCCCGCCCCCGCCGGAGGTCTACCGGCGGCTGACGACCCGCGTGGTTGACCTGCACCCGATGACGATCATCCAGAACGCGCGCACGTCCGGCGGCGGCGTGGTGCAGAACGTGCCGTCACAGGCCATCAGCGTCGGCCCGGTTGAAACCTGGAAGGCCGAGAAGGTATCCATCTGGCACGCCGGGATGCACGACAATCCTTTCGGGATGCGCCTGACCACGCTGATGATCGCCCGGCGGCTGGCGGATACGTCGGTGCCGATGTCGCTGCTGGCCGATCATCCCAACGTACAGTTCAATTTCCTGCGCGCCGGTCTTGGCACGACCATCAGCGCCGATATGCACTGAAGCGGGGGACATCCCTGCTGCGCCATGCCAGGCTGTATGGTATCATTCGGATGATATTTCCCTGAACTGGAAATATCCGATTATCAACAGGAGGATGCGTATTTCCGATTAATCAGGCACCGGTTCGCAAAAAAACACTGCTTTTGTTGAAGAAATGGAGTATGAGAAATGAATCGTAGAATGACCTTCATTATTCTGCTGGTCGTCGTGATGGCGCTGGCCGTCGGGCCGGCGGTCGCGCAGGACCCAATCCGCATCGTCTTCTACCAGCGCGGTTATGTCGAGGGCGGCGATACATCCTCGATCAACACCGACCTCGCCATCGCCGCTTTTGAAGAACGCTTCCCCAAGATTGACGTGGAGATCGTCGGCATCCCCTGGACGGCAGAAGGCACGGCCAAACTGGAAGCCGCCCTGGCCGCCGGGACTGACATCAACATTTTCCGCGTCACCAACACCGACGTGATCCGCTACGCCCGCGAGGGTATCCTGTCCCCGCTGGATGACATCCTGACCGAAGAAGACCTGGCCGACATCTACCCCGCCGGCCTGAAAGCCGTGACCGACGGCGGCAGCATCTGGGCCTGGCCGCTGTGGGCGACGGCCATCCCGATTATGGCGAACACCGAATACTTCGAGATGCGCGGCGTCGAGCTGCCCACCGTCGAAGAAGGCTGGACGTGGGATGAATTCGTCGAAGCCGCCAAAGCCCTGACATTCGTCCGCGAGGACGGCTTGCAGGTTTACGGCTTCTCCTCGTCGTTCGATATTGACTTCGTGGGCATCGAGCCGCTGTATTACATTGACGGCGGGCGCGTCCGCAGCGCCGACGGCAAGACCTTCGTCCAGAACAGCCCCGAAGCCGTGTCCGCGCTCCAGAAAATCGCCGACCTGGCGCTGGTTCACCGGGTTGTGCCGCCGGACTTCGGCCAGGCCAAACAGCTGATCGTGCGTGGTTACTTCAAGGACACCCGCACCGTTGCCATGTTCATGGAACCGCCGGGCTTCATCCCCGACCTGGAAGCGGCGGAGTTCCCGCTGGCGATCCTGCCTGTTCCGATAGGCGACTCCGGCCAGCCGGTTTCGACCGGCGGCATCGGCCTGTATGCGGTGGTTGACGTGGCCGACGATGAAGCCGAAGCCGCCGCCCACGAACTGGGCCGCTGGCTGACCGGCGCTGAAGTGGCCGAACTGGTGCCGGGCTACCAGCTGGCGCCCAGTATGCGCGCCAGCAACAACAGCTATGCCACCGACGAAAAACGCGCCGTCATCAATGCGATGGTCGCCGCCAATATCTTCGAGTTCCCGTTTGCCATTCCGTCGGAACTGAAGGCCAACTACTACGCCGCGCTCCAGTCCATCATCCTGGGGCAGCAGACGGCGCAGGAAGCGATGGATGCCATCGCGCCGGAATATCAGGCCGCGCTGGACGAAGCCAACCAGTAACGCCTCAGCCCAACAGCCGGTACGGGGGAGAGGCCTGGCCTCTCCCCTCGTTTATCTGTCCCAGGTTTGTGAACTGTGAGGTTGCCGTCCATGAACGCTGTTTCGCCGCAGCCGTCGCCGGTTCAGCGCGCGCTGCTGTTCTGGAATCGCCACAAATGGAGCTACTTTTTCGTCCTGCCCAGCGCGATCCTGTTCCTGCTGTTTATCGTTTATCCGCTGCTTCAGGCTTTTCTGCTGTCGTTTCAGGACGTGGGGCTGCGGCGCACGGAATGGGTGGGGCTGGAAAATTTTGCGTTTTTGTTCAACAGCACCTTATTTCATAAATCGCTGCTGAATACGTTTGTTTACGCCTTTTTCGTCGTCGCCTCCTGGACGACCTCCTCGCTGGTGGTGGCCGTTCTGCTTCAGCCGTTTTCGAGCTGGGTGCGCGCCATCTTTCGCGGGGCATTTTATCTGCCATATGTGTCCAGCGTGGTGGTGATCTCGCTGGTGTGGCTGTGGATTTTTCAGCCGGACTTCGGCTTTCTGAATTACATCCTCGGCCTGCTGGGCATCCCGCGGGTGCTGTGGCTGCAAGACCCGAACAACGCCCTGTGGAGCATCGTCCTCAGCACAGTCGTCGTCATACCGGGGACGGGCGTGGTCATTTATTCGGCGGCGCTCGGCTCGATTCCGACCGAATATTACGACGCCGCCGAAGTGGAAGGGGCGAACGCTTTTCAGCGCCTGCGTTTTATCACCTTCCCACTGCTCAAGCCGACCACGCTGTACCTGGTGGTGATTTACACGATTGCCGGTTTCCAGATTTTCGAGCGGGTTTACGTGATGACCGGCGGCGGCCCGGTGAACTCGACCATGACGCTGGTGCAGTTGATTTACCGCACCGCGTTTTCCGACTTCAACTATGGTCGCGCCAGCGCCATCGCGCTGGTGCTGTTCGCCATCATCGCGGTGTTTTCGTTTTTGCAGTTCCGTGTCCTCAGCAGTGATTACGAGTATTAACCGATGGCCGCGAAAAATGTTCCTTATGCCGACCTGATGCCGCTGCGGGCGCGCTACAACCGCCGCCTGGATATTTCCAAACTGCTGGTGCTGATTTTGCTGACGACGATGGCGGTCGTCAGCCTGTTTCCGCTGTACTGGATTTTCGCTACCGCGCTCACCCCGGCGGCCTCTACCGTGAAAATCCCGCCGGAGCTGATCCCGGCCCATCCGACGCTGGACAACTTCTTCGAGATCGCCAAAGCCGGCGGCATGACGACCATCGAACTGCCGTTTCTGGCCGAGCCGCTGCGCATCCAGCGGGTGTGGTTATGGCTGTTTAATACGGCGCTGTATGCCGTCGTCAGCATGGTCGTTCACCTGCTGTTCGACTCGATGGCCGCTTACGCGCTGGCGAAACGGCGTTTTCCCGGCGCGCGTCCGCTGTTCTGGCTCATCCTGGCGGCCATCATGATTCCGCCGCAGGTGACGCTGATTCCGCTGTTTTTCCTGGTGCGGGATATGGGGCTGAACAATACCTTTCAAGGGCTGCTGCTGCCGGGGCTGGCGGACGTGATCGGCATCTTCCTGCTCAAACAATTCATGCAGACCATACCGAGCGAACTGGAAGAAGCGGCGCGTATTGACGGCGCGTCCGAGTGGCAGATTTACCGGCTGGTGGTGATGCCGCTGTCGGTTCCGGCGCTGGCCGTGACGGCCATTTTCGCCTTTCAACGGTACTGGAATAACTTCCTGTGGCCGCTGGTCATCACCCATGACCCCGACCTGTTCACGCTTCAGGTGGGGCTGTCGTACATCCAGAACGGCGAATTCGGGACGAACTACGGCCTGCTGATGTCCGGCGCGGCGCTGGCGGCGCTGCCGATGATCGTGGTCTTTTTCGCGTTCCAGAAATATTTTGTGCAGGGCTTACGCATCGGGGCGATCAAAGGTTAGCCTGGTGGGGCGGGATACCGCTTAACCTGCGTCGGCATCCCACCCCGCCGCCAGAAGCGAACGGTACGCCCTGTCAGGGGCGGGTATTTCATAAGATTTGGCGCAGGAAACCACCAGCTTTAGCGGGTGGATGAATGCGCTCTTGCTCCTTTCGTAGCATAATGGTCTTGGGTGAAGACACTCCCTCACGGGAGCAACGGTTACTGTACCCGTGCACCTTCCAAACCGAGCCTATGTGGTTGTGGCGGGAAGTCCGCCACGTAAAAGGCGAGACTAGCGAAGCTCTGCTGCTTGTCG
>JACAES010000096.1 GCA_013388735.1 Chloroflexota bacterium | reverse complement strand
CTGCTGCTTGTCGGGCTGCCAGTCAACCAGCCTATTGTCTCGACACGGCGTATGCGGTTAAAGTGAGCCATGCTCCACCTCGTGCGAGTGCGTCAGGGACAAGCCAGCCGCTTTAGCGGCTGGTCGTTGACCGCGTCTCCATCACTCCTCCACAACCGGTTGGTATCCTAAGGACAAATCAGCGACAGGGCGCATAAAGCGTCCGGAGTAAATGGAGACAGTTCCAACCGCCACTTTGCGACTGGGCGAGGGGGAGGAAAGCGCGTTTGTGTGCGTTTTCACCCCTCTCCCAGTGCCGAAGGCGCGTTCGGGAGAGGGGCCGGGGGTGAGGGCAAAAAGCCGGTGGGCGTAAAAACCCTTTTCATCGCCCTGCTGGGGTGGCAAAGTACATAACAGCCTCTAGGGGGTATCCGGCGGACGCATAACCGACCGGATGCGCCCGACCAGGATACGCATCACGTCCAGGGCGAAGTTAGGCGTTTCTTCGATCATGAACAGAAAGCGTTTTTCGTCAATCGGCACGATGCGGCAGTCGGTTTTGGCGACGGCGGTGGTGTTGCGGGGGCGCTTGTCAATGAGCGCCATCTCGCCAAAGACGCCGCCAGGGCCGACCGTTTCCACTACGGTATCATCCAGCATCAGGTTAACTTCGCCGTCCTGAACCACATACATCACATTACCGGGGTCGCCCCGGCGCAGGATGACATGCCCTGCCGGGTATGACAGGAAATCATCAGAATACTTAAACAGATTGATGGATGCACTCATATATCCCCCTCGAAAACGGCGCATTTGCGCGGAAGTATAAACGGCTTTCAGATGGCTCACAAACAGCTTAACATAGGCTTAAATCACAACGCCGCTGCGCGCAGCGGCATTATCAATATATTTTTCGTTTTTTCTTAAAGATTTACACATCAAATCAGGTTAAAATGCCGCGGAGTGGGATTGTGCCGGGGAAAGGTTAAGCCGATGGTTCATGAACATCGGCGGTCAGACCAGAACAAAACGCCTGCCGCCGAACTTCAGGATTATGTCACCACCAATGAGATTCTGTTGGCGGAAATAACCCGCTTGTGGCAGGCAGGTCGCCGGATGACGATCCTGAGGATCATCCGGGAATCGCTGCGGCTGTGCCGGGAGAAGGCGCTCCAGCGTTAAAGGGCGCCCCCTTCGATTTCCTCTTTTGCCGTTCCTGGTAAATCGCTGTCCTCTGCTGTCCCGCCAATTATGAATTTTCGGTTTGAATGCCGGAACGTTTCAAGACCGCTTCATGCCCCGCTCAAAACTGCCCTATAATGGGATGAAAGTAATGTAGGCGTTATTACAGGTTAACAGCGGTGAGCCTCCCGACCAAACAGGATTTTGCGACCGAAGTGCGCGCCGACCGGCTGACGGTGTTATGGCAGGTCACGCTGTACGGCAGCCTGGTTGTGTTCTGGATCATCATCACCATTGCCACGCTCCGGCATCAGGATGCGCTGGCCTGGCTGCTGGCGATGGCGGCTGTCAGCGTCGGCTGTCTGATGACGCGGTTTTTCCTGCGCCGCGACCGTTACCAGCGGGCGGTGTGGTCGTACACGCTGGGCGGGCTGACCGGCGGCGCGATTTTGCTGGCGTGGGGCGACGACCGCGCCATACAGATGATCCCCTTCATCTTCCCCGTGATCGTGTTTGTGGTGGGGCTGCTGCTTTCGCCCCGCAATACGCTGCTGACCGCCATCCTTGCGGCGGCGATTGTGTTTTTTCTGCCCGGTTTGAGCCAGGAGGGAATGCTTCTGCACATCGAACTGCGGCTGTTCGCCATCGGGCTGATTGTCGCCAGCGCGCTGCTGGCGGCGCAGGTAACGGGGGAACTGTACCAGGTGACGGAATGGGCGCTGTTGAATTACCAGCGGGAACGCCGCACGACCGAGGCGCTCCACGAAAACCGGATGCTGCTGGAAAAAGCCCTCAAGCGCAGCCAGGCCCTGAGCGAAGAACTGCAAGAAACTAACGAGGAACTGGAAAGCGCCCGCGCCGCCGCCGAGGAAGCCAAATACTTCCGGGGGCAGTTTTTGGCGAACATGAGCCATGAACTGCGCACGCCGCTGAACGCGATCATCGGCTTCAGCGAGACGATGCTGAAGTTCCCGGCCATGTATGATGACGTGCCGCTGCCGAAAGGGTACGAAAGCGACCTGCACTACATCTTCGACAGTGGACGCCAGCTGCTTAACCTCATCAACGACATCCTGGATTTATCCAAAGTGGACGCCGGCAAACTCGACATGCAGATCGAACGGGTCGAGCCGCTGCCGATCATCGAGGCGGTGCTTTCGATCAGCGCCGGGCTGCTGGGCGAAAAGCCGGTCGAACTGCGCCGGGACTTCCCGGCGGTGATGCCGTCCATCCAGGCCGACCCGAACCGTCTGCGGCAGGTTTTGATGAACCTGTACAGCAACGCGGTCAAGTTCACCGATACGGGTTCGATTACCCTGATCGTGCGTGAGGCCGGGGAGGCCGTACAATTCAGCGTGAAAGATACCGGTTCGGGCATTGACCCGAAAAATCACAACCTCATCTTCGAGGAATTTAAACAGGCGGAAGTGGTGGGTCGTGACCCGCGCGCCGGGGCCGGCCTGGGGCTGGCGATTTCTCGCCAACTGCTGACGCTAATGGGCGGGCGCATCTGGGTCGAAAGCGAAGTGGGCAAGGGCGCGACCTTTCATTTCACCGTCCCGGCCAGCCCACCGCCCGCGCTGCAACCCACTGCGCTGCTTGCATCGCCTGCCGCCGTCCCGGATACACAGAGCGCCCCATCTTGAAAGGAGGCGACACATGCGCATTGTTTGTGTCGAGGATAACGAAATTAACCTGTTCCTCGTGCGGCGAATCGCCAGTATGGGCGGGCATGAAGTCATTCATTATAACAACGGTTGGAGCGTGCTGGAGCATTTCGAGTCCGACCGCCCCGATCTGCTGTTGATAGATGTACAGATAGTGGGTACATTGGATGGCCTGGACGTGGTGCGGGTGCTGCGCGCCGGCGGTCACCAGACGCCCATTTTTGCCCTGACCGCCCATGCCATGATGGGCGACCGTGAACGCTGCCTAGAGGCGGGCTGCACCGGCTACCTCGCCAAACCCCTGCCCGTCGCCGATCTGGTCGAACTGTTCAGCCGTTACGCCGAGCTAACCCGCCGGAAGCCTGAGATCGGTCAGGCCTGATGGCGTCTTAAAGCCATAAAATTTTTGCGAGGGCAATGGCCGCTGCTGAAAAAGTTCTTTGAAAGGATTTTACGATGTTCAATCGCGTCGCGTTGGTGGTGGACGACGCGCCCGCCAATCGGGATTTTTTAGAGCGGCTGCTGGGCGGGGCGAAACTCAGGGTAATCAGCGCCGGAAGCGGGCAGAAGGCGCTGGAAGCGATCACCGGCGTTCAGGAGATTGCGCTGGCGGTGGTGGATATGAAACTGCCGGATATGACCGGCTTGCAGCTTATCCCGCAGATTCGCCAGCGTTTCCCGGAAGCCTGCCTGGTTATCGCCACCATGCTGGATGACCGGGACACGATGGAGGCCGCCTTCCGGCAGGGCTGCCATATCTTCCTCGTCAAACCGCATGGTTTTGTTGAACTGTTCCACCGCCTGAACAACGGCGACATCTGCGATGTGCGCGACGGCCCGCGCCTGGTGATTGACCAGTACGGCCCGCGTGTGTTTAACCTTGCGTCCGGGAATGCGTCGGCCAGCCGGTGAGCCATCCTGGCTAGCCGATGATGCGCTGGAGATCGTTCAGGCTGAAGGGTTTGGGCAGCACCCCATCGGCATATGCCCTGGACTCTTGCAGGCGTTCGGCCTGAGAGTCTCCGCTCATGATGATAAAACGGATGTGCGACCAGCGGGGATTCTGGCGAATGCGTTGGAGGAATGTCAGGCCGTCCATGCCCGGCATAATTAAGTCGCTGATGATGACATCCGGCAGGTGAGCAGCATTAAGCAGCGATGTCAGTCCATCCTGGCCGGTTCGTTCGCACGTTACATGATGTCCCCCCCATTCCAGGAGTTCCTGTAATAACACACGCATTTCGGCATTGTCTTCGACCAGCAGGATATTTGCCATGTAGCTGACCCTGGATTTAGACTCACATTACAGCATTTATCCGCTATTATAAGGCAAGTTGTGAAATTACAAGCCTTGTGATCTCGATTCAATCTTTAGACTTTTTACGCGAGCGGCAAAATGGCCGTATCTCAGGGGCGAACATGGCCGGCGCCGACGATCACCCATTTGTAGGTGGTCAGTTCTTCCAGCGCCATCGGCCCGCGCGCATGAAGGCGCTGCGTGCTGATGGCGATTTCCGCCCCCAGGCCAAGCGCGCTGCCGTCGGTGAAGCGGGTGCTGGCGTTCACGTAGACCGCCGCCGAGTCCACCTCGGCTAGAAAACGTTCGGCGGCGGTTTCGTCCTGCGTCAGAATGCCGTCGGAATGCTGGGTGCTGTGCCGGCGGATATGTTCTATCGCCTCGTCCAGCGAGTCCACTACTTTCAGGCCCAGCACCAGCGACAGCCACTCGGTATCAAAATCGTCCGGGCCGGCCAATCCGACGCGCGGGTCATCAGCGCACCCGTTCACCGCCGCCAGCGCGCGCGGTTCGGCCCGAAAGCTCACGCCGGCGCTACCCAGGGTTTCCACCACACGCGGCAGGAAATCCGCCGCGATGTCCCGGTGAACCAGCAGCGTATCCAGCGCGTTGCAGACCGAAGGCCGCTGCGTTTTGGCATTGTGAACGATTTTAAGCGCGGCATCCTGATCGGCGGTTGCATCCACGTACAGATGGCAGATGCCGATGCCGCCGGTGATGACCGGGATGGTGCTGTTTTCACGGCAGAAGGTATGCAGGGCGCTGCCGCCGCGCGGGATAATCATATCCACGTAGCGGTGCAGTTTCAGCAGTTCGCCCACATACTTGCGGTCGGTATTTTCGATGTACTGGAAGGCATCGGCGGGGAAACCATGCGCGGTCATGGCCTGGCGCAGCGCCGCCACCAGCGCCAGGTTGCTGCGGAAGGTTTCCGACCCGCCGCGTAAAATCACAGCGTTGCCGGACTTCAGCCCCAGAGCGGCCACGTCTGCGGTCACGTTCGGGCGCGCTTCGTAAATTACGCCCAGCACGCCCAGCGGCACGCGCCGTTTGGAAACTTGCAGGCCGTTTTCCAGCGTCCGGACGTCGAAAGTTTGTCCTACGGGGTCGGGCAGACCGGCCACGCTGCGCACGTCGGCGGCGATGCCGGCCAGCCGGTTTTGCAGGTCAAGCCGGTCGAGCAGGGCGGCGCTCAAACCGCTGGCGCGGCCATCCTCCAGGTCGAGCCGGTTGGCTTCCAGGATGCTTTGGGCGTTGGCTTCCAGCGCGTCGGCCATCGCCCGCAGCGCCGCGTTTTTCTGCTCGGTCGTCGCCCGCGCCAGGTGTAACGCCGCCGCCCGCGCCCGCTGCCCCATGTCGGTGAGGTCAATCATCGGAGTTATCCTCTAAAATTAAAATAGCTGTAGCTGTTGTTCGCCATTCATGCTTTCCAGCGTTCGCCGACAGGCTTTTTTTGACATCTCGACGTATTTTTCTTCGATGTCAATGCCGATGTACTGCCGGCCTTCAAGAAGGGCCGCGACTGCCGTTGTTCCACTGCCAACAAAACAATCAAGTACAACATCTTCCGGCGCGGTCAGCAGACGAATGATACGCCTCGGCAGTTCGAGGGGAAATTTGGCCTCGTGGTCGTCGTTGGCGCGCACAGAGGGAAATGACCAGACCGCCCGCGACCCCCAGTTAACCCACTCTTCTTTGGTTAAACGATCTCGATCAACTACCGTGATACCCGGCTTCCAGAACATGTAAATGTACTCGAACTCATCAACCGAACGATAGGAATTGGAGTGCCAGCGACTGTTTTCCCAGGCTGCATCCTTCACCCAGATACGCCGATCATACAAATAGAGTCCGGCGTCAAGCCCCATCTGCTCAATCAGTCCGCCGACCAATTTCACGCGCGTCTGAGTAGCGTATTTCCCACCGCGAATATTGTTGCCTTTCAGACGGCGGTCAACCGTTTGCTCGCTGCATCCCAAAATTTGGGCGATCTGGTAGCGGTTTAAGCCAGGGTGGGCGGCTATGGTTTCCAGCACCAGCTCGCGGGTAATGTCGTTTCTCTTCCGATTTTTATTCTCAGCCATGATGCGTGGAATATCCGGGTCTTTAAAGCACAGAATATCGGCAATATTAACGGCCAGAAATCCGCCTGGTTTCAAAATGGGCATGTGCAGGGAGATAACAGTTTTTAGCAGGCTAAGCCAGTCCTCATAGCTCATACCGGCTTCATATTCTTTGCCGACGTGATAAGGCGGAGACCAGACGCTGCAAGCAACTGAATCGGGCGCAATTTGCCGGAGCAATTCCCGACTGTCGCCATGAATGATTGAATTCGGCTTAATATACTCACCCATCCCAAGTTCCCTCAAGTGCGCCGTCCAGAACATTGTAATGAATTCGTTGAACCCGCCAGTTAGCTTTCGCTTTCAACTTGGCAAAAGCCAATCGTACCCGAAAATCTTCGCCCAAAGTGGGTGCATTTCGTCCTGCCAACCAGATCGTATCTTCAGGAGTAGGATTGTACCGGCCCTGAAGCAGTCCATTGGGTAAACAAAAAATCGTCACCTCTTGTAAATAGTGAAGCGCATCCACATCTTCGTATTTAAAGTGAAGAAATGCCGTTGTTGTCAAAAACTGTTTGTCATTATAAATCGAGACCGTCGGCAGTCGCCCGGCTTCGTCCACAGGCAGGTCGGCTCGAATATGCCTCACACGCATTGAGGTTTGAGACATCTGGATGGTTGCCGTGCGGTTTTCCTTTTCGGCCTTCGAGTCAACGAATAAAGCCTGCCTCACCAACTGGTCAGGTAAAATAATGTACCGCGCTCGTTTGTAATCCACCGTTCCAAAAATCCGCTGCTGGATATTATAACCTGGCAACCGATCCAATAATTCCCGCGTGATGTCTTCGGCTACATCTTTTACATCGTCTGGCGACTTCAGAAAAATCTCATGGGCTTCCATGCCAAAGTCCCAAACGGCCTGAAAAACCCAACGAAGGGTGAGTTTTTCGATGTTTTCAATCTGTTCATGGCTGAGGCGAGAAATATTTTCTATCGGAGTCATGAAAGGAACACCGTTATCTTGAGGTTGGAAATATCTCGCCGACCCTGACCGAAAAGCCGGGCAGCACGTCGCCGCCGTCCAGCGTATCACCGGCGGCAAGGCGGCGGATTTCGGCGGGTGTCTGGACGACGATGGTTTTTGAGGACGGGTAGATCAGCCACACCTGCCGGACGCCGTACCGCAGGTAGTCGAGGACTTTTTCCTCGACCGCTTCCGCGCCGTCGTTGGGTGAAATCACCTCGACCGCCAGATCGGGGGCGAGCGGAATGAACTTTTCCGAAAACGGCTGCGGCGCGCGTTCGAGGCTGACAAAACCCACGTCGGGGGCGCGCACGGTGTCTCTGCCGCCGGGGTCGGGGTTTTTGTACAGCACGTAGCCGGTTTCGGCGGCGGTGACACGGCCAAGGCGGTGCTGTTTGACGAAGTTACCGATGAGCAGACCAAAATCAAATGCAACTTCACCGTGTTCGCCGCCTGCCGGTGTCATCTCGCGTATCTCCCCCTCGACCAGTTCCACGCGCCTACCGGCGTATTGCGGCTGGCTGACCAGTTCCCAGAATTCCTCGGCTGTATAAAATCGCTCCTGAACAACCATCGTTTAGGCCCTCGCCTCACACTATCTGCTTTTATTTTAGCGCATCCTGGCGCGGCGCAATCAGGGCCAGGCGTACAGCGTGTAACCGTCCGCCGACCAGACCGGCGTCAGCCATGTTTCGACGGCTTCCAGAAACAGGGCGTTTTCATCCGCAAAACGCGGGTCGTCCCGCCAGAACTGTAAGCCAACGTTCGACAGCAGCAGGTAATCATCACCCGCCGCGCGCCAGTCCGCCAGCGCCGCTTCGGGCGTTCGCCCATCCCGCAGTGCCCGCGCCCAGTGATCGAACAGCATATCCCCGGCGCAGGTGACGGCTGCCGGGCAGAAATAAGTGCGCGCTTCCCACATCAGGCGCACGCGCGCCCCGGCAGGCAGGTCGTCCAACCGCCGCATGGCTGCCCCGTAGCCGCCCAGATTGTAGACCAGATAATCATCCCGGCTGAGCAGCCCCAGCAGATAGGCCGGCGAGCGCACCAGCGCCGTATGCCGCGCGGCCTCGAAGATGCTCAGCAGCAGCGTGAGCGTCAGCAGCGCCCGGACGATGAACGCCACATCCAGCGGGCGGCGCGGCAGACTGCTGATCGCCAGCGCCCCGGCGACCGCCGCCGCCGGCAGGCCGGCCAGCATCAGCCGCGTCTGCGTGCCGGTGTCGCTGATGGCGGCCAGAAGCATCCAGAAGGCCAGCAGCGGCAGCCCAAGCCGGATGCAGTCCGCCGCCAGCGTCCGCGCCCGGTTATCCAGCCGCCGCCAGACTACCGGCAGCAAAAGCGGCGCGGTCAGCAGCCAGGGGCCGGCGGTGAAGCCGAAGCCCTGCCCCTGCTCGACGCCAAAGATGGTTGCCGCCACCGGCAGCGCCGCCAACTGCCATTCCCGGCCAGAACCGAGCAGCCCCGTCCCGGTCGTGCTGAAGGTATTGGCGCGCGCGGCATCCCAGTTCAGGCCGCCAAACGCGAACGGGTAAACCGGATTGTGATACAGCAGCAGCCCTTTGATCGCCCAGGGCGCAAAGGCCAGCGCTGCCGCCGCGCCCAGGATCAGCCCGTTACGGACGGCCAGCCGGGGCGCGCGGCTGAGGATGTAAACCGCCAGCGCCAGCAGCAGCCCGCCCGCCGTATATTTGACGCCCAGCGCCAGCCCGCCCAGCAGCCCCATCAGCGCCAGGGTATTTGTCGTGCCGGATTCGCGCCAGCGCACTGCCGCCACCAGCGCCGCCGCGCCATACGCCAGCAGCCCCAGGTCAACATACGGCCAACCCAGCAGCACCCACACGCTGTAGGCGCTCAGGATTAGCGCTGCCGCCAGCCAGCCCGCCGCTTCGCCGGCGTAACGCCGCGCGATGCCGCCCGCCGCCAGCAGCCCCAGCAGCCCAAAGACCAGATGCAGCAGCGCAGCGGTTGTATCCCGCCCGGCCAGCCCCATTGTGACGCCGTATAAAATTTCCAATCCCTGCGGAAAACCCAGGAAGAAGTTATCCGGGTGCGCGCCGATAAGCCCCTCGGCCAGATACCGCTGCGGCCCGACCAGATGGTAATTTACTGCGTCGTAGGCGAAGGGCGGCGCTAAGGCGTTCACCAGCGCCAGCGCCAGCAGCAGGCCGCAGGAAATCGCCAGCAGCCGCGTCCAGGTTGTATCCGGCCAGAGCGCCCGCCGCG
>JACAES010000113.1 GCA_013388735.1 Chloroflexota bacterium | reverse complement strand
TTTATCCGGCAGACCGGCTGCGCTCTGAAGCTGATGACGATGCCAGTCCATCCACTGGCCGAGAGTGGCGGACAGCATATCTGTCGGGTAAAAATACGCCCAGAACAGGACGCTGCCGTTCGGAATCAACACGCCGGGCTGTTGATAAACATTGCCCAGATCATAAATCAGACGGCCCATCACGCCGGCTTTATCCTCGAAAACAAAAGTGTCCAGCGCGGCGGGCAGGTCTACATCCACGTTCGGACGGTAAGCCCAGCTCAAGGCCGCGCCATAAGCGAAACCCGGCAGGCTGACCGGATAGGTCTGCCAGTGACCATGATCGCCCCAATCGGTATTCAGAACGCCGCTTGCGCCGTGTTTCAGGCCGTTTTCGACCGCGCCGCGCATATTGCCGAGCATGTTATCGGTACGCCCGGCGATGGTCGTCCAGGATGATGTGCCGGGACAGACGTAAAATGGAATGCCCGCAGCGGCAAACACAGCGCACTTGCTGTCAAAGTCATGCACCGCCTCGTAACCCCATTCCAGCGCCACAGTGTTGCGCGGCAGTTCCGGCACCAGTTCCGGGTAGCTGCCGATAATATCCCCCCAGAACATCATAGTGAGGCCGCGTTTTTTCACCAGCCGGTAAATTTCCAACAGGAAATCCAGGTAGACCCGCCCGCGCCCTTTCTGGTCGCACAGCGTTTTGCTGCGCCCCAGTCCCAGATCAAACGTCTCATCGCAGCCGACATTAAAATAACGACTGGTGAAGTTCGGCAGCAGTTCATTGTACAGGCCATCCAGGAATGTGAGCGTGTCGGGGTTGATCGGCGTCAGGCTGTAGGGCAGTTCGTGCCAGTCGCCCCAGGGCGTGGTGAATCCGCCCTCGGTTTCCGCCAGCGGCAGGTATTGGCTGTGTTCAAACCAGCGGTGCATATGACCGAAACTGTTCTGATTCGGCACCAGATCAATGAATCGTTCTCGGCAGTAGGCATCCAGCACCAGTATTTCCTGTGCAGTCATGGGGGAGGCCTTCGCCCACACGTCGGGATGGTGGCGATACGCAAAGGTATGTTCGGTGTAAAGCTGGAACTGGTTTACCTTCCACGCAGCCAGTTGATCTATCAGCCGGTACAGCGTCGGCATGGTCGGCACTTTATCCCGGCTGATGTCCAGCATCACGCCCCGGTTGGGAAAATCCGGCCAATCATTGATGACCAGCGCCGGCAAATCTGCCCCATGCCCCTGCAAAAGCTGGATGAACGTCGCCACGCCGTAAAACGCCCCGGCCTCGTCAAACCCGGTAATCGTCACCCCATCAGCGGACACCACCAGACGATAGCCCTCTGCTCTGCCGATGGATTCATCCAGGATCATCCGCAGGCCGATCAACTCCGCCGGCACGGCCTGACCGCCAATGATTTGCCAGGTTTTGCCGGCATATCGTTCCAGCGCCGCCTGCGCGCGTTCCGCCATAAAGTAGAGGGCCGCCGGACGAGGTGTCGCCAGCGCGATGAGTTTGCCGTCCGGTAAACTGACTATGCCGCCGGCAAGCTGCATTTCCTGCGGCTGCGGAAGCAGAAGAACCGAGTCGGATTTCATATATTTTTCTATTTTTCTCCTAAATAGTTGTTCCCGCGAGTGGATGGTTATTGTACCCGGTCGAATCCGTCAACGCCACGCGCCGGGCGAACCAATACGTAAGGGCAGGCTCAAAAACCTGCCCTTACACATCCCTTACCCTCGTAGGGAAAAATCGCGTTGTCATCGGGGCGGGTTTTTAACCTCGCCCCGAACGGTCAGGCCGCGTATCAGCCCTTCGCCAGCAGTTGATACTGATTCCAACGCTGCAAAACGTCGTTGTGAATAAGTTCCGCCAGCATTTGCGCGCGATCTGGATCGGCCTTACGCAGCACACTGAAGCGTGTCTGCCTGTACAGGAACGATTCCAGTTCCTCGATGGCGATACCTTTCGAGTCCAGGGTGAATGGATTTTTACCCTCGACCGCAGCCGGGTTATAGCGGTACAGCGGCCAGAAGCCGGTTTCAACCGCCTGTGTCTGGAGCGCGTTACCCTGGAGTGTATCAATACCCTGCATGATGCAGTGGCTGTAGGTGATAATCAACGATGGGCCGTCATAGGCTTCGGCTTCACGAATGGCGGTGATGGCCTGCGTCATGTTTGCGCCCATCGCAATCTGCGCCACATACACGTTGCCATAGGAGATGGCGATCAGGCCCAGGTCTTTCTTTGGCAGCGGCTTGCCGGCAGCCGCGAACTTGGCAACCGCACCGCGCGGCGTGGCCTTCGACATCTGGCCGCCGGTGTTGGAGTACACTGCGGTGTCCAGCACCATGATATTGACGTTCTGGCCGCTCGCCAGCACATGGTCGAGGCCGCCATAACCGATGTCATAGGCCCAGCCATCGCCACCGAAAATCCACACCGACTTCTTGATGAGGTTGTCGGCCACCGTCAGCATTTGTCTGCTCAGCGCGTCATCGTTCTGCGCCAGGACTGCCTTAAGCTGTTCGACGCGCGCGCGCTGTTCTTCCACACCTTCCGGCGTGCTTTGATCGGCATCGCGGAGCGCGGTCAGCAGCGCGTTCTGCTGCGGCATCACCTCGATTACCTGGTTGAGCAGTTCAAAAGCATATTCGGTCAGCTTGTTGATCGTCAGCCGCATACCGAGGCCAAATTCGGCATTGTCCTCGAACAGCGAGTTCGACCAGGCCGGGCCGCGTCCATCCGCGCGTGTGGTGTAGGGCGTCGTCGGCAGGTTGCCGCCGTAGATGGACGAGCAGCCGGTGGCGTTGGCAATCACGGCATGATCGCCGTAAAGCTGCGAAATCAGCTTGATGTACGGTGTTTCGCCGCAGCCGGAACACGCGCCGGAGAACTCGAACATAGGCGGAAGAAGCTGCGACCCCTTGACCGTGAAACGGTTAACCTTGTATTTGTTCAGATCAAGGTCGGGGATGGACAGGAAGTAATCCCAGTTTTTGGCTTCCTGCTCGCGCAGCGGCGCCTGCGGGGCCATATTGATCGCCCGTTTGTCGGTCTTCTGTCCGTTGACCTTCTCGAACGCCGGGCAGATGTCCACACACACGCCGCAGCCGGTGCAGTCTTCCGGCGCAACCTGGACGGTGTAACGCATCCCGGCAAATTCGCGCCCTCTGGCCTCGGTGGATTTAAATGTCGCCGGCGCGTTGCCGTTGGCATATTCGGCATCGAATATCTTGACACGGATAGTAGCATGTGGGCAAACGTAGGAACATTGGTTACACTGAATGCAGATGTCGGGATTCCAGACCGGAATTTCCGGGGCGATGTTACGTTTTTCGTATTTCGACGTGCCGGTCGGGAACGTGCCATCCACCGGCATGGCAGACACCGGCAGTTCATCGCCACGTTTGGCGACCATCGTCATCGTCACCTCACGGACGAATTCCGGCGCATCGGCAGGGGCAGCAATCCCCACTTTGCGCTGGTTGGTGGGCTGCGCCGGCACCTTCACTTCCCGCACACGCTCCACCGCCAGCATCGCGGCGCGGACGTTCATATCCACAATCGTCTGGCCTTTGTCCCCGTAGGTGTCTTCAATCGCCAGCTTAATCATGTCCAGCGCCTGCTCCTGCGGCAGCACGCCGGAAATGCTGAAGAAAGCGGCCTGCATGGTCGTATTGATACGCCCGCCCAGGCCCAGCGACTTCGCCAGCTTGAGCGCATCAATCACGTAGAAGCGCGCCTTTTTGTCTATCAACTGCTGCTGCACTTCGCCCGGCAGATTTTGCCACACTTCATCGGCATCATACGGCGCGTTTAGCAGGAAGGTGCCGCCTGGTTTCAACTTGCTCAACATATCAAAACGTTCGAGGAAGCTGAAGTTATGGCAGGCCAGGAAATCCGCCTGTTTGACCAGGTAGATGCTGCGAATCGGCTGTTTGCTGAACCGCAGATGCGAGGAGGTCATCGAGCCGGACTTCTTCGAGTCGTAGACGAAGTAGCCCTGGGTGAAAAATTCGGTCGCTTTGGCGATGATCTTGATGGTGTTTTTGTTCGCCCCAACCGTGCCGTCCGCACCCAGGCCGTAGAACATGGCCGTGTGAACGCCCGCCGGCTCGCTGGAGAAAGTCGGGTCATACGGCAGGCTGGCATTGGTCACATCATCGGTGATGCCTACCGTAAAATGATTCTTTGGGCGATCTGCCGCCAGATTGTCGAAAACGGCTTTCGCCATGCCGGCGTCGAACTCCTTCGACCCCAAGCCGTAACGCCCGCCCACCACCACCGGCAGCCGCTCCAGGCGGTTGTCCTCCAGCGCCTCGTACAGCGCCGTATGCACGTCCTGGTACAGCGGTTCGCCCGCCGCGCCGGGTTCTTTGGTACGATCCAACACGGCGATTTTACGAACCGTACTGGGCAGCGCGGCAACAAACGCTTCTGACGCAAACGGTCGGTACAGGCGCACTTTGAGAACACCCACCTTTTCGCCTTGCGCGTTCAGGTAGTCCGCCACTTCGCACAGCGTCTCGCCGCCCGAACCCATCACCACCACCACGCGGTCGGCATCCGGCGCGCCGAAGTAATCGAACAGATGGTACTGGCGTCCGACCAGGGCGGCCAGACGATCCATGTATTCCTGCACAATCGCGCCGACCTGCTCGTAGAAGGGATTGACGCGCTCCCGCGATTGGAAGAACACGTCTGGGTCTTGCGCCGAACCGCGCATGACCGGGCGTTCGGGGTTCAGGCCGCGCTGCCGGTGGGCGAACACATACTCATCATCAATCATCGCCCGCATATCATCGAAGGTCAGTTCTTCGATCTTCTGAATTTCGTGCGAAGTACGGAAGCCGTCAAAAAAGTGCAGGAATGGAATGCGGGACTTAAGGGTTGCCGCATGGGCGACCAACGCCAGATCCATCGCTTCCTGCACGTTGCTGGAAGCCAACAGCGCCCAACCAGTCTGCCGCGTCGCCATCACGTCGGAATGGTCGCCAAAGATTGACAGCGCGTGGGCAGCCAGCGAACGCGCCGCAACGTGGAATACCGCCGGTGTCAGTTCACCGGCAATCTTGTACATATTCGGAACCATCAGCAGCAGCCCTTGCGAGGCGGTAAACGTCGTCGCCAGCGCACCGGTGGTCAGCGCGCCGTGAACCGCGCCCGCCGCGCCGCCTTCTGACTGCATTTCAACCACCTTAGGGATCGTCCCCCAGATATTCTGTTCGTTCGCTGCCGATTTTTCGTCAGCCAGTTCACCCATCGGGGACGACGGGGTGATCGGGTAAATGGCGATAACCTCGCTCACGGCGTGGGCAACATGGGCTGCTGCCGTGTTTGCGTCCACTGTAATAAAGTGTCTTTCTTGATTCGACATCGCTTTAACCTTCCCGAAATGGACTGTCCTACCCCCCTAGCCTAACAGCGTAACCCCTTGTCATAAAGTGAAGAACGGCATTATTTTCGTGCCAATCGTCACTTCTGACATTAAGACTAACAGGGTAAAGTGAAGGGGATAGTTTGCTAACGAGGAGTTGGGATTCATGGTTGATTTTTCCACGACATACCTGGGTATACCCCTCAAAAACCCCCTGGTCGTCGCCGCCAGTTCTATTTCCAGCCACGTAGATACTGTCAAACAGGCTGAAGAAGCCGGGGCAGGCGCGCTGGTTATCCGTTCCGTATTCGAGGAACAAATTCAGTTTGACCAGCTTCGGATGGAGGAAAGCCTGAATGTTGGAGCGGAGAGCTTCGCCGAAGCCCTCACCGTTTTCCCCAAAGTCGAACACGGCGGCCTGAAAGAACATTTGATGTGGGTGGAAAAAACCCGCGCAGCGGTGAAGATGCCCCTGTTCGCCAGTCTCAACGCCGTCTCGCCCGGCGCATGGGTCAGCTACGCCAAACAGCTTGCCGAAACCGGCGTGAATGGCCTGGAAGTGAACTTTTACGCCGTCGCCACCGATCTCCAGCGCCCTGGCAGTGACATCGAACGCGCCCTGTACGAAGTTGTCGAAAGTGTTCGCGCCGAAGTCACACTGCCAATTGCAGTTAAGCTCAGTCCATTTTATACTTCCACCGTGAATGTCGTGAGCGAACTGGAAAAACGCGGCGCGAACGGCGTGGTGCTGTTTAACCGTTTCTTGCAGCCGGATATTGACCCGGACACCGAATCGCTCGTCAACCAGATGGTGCTGAGTACGCCGGATGAGATGAGAATTCCGCTGCGCTGGATTGCCTTGCTGTATGGACGCACGAGCCTTGACCTGGCTTTAAGCACGGGCGCGCACACCGGCAAGGACACGGTTAAAGCCCTGCTGGCCGGCGCAACCGTTGTACAGATGGCAGCGGCACTGCTCAAAAATGGCGTGCATTACCTGTCCACCATGCTCATCCAGATGCAGGGTTGGATGGAAGAACATGGCTACCAGTCTGTCGCCGACTTCCGAGGTAACGTCAGCCAGAAGAATTGCGACGATCCCTTTGCCTTCGAGCGCGCGCAGTACGTTCGCCTGTTGCTCAGCCAGAAATAGCTGCTTGAGTGAGAGTTTTCCGCCTGGGGCGTGATTAACGTCACTAAGGGCATTCATAGATTATCGGTAACATATGCAGCAGTGCTGTTCCATGTACTGGGTGTATACCCAGTACGTTGATGAGAGGGAGTATCAATGTCCAAAAAATGGGTTTATCTGTTCCGCGAGGGGAACGCTGGTATGCGCGACCTCCTGGGCGGCAAGGGCGCTGGCGTCGCTGAAATGACCCGCAGCGGCGTGCCTGTTCCGCCCGGTTTAACCATCACCACCGAAGCCTGTAACGCCTATTACGACAACGACAAGCAGTTTCCCGAAGGGATGTGGGAACAGGTTCTCGAAGGTTTGAAAGACATCGAGAATCAGACTGGCCGCAAATTCGGCGACCCGACCAACCCGCTGCTGGTTTCCGTCCGCAGTGGCGCGAAGTTCTCCATGCCCGGCATGATGGACACCGTTCTGAACCTGGGGCTGAATGAGCAGACGCTCGAAGGTCTGGCGAAGCTGACCAACAACCCGCGTTTTGCCCAGGACGCTTATCGCCGCTTCATCCAGCTTTTCGGTAAAATCGTGCTGGGCGTGGACGGCGACAAGTTTGAACACGTCATGGACAAGGCCAAGGGAGTCCATACGGAAAACGAACGCCAGGACACCGACCTGACTGCCGATGAACTGGCGAAGATTGCCGCTGAATTTAAGAAGATCATCAAGAAGGAAGTTAAAGCAGATTTCCCCGAAGACCCCTACGAACAGCTTCGGATGGCGATCGGTGCCGTCTTCGGTTCCTGGAATGGCCGCCGCGCCATTGACTACCGCCGCCTGAACAAAATCCCCGACAATCTGGGGACGGCGGTCAATGTGCAGGCGATGGTTTTCGGCAACATGGGCAACGACAGCGCCACCGGCGTGGCCTTCACCCGCAACCCCAGCACCGGCGACCATAACTTCTTCGGCGAATACCTCATCAACGCCCAGGGCGAGGACGTGGTAGCCGGCATCCGCACACCGCAGCCCATCAGCAAGCTCAGTGAGGAAATGCCGGAAATCTACAAGCAGTTCGTGGACATCGCCAAGAAGCTGGAAAGCCACTACAAAGACGTTCAGGACGTGGAATTCACGATTGAACAGGGCAAGCTGTGGATGCTCCAGACCCGTTCCGGCAAACGCACCGGCGCGGCTGCCGTCAAGATTGCCGTTGAAATGGCTAATGAAGGCATCATTGACAAGGCGACTGCCGTCCAGCGCGTCGAACCCGCGCAGCTCGACCAACTGCTGCACCCGATGCTGTCGCCCGAAGTACGCAAGAACAACAAACCGCTGACCACCGGTCTGCCGGCTTCGCCTGGCGCGGCCAGCGGCATCGTGTCGTTTGACCCGGATGAGGCCGAAAAGCTGGCCGGCGAAGGTCAGAAGATCATCCTCGTTCGCGTCGAAACCACGCCGGAAGACCTGCATGGTATGGCCGTTGCCAAAGGTCTGCTGACGGCTCGCGGCGGCATGACCAGCCATGCAGCGGTAGTCGCCCGCGGCATGGGCAAACCCTGCGTCGCAGGCGCAGGCGCGCTCCAGATTGATTATGCGGCGGAAGTCGCCCGCGTCGGCAGCGTCACCTTCAAGAAGGGCGACTGGCTGACCATTGACGGCGGCTCTGGCGAAGTTTATCTGGGCAACCAACCGACGGTTGACCCCGAAATGAGCGGTGACTTTGCCACGCTCATGTCCTGGGTGGACGAGTTCCGCACGATGGGCGTGCGCGCCAATGCCGACATCCCGCGTTATGCCAAGGTCGCTCGCGGTTTCGGGGCTGAAGGCATCGGCCTGTGCCGCACCGAGCATATGTTCTTTGAAGGCGAACGCATCTGGGCTATGCGCGAGATGATTATCGCCGACACGGAAGAAGGCCGCCGCGCTGCGCTGGCGAAGATTGAACCTTATCAGCAGAGCGACTTTGAAGGTCTGTTCCGCGAGATGGATGGCTTCCCGGTCATCATCCGCACGCTTGACCCGCCGCTGCACGAATTCCTGCCGCACGACAACGAAGGCATGAAGGAACTGGCCCAGAAGGCCGGCGTCAGCCTACGCAAGGTGAAAACGCGCGTCGAAATGCTGCACGAAGCCAACCCCATGCTCGGCTTCCGAGGCTGCCGCCTGGGCAATATTTATCCTGAAATCACCGAAATGCAGGCGCGCGCCATCTTCAAGGCCGCCGCTAAGGTGAAGCAGGAAGGCGTGACGGTCATCCCCGAAGTGATGATCCCGCTGGTGGGCGGCATCAGCGAACTGAAACCCCAGTCTGACCTGGTTCACAAGGTCGCTAAGGAAGTCATGGAAGAAACCGGCGTGAAGTTTGAGTATCAGGTCGGCACGATGATCGAACTGCCGCGCGCTGCCCTGATGGCCGACCAGATCGCCGAGGTGGCCGAGTTCTTCAGCTTCGGCACTAACGACCTGACGCAAACCACGATGGGCCTCAGCCGCGACGATGCTGGGCGCTTCCTGCCGCTGTACGTCGAACGTAAGATCATGCCGGACGACCCGTTCCAGACCATTGACCAGGAAGGCGTGGGTCAGCTGGTAGAGATGGGGACGGCCCGAGGCCGTAAGACCCGCCCCGATCTGGAAGTCGGTGTCTGCGGCGAACATGGCGGCGACCCGGCCAGCATCCATTTCTTCTTCAAAGCCGGTCTGGACTACGTAAGCTGCTCGCCGTACCGCGTGCCGATTGCCAAGCTGGCGGCGGCTCATGCCGCGCTGGCCGCGAAAAGTGGAGAGATTCGCAAGGATAAGTAAAATCCGGGGTGACGCCAGTGGGGCAGCAGTAATCCTGCCCTTTAATCTCCGGCTGATGGGGCGAACCAGGGTGTTCGCCCCGTTTTTTCCTCGAACCATCATCCCAACTCAGACTTTAGTCGGAAGCGAAATCCATCAGCCGCCGGATGTGAGATGGCTTTTAGGGCCTTAGCGAAAAGCCTGGAATTTATCGGTAGAGCAGCACCCGGCCTTGCACGAAACACCTCGGACATCGTGGCGGCGGTTCGCTTCGCCCGCGCTCAGGGACTCGGCACTTCCATCCAGTCCACCGGTCACGGTGTGGTGCGCCCGGCCAATAACAACCTGCTCATCATCACCTCGCGCTTAAGTGAAGTGCGCGTGGACGCAGACATGCAGACGGCCTGGATCGGCGCGGGGGCGTTGTGGGGACGGCTATGCTGACAAAAGAAGCATTCGTCCGCTATCGAGACTGAATCGCCAGCGCGCGGGAACATATCCGCCAGTTCAAGGCTGCGCTCCAGCCGCACACGAGAGGTGTCTACGTCAACGACCAACCGCTAAAGCGGCTGGCTTGTCCCTGACGCACTCGCACGAGGTGGAGCATGGCTCACTTTAACCGCATACGCCGTGTCGAGACAATAGGCTGGTTGACTGGCAGCCCGACAAGCAGCAG
>JACAES010000112.1 GCA_013388735.1 Chloroflexota bacterium | reverse complement strand
GACAGAAGCCATTTTGCTGGAGCATATCGAGCAGTACGGCGATTTACCCCCGTTCGTCAAGCGTTTGTTCGCTGCTTATGGCTTTTCTCTCTCCCGCTGATTTATGTCCGGTTTTCAGTGTTCTTTGCGCACCTGCCAAAACAGAGTAAGATTATGGCCGCCGATGGGAGTGTGATCGAAAGCCAACCGCCATGTCTGTCGAAGTGCGTCAAGTCGAAAGCCGCGACGAGTTTAAAGCCCTGTTCGAGTTCCCCTGGACGCTGTACAAGGGCGATCCGCACTGGGTCCCGCCGCTGCTGTCCATGCGCCGGGACCTGCTGGATAAGCAAAAAAACCCGGCCTGGGCGGAATATCTGGAAGGCGATTTTTTCGCTGCCTGGCGCGACGGGCGGTTGATCGGCACGATTGCCGCCTATATCAATCACCGGCACAACCAGTATCACCACCAGCATATCGGCTGGTTTGGCCTGTTCGAGGTTTACGACGACCCGGAAGCCGCTGCCGCGCTGCTGGATACGGCCACCGAATGGGTGCGCGCGCGTGGTTACGACGCCATTCGTGGCCCGCAGACCTTCACCACTCACGAGGATGTCGGCCTGCTGGTGGATGGCTTCGCCCGTCCGGTGCTGCTGATGCCCTACAACTATCCGTACTACAGCCGGTTGATTGAAGGCGCGGGCTTTCATAAGGCGATGGATGTGTACAGCTTTCACCTCAGCCGCCAGATGGCGCTGGAACACAAAACCGGCGACCGGCTGAAACGCCTGACCGACGCGGTGATGAAACGCAACAAAATCACCATCCGCAAGATCAACTCGCAGAACATCAGGAACGATTTTATCCTGTTCAAGGATCTGTACAACGCGGCCTGGGACAAAAACTGGGGCTTCGTGCCGATGACCCCGCGCGAACTGGATGCGCTGGTGAAAAACCTGGGGCAGTTCCTGGACCCCGACAAAGCCTTTTTTGCCGAAGTGGCCGGCGAACCGGCGGGTTTTGTGATGGCCGTGCCGGACTTCAACCAGGTGCTGCACCGGGTTTATCCGCGCCCCGGCGTGCCGGAAGTGTTTTCGCTGCTGAAGGCACTGTGGTACTGGAAGATCAGGCCGGTGATAGACACGGCGCGCATCCCGCTGATGGGCGTTAAGGAAGCTTTCCGCGAAAAAGGCGTGGCGGCGGTGCTGTATTATCACGTCCTGGAGGCGCTGCTGGCCGACCCGCGCGTCCAGCATTCCGACTCCGGCTGGATTCTGGAAGTGAACGAAAACATGGTCAGCATCGCCCTCAGCTTCGGGTCGACCATCTACCGGACATACCGCCTGTACGAAAAGAGCTTAAAACCAGGGGCATAAACCCATTCTCCCTGACTAACGTCATGGGTCGAGTGGGACATTCTTTCTGTACACTTAAACTAATCATGCATACAAACGGAAAACCAACTCATGTCGAAAGTTCTCATCGTTGACGACGAACATCTAACGGTTGAAATGTTGAGCAGTTTCCTGAGCCTGATCGGCCATCAGCCCGTCGGGGCGATGTCTGGACGGCAGATGTGGGATAAACTGGCCTACGAAGACCCGGACGCTATCCTGCTCGATATTATGCTGCCGGATTCCAACGGGCTTGACCTGTGCCGCGAGCTGCGCCATAACGCCCAGACGCGCCACCTGAAGATCATCATGATCTCGGCTTATTCGCCGCCGATGACCAAAGAGGCCGAGGCTGCCGGGGCGAACGGGTATCTCGCCAAGCCGATCAACCTGGACAAACTCAAACAGGCGCTTGGTTCGGTCAGCGTGCGTTAATCGCCGGCAATCTGGCTCAAAACGTCCTGTGTCGCCTGTCCGGCGCTGCGCTGGCCGCTTAAAACGGCGGCCAGGGCGTTTTGCATGGCGCGCGCGGTAGGGCTGCTGGTGATCTCCGGCGGCAGCAAAACGGCATTGCCCAGCAGTTGGGTCACAAAGTCCAGATAAGCCGGGCTGATCGCAAGCTGGCGCATGGTCGCCCGCTGCGAAGGCAGCATGTGAATCGCCCCGGTGTAGGCGGCCTGCCCCCCGGCTTCCATCATCCATTCCAGAAAATCGGCGGCCATCAACTGCCGGTCGGCGTTGGCGGTGGTGATGACCCACATCCAGCCGTTGAGCGGCGTGGCGGGCTGCCCGGCCTGCATCGGGACGGGCGCGAAGGACAGGCCGGCATTATCCGCCGCCAGTTCAAGGTAAAGCGTGGACGAAACCACGCCGGCGTGCAGCGTGCTGTCGCGCAGGGCGGCCACGTAATCGTCGGCGGAGGTGTAGTTCAGCACCGCCGGGTTGACCAGCCCGGCATTGGCGGCCTGTTCGTAAAAGTCGAGAACTGCCCCCAGCGCGTCCGGGTTAACTTCCCCCAGGCTGATGTCCGACAGGCTGCCGCCCGCCGAAAGATACTGCATCAAAAACACGCTGCTGATGGCGTTCGGGTTGCCGGCGGCGAAGGTGAAGGCGCGTCCCTGCGCCAGCACGTTGTCAAGCCGCGCGAAATCGCCGCTGGGAAAATCGCCCCGGTAGGCGATATGCGTCACGTCGAGCGTATAGGGCAGGCCGAACAACTGGCCGTTCACCTGGCCCAGTTCCAGCGCCGCTGTGTACAGGCTGCCCAGAATGGCCGACGATACCTGGCCTTCCAGCGGCTGCACCAGCCTGGACTGGACGGCCAGCAGCAAATCTTCGCGCCGCAGCAGCGTTAAATCCGGCAGCGCACCGGGGGCGACGGCGCTGGCGGCGCGCAGCGTTTCCATGATGCCGCCTACGTCCTTCGGCTTTTTCAGCCGCGATTCGATCACGATGTCCGGGTGCGCCTGCTCGAAACCATCCAGCTGCGCGGACAGCACCGCCGCTGCCGAAATGTCCCCCACCGGCGCAAGCGGCTCCGGCCACCAGATTTGCAGCGCAGTCGGGCCGGCAGGTGTGGGCGCGGCGGTGAACGTAGGCGCAGGGGTGAGGGTGGGCGGAATCAAGGTCGGCGCGTCGAGCGGCTCGATGGTTGTGGCGGCTTGCCCTGCGCAGGCGGCCAGCAGCAGCCCCAGCACCGCGAGACAGACCGGCAGCCGTCGTTCGGTTTTCGCCCGCATCCCGATCAGCATAATCATGCCTCCCTGTCGAAAGAACTTGTGGATTATAATGGATAAAATGCAGTGAGGGAATGTGATGCAGGATTTACCGGCTTTTGCGCCGCGCCCGCAGGGGGCGGTGATGGCGTATCTGCGAACAATTTTCAGCCACGATGCGGCGGGCAAAATCACTTACCTGATACGGCTGGAAACGCGCCCGGACAACAGCTACCGCGCCATCTTCGACCCGGCCTACTTCGTGCTGGCGGAAGGCCAGCAGCAGCCGTCCCGGTCGCAGTGGAACACGCTTAAAAAGAAGATGAAACGCCACAACGCCGGCGTGTTCATCTTCAAGCAGCACGGCGAAATATCGTGCGGCCAGGCGCAGCCCTGTTGTTACGTGGATTTCGGCTTCTTCGCTCACGAACCCGGCGGACGGGATTAACCCCTTCACCTTCTAACCCCGTTCGCCCGAATTCAAGGGAACAGGGAGCGCGATTTTTCACCCATCCCCCTAGAACGTGTTATGCCCTTCTGCGCTGTCAATTCGCCCTCACCCCCTCGTTCGCCCTCTCCCAGTGCCGAAGGCACGTTCGGGAGAGAGGACGGGGATGAGGGCAGCCCCCTGAGCGCGAGGGGACGGGGTGAGGGCCGAAAGGCTGGCGGGCGTAAAAAGCCGTTTCATCGCCCTGCTGGAGTGGCAAAGGACACAACAGCCCCTAAACCGGCTGGCGAACCTGCTCCTTCAACAACTGCCCCAGCCGCCGGATGCCTTCTTCGATCATGTCCGGCTGCGCGTTGGAGAAGTTCAGCCGGAAAGTATTGTAACCGCCTTCGACATGGAAATCCTGCCCCGGCACAAACGCAACCCGATGCCTGATGGCCTCTTTGAGCAGCTCGGATGTGTCCATAAATTCCGGCAGACTGACCATCAGGAACAGGCCGCCTTCCGGCCTCGACCAGCGCGCTTCCTCCGGGAAGTGCCTGTCCATCGCCGCCAGCATCAGGTCGCGGCGTCGGCGGTACACGGCGCGCAGCCGCTCGATGTGGCCTTCGATGAAACCGTCCCGGCAAACTTCGTAGGCGAGATACTGCGCAAACGTGCCGGACTGCAAATCCGCCGACTGTTTGGCCTGCACCAGCTTGTCGATGACGGCGGTCGGCGCGACCACCCAGCCCAGGCGCAGCCCCGGCGCGAGGATTTTCGAGAACGTGCCGGCGTAGATCACATGGCCGTCCAGCGAGTGACTGCCCCGGAAGCTGGCGTCGAATTCGTACAGCGACGGGATGTCGCTGCCGCTGTAACGCAGTTCGCCATAAGGGTTATCCTCGATGACCACCGCGCCGTATTCGGCCAGACATTCCACCAGCTGCTCGCGCCGCTCCCAACTGAGTGTGACACCCTGCGGATTCTGGAAGTTCGGCACCAGATACATCAGCTTGGGACGACGGATGAGCGCCTTATCCAGGCGGTCTACCAGCAGGCCGTCGCGGTCGGTGGGGATGACCGCGTAGCGCAGGTTATAAGGCCGCCAGGCCAGCAGCATCCCCAGGTAGGTCGGGTTTTCCAGCGCCAGCAGATCGCCGTCATCCAGCAGCACGCGCCCGACCAGATCAATCGCTTGCTGTGCGCCGCTGACAATCAGCACGTTTTCGCGGGTGATCGTCAAACCGCTGCGCGACATCCGCGCCGCCACCCAGTCGCGCAGTTCGTTGATGCCTTCAGTGGTGCTGTACTGGAGCGCCTGCGGGCCGTAATGCTCCACCACCGCGCGGAACGCTTCCCGAACACGCTCCAGCGGGAACAGTTCCGGGGCGGGCAGGCCGCCGGCGAACGAAATCACGTCCGGCATCTGCGTGAGTTTGAGGATTTCACGAATCGTCGAACGCTTCATGTAGGTGGTGCGTTCGGCAAATTTATCATGCCAGTTGACCATCGCTTGTGCCTCCTGAACGAGGGCGTAGGCGGTTGCGCCTGTCGCCACTTGATTCCATTATGGCATGGTTGGCGGCTGGCCGATAGTGAAGGGTGTCATATCTTTGTGGAATTCGCTCAATCCAAGCGGCTTTTTTACGGGCAAGCTGCACAAAAGCCGGGCGCAAAGATGGCGAAGGGGGTGCAGGGGCGCGTCTGTGTGCGCGCCCGGACTGTGACCCCATCACGCCTGCTAACAGCAATTCGCGCCGCAAGAATTTCGTGCTAGAATAATCAAATCCCGATTCAATTATTTTTTCGGAGCGTCCAGATATGGTCGAGAAGATAGTTAACACCGGCGTGTCGTTTGAACTGACCGACGAGCAGAAGATGCTGCAAAAGATGGCGCGCGATTTCACCGCCAGGGAAATCATGCCCGTCGCGGCGGAGTACGACGAACATGCCACCTTCCCGGAAGAAATTTTCCACAAGGCGCGGGAAATCGGTCTGGCGAATATCAATATCCCCGCCGAATATGGCGGCGTGGGTGCGACCATATTTGAAGAATGCCTGGTGGGGGAAGAAATCGGCTTTGGCTGCACCGGCATCGGCACCAGCATCAGCACCAACAACCTGGGCGCGCTGCCGATCATCCTGGCCGGGAACGAGCAGCAGAAAGCCTACTGGCTGGGCGAACGGCTGGTAGACCAGGGGCAGTTCGTGTCCTACGGCGTGACCGAAGCCGCCGCCGGGTCGAATGTGGTCGGCATCGAAACCCGCGCCGAGAAGAAAAACGGCAGTTACATCATCAACGGCTCGAAGACCTTCATCACCAATGCCAGCCATGCTCACTTCTTCACCGTCTTCGCCAAAACCGACCCCGCCGCCGGGCATCGCGGGCTGTCCTGTTTTGTGGTGGAGCGCGACATGCCGGGCGTCAAAACCGGGCGCAAGTTCGACAAGCTGGGTCAGCGCGCCAGCGACACGGCGGAGATCGTGTTCGAGGATGTGGAAGTGCCGGCGGCCAACCTGGTCGGCAAGGAAGGCCAGGGCTTTTACATCGCCATGAACGTTTTTGACCACAGCCGCCCCGGCGTGGCTGCCGCCGCCGTCGGCTTGCAGCGGCGGGCGTTGGAAGAAAGCGTCAAGTACGCTAAGGAGCGCGTGGCCTTCGGCGTGCCGATTTTCCAGCATCAGGCCATCGGCCATAAAATCGCGGACATGGCGATCAACTACGAAGCGGCGCGGCTGCTGGTCTGGCAGGCGGCCTGGGCGGTGGACTCCGGAGTCGCCAACCCCAAATTGCCGGCCTTCGCCAAAGCCTTCGCCGCCGACATGGCGACTAAAGCGGCGGTGGACGCGGTGCAGGTCTTCGGCGGCTACGGTTACATGAAGGAATACCCGGTCGAAAAACTGCTGCGCGACGTGAAGATTTTCCAGATTTACGAAGGCACCAGCGAAATCCAGCGTAATATCATCGTGCGGGAACTGTTCCGGTAGCGCGCCGGCCGGCTGTTGGTTGACGTTTCATGAGGGCGCGCCAACCGGTGCGCCCTGTTCTTATTCGATCTTCTCCAAAAATTAACCACTTTTTCACAGCCATTTCTCATCCATAGGAAAAAATTCCGTTATAATATTTAGAGTAAGGTTTGGTGAAAGACGCTCATCAAAACGAGCGGAGTAGTACCGTAGACCTATTCGATGCGGCGTGAATGCAATTTACGATGGGTTTGCATTAATATAAAAAGTGTAAAGGACATCTGAAGGGATACGTTTGATGGTCAAAAAACCTGACCGGGAAACGCGCTATCTCGACCGCCCGCGTACCGATACGCCGACGCCGCTGCGGGCGACCGGCCCGCTGGATGAAGAGCTGCCCTGGGTTATCGAGTTTCGCGTGGTGGGTACGGCCTCCACCATTCAGATACAGGTGCAGGAGGCCATGACCATCGGGCGAAGCGATCCCCAGCGCGGCGTTTACCCGGACGTGGATTTAGCCCCGCATGGCGCACAGCACCGGGGGGTTTCCCGCCAGCACGCCGTTGTTGTCGCCAAAGACAATCGCATCCTGGTGAAAGACCTGGGCAGCGTCAACGGCACGCGGCTGAATGGCCGCATGATGGTCTCCGAACAGGAATATCGCCTGCGGCATGGCGACGAACTGGAAGTGGGCGAGATGAAACTTCAGGTGCGGTTCGCGGTCGTGCCGACCGTGAGCGGCACGCATGGCGATACGCTCAACCATGCCGCCATCCCGGTCATCGGCAAGGGGCAGCAGGTGCTGGTGGTGGAAGATGACGAGGACGTAGGCAAGGTGTTTAGCATCGCGCTGGAACACGCCGGTTTCCGCGTTTCAGTCGTCAACTCGGTCGTGTCGGCGCTGGGTTTCGTCAGCCACCAACTGCCGGATGCCATCGTGCTGGACCTGATGCTGCCGGATATGAGCGGCCTTGACCTGCTGCGCTACGTGCGAAAGGAATTCAAGAAGCATATCCCGATGATCGTCGTCTCCGGCGCGACCGGCGGCTTTCAGGCCAACCAGGCCAAAGACATCGGGGCGGACATTTTCCTGGGCAAGCCCATCAGCGTCGAAGACCTGGTGCGCGCGGTGGCCTCCTTCCTGGTCAGCCCGGCGGATGTGACCACCCCCCAATAGCGCCGGCCTTCATTCGGCGTCCTGATGATCGGCCAGCCGGATGCTGCGCGCCACGCCCGGCTGCCGCGTAATCAGCCGTTTGCCTTCCAGCCGGTCTAAATAGCGGTGAACGTTGCCCGGCGTCATGTAACAGCCGCGCGCGATGTCCCGGATGCTGGGCGCGAATCCCTTCTCCCGTATGTAGTTACAGATGAACGCATACATCATTTCCAGTATCGGCTCGTTGATAGGTTCGCTCACCGCTCCTCCGACCGTGTAACAAAATTCTAACCGCAGGCTCATCCTACCATAGTTTAGAACATATTTTCCAGGGCGCAAATGGTTCGGGTTCCGGTAGAAGTCGGTTATAGGACGACTGCCTGAAGATGCTTCGTCTTTTTGCCATTGTGTGCTTCACGCTATCGGATAGGCCGCGATCTGCGCCACCCGCTTTAACGTCTCCAGGCTGACGTGGATCACCTGCCCGATGAGGCGCACGATGTAGCCCTCGTCGTCCAGGCGGTTCGGGTCGTTGGTGATGCCGCTGCGCGGGTCGGTCGTCACGCGGTACTGCTCGATCACCCATTCCAGGGCGCTGCGGCTGCCCAGCTTATAAGCGTAGGCTTCCGGCGGGATGCCCTCCAGCGTCAGGAAGTCGTTGACGCGCAGCGCCGTTTTATCGCGGGACAGCGCCATCTTTTCCACCCGCAGCGACGGCGGCACGGCGGGGTTTTCCACCCGCCGCAGCGGGTATTCCGGCAGCGATTCGTAGTTCAGGTGCAGCTCGGCCAGGGCGCGCCCGATGGCGGCGAAGGCGTGGAAAGTTTCCCCCATCCCCGGCCCTTCCCCCACCGGGGTGGGAAGGGGGCTGCCCCCCATCCCCGGCCCTTCCCCCACCGGGGTGGGAAGGGGGCTGCCCCCCATCCCCGGCCCTTCCCCCACCGGGGTGGGAAGGGGGCTGCCCCCCATCCCCGGCCCTTCCCCCACATGGAGGGAAGGGGGCTGCGGGTGAGGGGCTTGGAACGCCCCGCGAATGGCCTTAATCACCCCATCAATGTCGCGGAACACCTGCTCATTAGTGAAGCGCACAAAGCGGATACCCAATGACTCAATCAGGCTTTGGCGCTCGCGGTCTGCTTCCTGCTGAGTATCATGGATGGGACCGTCCACCTCAACGGCCAAACGCTCCGACGGGCAGTAGAAATCCACCACAAACGGCCCAATCGCCATTTGCCGCCTGAACTTACGCCCATCCACTTGTTCACGGCGCAGGAACTGCCACAGATACCGTTCGGCAGGCGTGGACTCATTACGCAGTTTGCGGGCAATCTGGTGCATACGCGCGGCCATTTCGGGCGAAATATCCCACTTGTCCCCCCATCCCCCAGCCCCTTCCCCCACCGGGGTGGGAAGGGAATTCACAAACGGCACGCGCGGCAGTTCCCGCTTCAGGTTGGCGGCGTAGCGCGTGCGGTATTCAGGGTGGTGCAGCAGGGCATAGATGTAATAAAAAATGTCTTCTTTGGTGATCGTCTCGTCGCCGTAATGCTGCCGGTACTGCGCCAGCGCCCAATCGCTGATGTTGTCCCGCCGCACGGTGCGCCCCCCATCCCCCGGCCCCTTCCCCCACGCTTCGCGGAGGGAAGGGGAGTTCAAGCCCTCTCCTCCTTGTGGGGAGAGGGTTGGGTGAGGGGGTGCGCCTCCTTGTGGGGAGAGGGTTGGGTGAGGGGGTGCGCCTCCTTGTGGGGAGAGGGACGGGGGGTGGGGTTCATACGTGTACAGCGGGAAACACTGAAAACCATCGGTAGAATTGATGGTCAGATTAGGAATGAGATTGGTCATCAACACAGTAAACGGCGCACGATGTCCAATTGATGAAACGCAAATCACCCGGTTCTCGCGCTCCGTCTCCGGCGTGGGGAAGATACGCGGGAACTG
>JACAES010000111.1 GCA_013388735.1 Chloroflexota bacterium | reverse complement strand
GGGCTGCCAGTCAACCAGCCTTTTGTCTCGACACGGCGTGTGCGGTTAAAGTGAGCCATGCTCCACCTCGTGCGAGTGCGTCAGGGACAAGCCAGCCGCTTTAGCGGCTGGTCGTTGACGGCTGATGTTCCCTCCACTATACGTGCGTTTCTACCCCACTATACGCAGTCCGGGGGGGAAAAGTTACGAACACCAGAACGTTAAAAGCCGCGCGCCTAACCGCTGTATTTCTGCTCGATGGTGGCGATTTCCGCCTCGGTGTTTTGCAGCAGCTTGCGCGTCATCTCCAGCCCGAACTGCTGGCCGGCGGGTTTGGACGCCAGCGTGGCGATCTTCTGCCGGTAGAGCGAAGCGGCGGCGTACAGTTCGGCCAACTTCTGGTTGACTTCCGGCGGGGCGTCCGGCAGCAGCGCGGACTCCTCGGCAGTCGGCGACTCGTCGGCGGGCAGGGGCGGCAGCGGGGGCAGCGACTTCGGCGCAGCCGGGGCGGCGGGCGCGGGGGCGGCCTCGCCGGCCGAAGCGCCGGCTTTTTGCGCTTCGCGTTTTTTCTTCTCCAGTCCCTTACTGGTCACGCTCTGGGCAAACACCGCCACGCCCTGGATTTCCGGGTCGTAGCTGGCCGTGCCTTCGATAATCAGCTGGTCGTCCGGGTCGTCAAGCGCCGGTTCGATACGTTTCCACTGTTTGGCGGCGATATAAACGGTGTACAGCGTCGGCGTTTCGGGCGGCTTTGGCACGCCCTTCGGCAGCGTGGGCGCGCCGGCGACATGCGTCATTACAGTAATCACCAGGTCTTTACGGGTTTCAATCCTGCCGGGGCGGCCTATCAAGGTGATTTTCACGGTACTGACCTCTCCTGATTCGTCAATAAGCAGGCGAATGATCGCGGCGCGTTCCGGCCAGTTAAACGGGGGCAGCGGCGGCGGCGGGGGTTCCTTCGGTTTATCATCGCTGCGGGGGCCGCCGAATATTTTCCTGCGCAGACGGGGCGAAACCTGCTTGCGTGCCAGGTAAAAAAAGACCCCACCCAGCGTGCGGCGGCGCGCGCCGCTTTTGACCAGCAGGCCGCCTTTAGCCTCAATCGCCAGGGCTTCCTGGAAAACCTGTTGGGCAAAATCACTGCCGCAGTATTTGATGATCGCGGTGAGTTGTTTTATCGGCTGGTCCTCGGTTTCGCCAAGCTGCGCGGCCAATTCCTGAACCAGATCAGAGGTATCATTTTGCGACAACCAGACTTCCCCCTTACCCTATGCGGAAGAAATTATAACGAAAAAAGGCGCTGGCGACAATCTATGTTACAATCGGCCTGGGGCAGGCGAAGCGTTAGCGCAGGAAGGTAGGGGGTCTGATGGAAGCACAAAATGAACAACAGCTTCATGCCATCATTCGCGGGCGCGTGCAGGGCGTCAACTTCCGTTATTACACCATGCAGACGGCGCGCGAACTGGAACTGACGGGTTGGGTACGCAACCTGATCGAAGGCACGGTGGAAGTGACTGCCGAAGGGCCGCGCCACCGCCTGGAGCGCCTGCTGCGTTTCCTGTATACCGGGCCGACCAATGCCCGCGTGGAGGATGTCGAAGTCGAATGGCGCTCCGTGACTCATGAGTACGACAGCTTCAATATCCGTTAGGGGGCAGCCTTGAAAGACAAAACGCTCATCATCATCGGCGCGGGGGTGGCCGGGCTTTCCGCCGGCTGTTATGCCCAGATGAACGGCTACCGCACGCGCATCTTTGAACTCCACGACCTGCCGGGCGGCCTGTGTACGGCCTGGGAACGCAAAGGTTATGTTTTCGACGGCTGCATTCATTACCTGTTCGGCTCTGCCGAAGGCCAGCCGTTTAACGATATGTGGCAGGAATTGGGCGCGGTGCAGAACCGCCCGATGATTAAACACGATGAGTACCAGCGCATCACCGACGGCCAGCATACGCTGATCGTTTATGCCGACCCCGACCGTCTGGAAAAACACATGCTGGAGATCGCGCCGGAGGATGCCGCGCTCATCAGGGCGTTCTGCCAGGGGGTGCGGCAGTTCACCCGCTTCGATATGTCGGTGATGTACCAGAAGCCCAAACCGCTGATGAAGGGGCAGTATTGGGGCGCGATGGGGCTGAAGATGCTGCCGTTTGTGCTGCCCCTGCTGCGCTGGGGTATGGTTCCCGCCGGCAGCTTCGCGGCGCGTTTTAAGAACCCGTTCCTGCGCCGCGCCGTCGCGCAGATGTTTTCGTGGGAAGAAGCGCCGGTGATGATGGGTATGTCGCTGCTGGCCTATCTGCACACCGGCAACGCTTCGTTCCCGGCGGGCGGCTCGCTGGAATTCGCCCGCGCGCTGGAACGCCGCTACCTGGAACTGGGCGGCGAAATCTGTTATAAGGCGCAGGTGGAAAAAATCCTGACCGAAAACGGGCGCGCGGTCGGCGTGCGGCTGTACGATGACTCGGTGCATAGCGCCGACTGCGTGGTTTCGGCAGCCGACGGGCGCGGCACGATCTTCGACATGCTGGACGGCGCTTACGTCAGCCCTCGCATCAAAAGGATGTACGACGGCCATATGCCCACCCATTCGCAGGTGCAGATTTCGCTAGGCGTCAAGCGCGATCTGTCCGACCAGCCGCACTGGGTCACGCATCTGCTGGACGAGCCGGTGCTGGTCATCGGCGAGCCGCGCCGCGAGATCGGTGTCAAACATTACTGCTTCGACAGCAGCCTGGCCCCGGCGGGCAGGTCATCGGTGGAAATCATGATCCGTTCCAGCTATGCCTACTGGCAGCGCATCTACGGGCGCAGGCTGTACGATACCGAACAGAATCAGGTGTCCGACATCATGATAAATCTGCTGGAAGGCTGGTATCCCGGCATCCGGCAGGACATCGAGTTTGTGGACGAAGCCACGCCGCTCAGTTACGAGCGGTATACCGGCAACTGGCTCGGCTCGACCAGCGGCTGGCTGCTGACCAAAGAAACGATGCGGATGCTCATCACCGGCGTCCCCAAGACTTTGCCCGGCCTGCAAAACTTTTATATGGCCGGCCAGTGGGTCGAACCCGGCGGCAGCGTGCCGCTGGCGGCGGCTTCCGGCAGGAACGTGGTGCAGATGATCTGCACCGCCGATGGTCGCCCGTTTGTCGCCCAATCGCCCAATTAAGCGGATGCCCTTCGGGGCGTCCCGCCTTTTTGCTCCGCGCCTTTGCTTCCTTGCGCGCTTTGCGTTAATTTTTTGCCTTGCCCGTAACTTGGAACTCGGAACTTATTTTCAAAGGAGGGGTTTTGTATGGCCGAAGAAACTTTAAATCTGGCGACGAACGAATGGTATTACCCGGATGATGAGATTGTACGAAACGCGCATATCCAGGATTACGAGGCCGTTTATGCCGAAGCGATGGCCGACATCGAAGCCTTTTGGGCCAAACGCGCGCGCACGCTGGACTGGTTTGCACCCTGGACGCAGGTGTTAGACCGCAGCGCCGCGCCTTTCTACAAATGGTTCGTGGGCGGCAAAATCAACATCGCGCACAACGCGCTCGACCGCCACGTCAAAACCTGGCGCAAAAACAAACTGGCGCTCATCTGGGAAGGCGAGCCGGGCGACAAACGCACGTTTTCCTACTGGCGGCTGTGGCAGGAAGTGAACAAGTTCGCCAACGTCCTTAAGAGCATGGGCGTCAAACGCGGCGACCGCGTGACGATTTACATGGGGCGTGTGCCGGAACTGCCGATTGCCATGCTGGCCTGTGCCAAACTGGGCGCGATTCACAGCGTCGTGTACGGCGGCTTTTCCGAACATGCCCTGGCCGACCGCATCGAGGATGCGCAGAGCCGCGTGGTGGTGACGTGCGACGGCGCGTGGCTGCGCGGCAATATCGTCCAGCTTAAGAACATCGTGGATGAGGCCGTCCACCGCTCCCCGGTGGTCGAGCATGTGGTGGTGGTCAAACGCACCGGCCAGGAGGTTTCCATGACCCCTGGCCGCGACTTCTGGTATCACGACCTGATGGCGCTGCCCATCGCCGGCCCGAACTGCGAAACCGAAGTGATGGACGCCGAAGACCCGCTGTTCATCCTGTACACCAGCGGCACAACCGGCAAACCCAAAGGCATCCTGCATACACACGGCGGCTACCAGGTGTACATTTCCACCACGCTGGAATGGGCCTTTGACCTGAAGGACGAAGACCGCTGGTGGTGTGCCGCCGATCCGGGCTGGATCACCGGCCACAGTTACATCGTCTATGGCCCGCTGATCCTGGGCGCGACCGGCTTCATGTACGAAGGCGCGCCGAACTTCCCCTATCCCAACCGCTGGTGGAGAATGGTCGAAGAATACGGCATCACCCACCTGTACACCGCCCCGACCGCCATTCGCGGCCTGATGCGTTTTGGCGACGCCTGGCCGAACCGCCACAACCTCAGCAGCCTGCGGATGCTCGGCTCGGTGGGCGAACCGATCAACCCGGAAGCCTGGCGCTGGTATCATCGCGTCATCGGCAAGTCGCGCCTGCCGATTATTGACACCTGGTGGCAGACCGAAACCGGCGGTTTTATGATTACGCCGCTGCCCTCGGTCGGCCTCAAGCCCGGCAGCGCCACCCGTCCCTTCCCCGGCATTGACGCCGACATTGTGGACGAACACGGCCAGCCCTGCCCGCCAGGGACGGACGGCCTGCTGGTCATCAAACAGCCCTGGCCGGGGATGCTGCGCACCATTTACGGCGACCCCGACCGCTACGTGCGCCAGTACTGGAGCATGTTTGAGAATCAGGGCTGGTATCTGGCGGGCGACTCGGCGCGCAAGGACGAAGATGGCTACTACCACATCATCGGCAGAATTGATGAGGTTATCAAGGTCAGCGGCTACCGCCTGGGGACGGCAGAGGTCGAGTCCGGGCTGGTCAGCCATCCGGCAGTGGCGGAAGCGGCGGTCATCGGCGTGCCGGATGATGTGCGCGGCAACGTCATTTACGCTTACTGCATCCTGCGCACCGGCTTCGAGGCCAGCGAGGCGCTGACGGACGCGCTCAAAGAACACGTGCGCCACGAAGTCGGGCCGATTGCCATCCCCTCGCGCATCGAATTCGTCGCTTCGCTGCCCAAAACCAAATCCGGCAAGATCATGCGCCGGGTGTTAAAAGCCCGCGCCATGGGGCAGCCGGAAGGCGACATCTCCACGCTGGAAGAATAGCAAGCTGTCTGAGAAGTCTGCGGGGCGGGTTTGAAGCCCGCCCCTGCACCTGAAAACGAGTATGCCTTGTGATTCTGAAAAATCACGGCAGACCCTTTCAGATCGTCTTTTGACCGGTGACGAAAGACTGCACTAACAGCGCGAATACCCGCACGACAGACACTTCTCGCAGCCTTCGGCGCGCACCAGCGTCGCCAGGCCGCATTCCGGGCAGATGTCCGCGCCGGAAATGATGCCATGCGCCGGGATGCCGTTGTTGTGCGGGTCAGGTTCCGGCTTTGGTTCGCCGGCAGCCGCGCCACCGTTGATGAGCGGCAGATTCAACTGCTTGGCCGAGGACTGCGGGAAGTAGTGTTCCAGCAGCGCGCCGGCCACCGCGTCCGGCAGCGACATGACGCGCGACGACCCCATGCCCACCGACCGCGAGCCGCCGATGCCCTGAAGTTGGTCAATCACCAGTTTAAGCATTTCCTTGCGGTTCTGCGGCGCGGTCGTGCGCAGCTGCAGCGAGATCATGCGCCCCAGCCCTTCGGCGTCAGCTTGCAGGTCGCTGCCGGCCTTGCCGACGGTGATGAATACCTCGAACGGGTTGTCGTGTTCATCGCTGTTCATGGTGATAAAGGCCGTGCCGAAAGGCGTCTTGCGGCTGACGGTGACGCCGGCAAGCTGCCTGGGACGCGGGTAAACACGGTGCGGCGTGGCGACCTGCTCCACCGGGCGGGTTTCGTCGGCTTTTTTGTCACCCTGTTTAGTGGTTTCCTCCTTGAGCATCAACACCTGTTCGTCGCGGCTGCCGTCCCGGTAGACCGTGCCGCCCTTGCAGCCCAGTTCGTACATATACTCGTACAGCGTGCGCGTCTGCTCAATGGTGTAATTATTAGGCAGGTTAGCGGTGTTGTGGTTGCAGATACCATTTGCAATAAACTCATGCCCATCCGGTACGGTGATGTCGAAGACCTCGGCAAAACCGCTCTGAATGGCTTTGACTTCCAGATAGATGCAGCCCTCTTTATCATGTGCAAAGAACTGCTTCAGATAATCGCTGCTGGTGTCCTCAAAAGCCTGATAGACTTCGTAGGCATCCTGCCGCCTGATTTTCGTACCGCGCATCAGGGCAACCCGCACGCGCTGATAGTCTCCGGCACGATCTGGGTATAAACTCCGCAGCGAGCGTTCGTTTTCCTGGACGGCCTGGTGCAGTTCGCCGCTCACCTGTTCCGGCAGCAGCGTTGAATAGCTACGCGCTGTCATCTGCCGTCCATCGTCCCGGCGCGCAATCCGCTCGTTTTTCCATACTTCGTCAAAAGCGGTGATGGCGGCCAGCCGGCCAAGATCGCTGCCGGCAACCGTCACCGACCAGGCGTTTGCGCCTGCCTTGTGCATCCGGGCGACGATGCCGAAGTTGAGCAGAAGCACCTGTAACTGTTTGAGCAGTTTGCGGCTGGCAAGCCCAATGCCGAACATTTTCCCGTCCAGCGTCATGTAGGCATCAAGGAACAAACCGCGCAGAAAATGGCCGATTTCCCCTGCGGATGCGCCCAGAATGCAGTTCGGGATGGTTTTGTTCTTCGCGCCGGGCAGCATTCCCAATTCGTCAACCAGCCAACTGCGCAGCGCGCGCGAATTGGCGCGGACATAGTACAGACTGTCGCGCCGGTTATCGCGCTCGATGCGACACTTGATGTCGAACAGGCTCTCAAACAACCCCGCAACCCGTTCGACAATCTGCCGGTCGCCATTCACGAAGCCCACGCCGTTGCGGCCAATCGTGCCTTCAGAGGTCATGCAGCCCAGCAGATAGGCCAGTTCCTCGCTCATCTGCGCCGGAATATGAATCGGTTTGGTATTCGTCACATCCCAACGGCCCTGATAGGCCGGCAGCGGTTTGCCGGGACGGCCAAACTGCCGCTGACCCATATACAGCGGAACAATGTCGCCGATGCGCAGCGCCGACAGCGGTTTAAACACGCTCGTTCCGTCGGCGTCCAGCACCCGGACAGGGTGATTGTGCGTGCCTTCGATTTCAAATCCATACGCCAGCGACAGCCGGAGGGTTGGCCGCATCCCGTTATAGTAAAACGCAGTCGCTCTGGAATACCCGCCGGAAGTGCGAACCGTGACATCCAGGTCGGCAAACGTGTCCGGCTCGCGCAGCGCCGACAAGTCCTCAATCGGCTGCAAACCTTCGTCCGTCAGCACCAGCGTATCGCCAACCACGCATTTGCTGATGCTCGAATCGACCCACCTCTGGATAGCGCCCTGCACCTTGACGTGTTCTTCCGGCGTTAAATCCATCGCCGTGACGAAATAATCCGGCAGGTCGGTTTCGTCCGGGTGCGCCTCGAACCATTCTTTGACCAGCGGCACCTGTTCCTCGTGCAGTCCCAGGCGGCTTTTGCGATAGTACACCCACGAGAAAAACGGCTCGATGCCGGTGGACGTGTTCACCATTGTGCCTGTAGTATTGTGGGAAACAAAACCGTTGGCGATGTAAGTCTGGTTATCCGGCACCGACAGATCATAGGTGAGACACGCGCCATCTTCAACAGCCGCCACATCGTCTATGAAGATGTCCTTCGCCACCAGTTGTCCCAGGCGCGTTTCCTGAAGCGTGGGATAAGCCGTCATCGTCTGTTTAACGAACTGCTGTGACAGCGCCCCGTTGCTCACCAGGCCGATAATCTGCTGGCGCACTTCGTTTTTCAGCCCCTTAGACTTTGCGTAGAACTCCTCGCAGAGTGCAGGAACGGCGATACTATCGCCCCGGTCAGCGATATTGCCCAGGTTTGCCGCCAGATCACGCTTTCGCTGGCTGATAAAACCGATTTCACGGGCAAACTTCTCACCTTCGCGGCGGTTGAGAATCCGCAGTTCGCACTTGGCACGCTGCCCCAGGCTGCCGGTCGAACGGGGAATTTCGCGGATAGTCGCTACGATACCCAATCCAAGCAGAGCGACCTGTACTTGATTGAGCAGGCGCTTTGAAGTGGAAACGAGGCTGATAGTGCCGCGATGAACACCACCATCGGCCTCAAACAGCCCGCGCAAAAAAGCCGCCACATAGGTCTTACCGGCCTGCAAAATCTTTGACGGGATAAATGCGCCTTCCGCACCCTCGCCATGATTACCCTGTGGCTTGGAAAATCCGTTAGCTTCAAAGAAGCGCGGGATGTAATAACCTGTCAGGTTTGCGACCCAGCATCCCTGCCGGTCTTCGATGGAAACCTGCCGGTCTTCTCCCCAAACCTTTTTCATCAGCGATTGAACATGTGTCAGCAGATCAGGGTCGCGCTTGCACACAACAATGTGCAGGCCGCCGCGCCGTTTGGTGTACCCATCGCCCATGTAAAGACCCAGGAGTTCCGCCAGTTCGGGCGTCAGAACAGGGGGCAGGTCGCTCAAAGCGCGATTACCCTGTTCAACACTCGCCAACCGGACGGTTTCACCATCGCCAAGCGTGTTTTTCTTCAGCACCACCCGGTCGCCCACGGCCAGTTCATCCATCCGACGCCAGACATAGTTGCCGTCTGCGTCAATGATACGAATACGATGATTGTGCGTGGCCGTCAGACTGAAGCCGCGCCGGGTAGTCATCGTCTTAACCGGAGCGTATCCGTTGATGTAGAAGTGCGATATTTTCCGTAAGCCTTCGTCCGTATGCACATCCTGAGTGATTATCTGCCACTGCTCTCCATCGGCATCACCCAACTCAATAATAGGCCGCAGCCCCGCCGCCGTGCTGACCAGCGTATCCGGGGCGACACACCCTGTAGGCGCTTGCGTCAGTAGTGTCACGTTTCTTATTCCGCGCTTTTTAACTTTGTCGCGGATGTCCCTGGGCATGGACTTCATGAACCCGCTCTGGAGGAATTTTTTGGCGTCGAACTTCGGGAACGCGCCTTTCTCCTGCGCCAGTTCGGTTGATGTCTCGTACACCACCCGCGCCAGGAAGCCGTACAGCTTGTCAATGAACTGCACCGACTCGTCGCTGCCGTAGCGGATGCCGAGGCGGATCATCAGTTCGGCCAGCCCCATGTTGTTCAGCCCGACGCGCCGTTCGCCCATCTGCTGCTGGCGGTTGGGTTCAAAGAAGTAGGGGGTGCTGTCAATGACGTTATCCAGGAAGCGCGTGGCAAAACGCGCCGTTTGTTCCAGCTCGTCCCACTTTACGTCGTGCTTGTCCTCGTCATAGAATCTTGCCAGATTAATAGCGCCGAGGTTACAAACACCAAAAGCAGGAAGCCCCTGTTCGCCACAATCAAATGACACATAACCATTAGTAATCCATGTTAATGTATCAGGTTCATAGACATCGAATACTTCTTCCTCGCGCCCTGTATCCTGAACCGACACCACCGCAGCCGTCCATGTCCCCCCCAGGTAATGCCAGTTTTCGGCGATCTCTTTCAGTTGCGCGGCCTTCTGCGGGTGACTTAGGCCAATCTGACTGTAGAAGCGCGGAATCCCTTGATTCATCACCACGACATCATATTTGGTGCCTGTGCCGTACATCAAGCGTCCGTCATACTCCAGCGTTTCTTCGCGTTTGGTGGCATAAATGCGGCCATGAATCCCGAATTGCAGCAGCAGCAGACGTACCTGCCGTGCCAGTTCATGCGACGATGTGCTGAACCGCAGCATCGGATTGTCCCGCTTCATCAGCACATTTCCATCGGTCGAGAACAAACCGTCAAGCACTCCGGCAAGAAAGTCACGATCTAAGGTCATGAAGTGCTGCGGGATAACTTTCTGCGGCGCTTTTACGTTTGGCGTCATGCCGATTTTTATCATCAGCGTAGCCAGCTTGTAACACTCCAGCCGGACCGACTGATGCAGCGCAACAGCGCCATTCGGCAAAGCGATGTTCTTGCTGCTGCGAGCGACATGAGTATGGATGCCTATGCCGGCCAGTAAACCCTGAAACCGCTCCATCCATTCCGCTTCATTAATACCAAATGCCACCTTACATTGGTTGGCATAACTGTTCCCGCTGGGCAGTTGACGCAGCGTGCCATCACCAATGACGACGCCAACCAGGAAACCTGTCGTGCGGTCATAATAATCGGGCGTTTTCAGCTGCCGCTTGCGGATGTAGTTAACGGCTTCTTCCGGCAGGCGCCGGCGTGAACCGAACGCTTCATTCGGCGACACGAGAACTTTATCGCCTTCCCGCAACTCACTCGTGGCTACCCATTCATATTTTTTACCGCGAACGACCTTCAACTTGTGGTCGGCAGTACACTCAAGTTCGCCCCCATCCGAGAAATCAACGCGATAGATTCGCTGCATACCATTGTTGTAGACTTTGGCGATTGGTTTTAACCCGCCCGGTGTACGAATCTTCATGCCCGGTTGCAGATCGCGCGCTTTGACGTATCCCGTTTCGGTGGCAACTGGGGTATCCCCGGTAACGCACGGATTCGTGCTGATGATCGGCGCGAAGTACCAGCTGTTCGACATTTTGTTGTAGCGTTCGCGGAAGAACACCCCCGGCTCGGCGCTGGCCCAGGCGCTCTCGATGATCGCGTCCCAGACGGCGCGCGCTTTCACCGTGCGGTAGTGAATCACCTTATGCCCGGCGGCCATCCACTTTTCCAGGCTGCCGTCCCATTCCTCGTCATAGCCGGGTTCGCTGGTGTCGGGGAACATCAGCGTCCAGTCGCCATCGGCTTTGACCGCTTCCATCAGCTTATCGGACACGCCGACGCTGATATTGGCGTTGGTGATCTGCCCGGCTTTGCGCTTGCTGTTGATGAAGTCGAACACGTCCGGGTGCCAGTCATCGAGGATGAGCATAAGGGCCCCCCTTCGGCTCCCACCTTGCTCGATGAGGCCGGTGACGAAGCTGTACAGGCCGCCCCACGATACCGCGCCGCTGGAGCGCCCATTGACGCCTTTCACGTAAGCGTGACGCGGGCGCAGGCTGGACACGTTGATGCCGACGCCGCCGCCGCGCGACATGATTTCGGTCATCTGGCGCAGCGTTTCGATGATGCCGCCCCGCGAATCACGGGGGGACGGTATGACATAGCAGTTTGAAACCACCACGCCCGCCGAAATGAACGAATGATCTTCGGCCACTTCGATGTCCATCACCACGCCGGAATAATCCTCAACGGCGATTTCGTCCACCGGCGACCATTGCAGGCCGTCATACTCGATGAGATCATCCGGGCTTTCCTCGATTACAGGAACAGCCGCGCCGGACAACTGCGCCGGATAGGCCGCCGGAGCGGCAGTTACCGGATATACTTCGCGGCGGGCTGAGGCGTAAGCAGGCTCAAACACAGAGGCTTCGCTGAAGCCGACAGCGACGTAATCCCCTGGCTTGATGTCCTTCGCCGGAATCCAGTCCGGCTCCTGCTTCAGCCGCAAGCCGTCCCGCGACTTATGTTTATTGACCCATTCCGAGCGAATGATATAAATCTTGTGATCGCCGGTCACACGAAGATCATCAAAGCCAATCTTTTTGGGGCGAATGATGTACAGCGGCTCGTCGGTTTCGCGCTCGAATTTGTGCAGCACGGGACGCAGGCGGTTGCGGTGCGTGACCACCAGATCGCCGACCTTCACGTCGCCGATGGGTTTATAACCGTCCGCCGTCAATAGTTCCTGGTCAGGCGGCATACAGTTGTAATAGGTGAGTTCCTGGTCGGTTCCGGCGGCGGCCAGGATACGCCCGGCAGGCACGAACTTCCAGTCGTCCAGCAGCCAGCGGAAACGCTCCGTCCACAGCTTTTGCAGTTCCGGCGTGGATTCCACCGAGGCGATGCCGGCGGCCACCCGATCCATCATCTGGCCGGGGTCGGTTTCCAGCGGCTTGTCCACGTGTTCCACGTCCCGCTCGACCTTCTCGCCGTCCAGCAGTTGAACGGACACTTTCGGCAAATCAAGCGCCGTCACCGTGCCGATTTCGCGCTGGCCGGTTTTGGCGTCGACCACCACGATTACTGTGTCCCCCACCGCCAGCGTGGCGCGCGTCATATCCTTCTGGGCGTAACGATCCAAAAAGATTTTATAGCCCAGTTCGTGCAGGACATTCTTCGGTTGGGTGGTTTTAGAGTGAACCATCGGCACGCACCTTTCTATAAAAACGCTCTTAACAGGCGGCAGCAGGCAGCAAATAGATACGAAACCCCCACGACAAACGATGGGGGCGCAGTGTCAGCCAGGGTTGATTTGCAAACGGCGATTCATAGCACAGATGTACTTTATCATGAGCGGACGGGCTTTGACAACCGGATTCAGCGGCACTTGGGTTAGAAACCGGTATGATATTGTTACGGGTTTCCCACAAAAACCGACATAACCCACATGGCGCGCGACAGCCTGAATCCACCTATAATAGAGTGTTGATCGGGATGGACGCCTCAAGGAAAGGCCGTGTCGCCTCTGATGAAAAGCCCGCCTTTTTTCGTCATCCGGCGGCTGCCAGACGCGCCGTTTGAGCTGGCGGCCATCGCGCTGCTGTGGGCGCTGTACCTCAGCCTGATTGTGCCGCCCCCCTACAGTCCCGAACCGCGCGGCCTGGATTCCTCGCAGTTGGTGGATGCCTGGCTGAATCCCGACAAACGGCAGCCCGGCGTCGAACATGAGCGGTTGGCCGGCACGCTGCTGCCGGTGTTCATCGGCCTGGAACGCTACGGCCAGATTCCAACCTGGAATCCCTATCTCAGCGGCGGCAAGCCGATTCTCAACAACCCGTTCAGCTACCTGTTCAACCCGTTTTACAGCCTGCCGGTGCTGCTGCTGGGCGGCGTGCAGGGCAGCAAGCTGGCGACCGCGCTGGCGCTGCTGTTCGCCGGGTGGAATATGTGGGCGCTGGCGCGGGCGGTCGGCGCGGGCGCGGTCGGGCGCGTGACCGCCGGGGCGCTGTACATGATGAGCGGCGGGCTGGCGGCCAAGTTTTTCACCGGGCATTTTCAGCTTGGCCTTAGCCTGGCCTGGGTGCCACTGGTTTTCGCCGGGCTGTGGTGGACACTGCACAGCCGCGACCGGCGCGCACCCATCCTGATGGCCGCCGCCTTCGCGCTGCTGTTCACATCCGGCAACATCTACTATACGCTGCACACGCTGGTATGCAGCGCCGTGATTTTTGCCGTTCATGCTGTCGAACGTTCGGAAGGCCGCCGGATTTTCCGGTGGGACCGGCTGCGCCGGGTGGCGCTGGGCGCTGCTTTCGCCGTCGGGCTGTCGGCGCTTCAGTTCTTTCCGGTGCTGGCGACCGCACGCTACATCATCCATGACGGCGACCCCGGCCTGGTCGGGCGCTACAGCCTGGCGCAGGCGGCAGTCAACCTGATACACCCCTGGGACGACTGGGGAACGTTCGAGCAGCCGATTTTCGGCCTGCTGGTAGTAGTGGATTACAACTACATCGGCCCTGCGCCGTTTCTGCTGATCGGCGCGGCGGGCGTGGGCGGGACGGCGCGGCGCGGGCGGGCGCGTCAATATGGCCTGGCGGGCGGGCTGGCGCTGGGCCTGGCATTGGCGATGATGGTCTGGGGCGCGGGGCAAACGCCCATCATCCAGGAGTTGTACGCCAATATCCCGCTGCTGGCGCAGTTTCGTTATGTGGGTCGGGCGCTGGCGGTGGCCTCGTTGTGGTGGATTCTGCTGGCGGGGCTGGCCGCCGATACGCTGTGGGAAGCCGCGCGCCGCGTCGCTGGGGCGCGCCCCGGCTTCGACGCCTATGACCGGGCGCGGCTGAGACGGGCGCTGGCCGCCGGGACGCTGGCCTGGATTTATTTCCTGATCTACAGCCTGGCCGGGAGCAGCACGCGCCTGACGCTGGCGTTGGGCGATTACGGGACGCTCAACCGGCTGGACGCCCAGCGTTTTACCAGCTTCTCCGATGCTGCCAGCGGCTTGTGGGCGTTTTTGCTGGCGGCGCTCATCATTGATTCCCTGCTGCTGGCGCTGGCGGGGGCGCTGCGCCGGACGCTGGCCGGCCGTTTTGCCGGGCGCGACCTGGGGGCGCGGGCGCTGCGGCTGGTCATTTTTGCGCTGATCGCGGCGGCGTTGGTGGACATCATGCAGGTGAACAGCCAGCTTTTGCCGATCACGCCGCTGCTGGGCAGCTTCCGGCCATTTTACGAATATGCCCACCAGGCCGACCCGGACTCGCCGTTCCCGGCCTTCCAGGAGCCATATCTGCCGATGGCCTTCGACGCTTATGAGACGGAAGTCCGCAACTGGGGGCTTTCGGAAGGCTGGCGTCCCGGTTCGCCGCCCGGCCTCATCCCGCCGGAAGCGGGGACGCTGACCGATCTGCCGCGCTGGCTGGTCGTCTCCAACGTCTACGGCGGGGCGTCCCGCGCCTATGCCGAAAACTTCGCCGAGCGGCACGGATTTCAGCAGCGGCGCTGTTTGAGCCTGCTGCCGCAGCCGACCTACACCAACCCCTGCGATGTGCATGTCGAAGTGCCGTTTGCCGCCGTGCTGTACGAACTGCCCTCGGCGCTGCCCTACGCCTTCGTCGCCCCGGCAGACATCCTGACCACCGCCCCCGGCAGCTTGCAGCGTGACAATGTGCTGCCGGTTGAGCGCATCCTCCACCGGCAGGACACCATCGCCGTCCAGGCCGAACGCCCCGCCGGGGACGGTGATTATTATCTGGTCGTGCGGGAGACGCACTTCCCCGGCTGGACAGCCGCCGCCGACGGCCTGCCGGTCGAAACGGTCACGCTGGAAACCAACCACAGCGCCAGCCGCCGCGAGGGTTTCATCGGCGTGCGGCTGCTGCCCGGCCAGCACAGCTATACGCTGCGCTACCGGCCGCCGGGGCTGGCCGCCGGAGTGGTGATCTTCCTGGTGACGCTGGCGCTGGTGGTTTTGTACCTGCGCCCCGGCGCGCCAACCGAGCCGCCCGTAAACAAAACAAGCCGGCCGAAAACCTCGGCTGGTCTGTGAATCAGACGGTAGACTGGCGATTTGTATCTATCCGTACACCTGCCGGACAGACAAGGGGCTTAAACCCCTTGTCCAAAGCACACTCAGACAGGATAGACTCTTTAATCTATTTCCGCTTGCGTAAAAAGGTCGGAATATCAATATCGTCGTCGTCGTAAACACGCGCCGGCGGTTCGGCAGCGGGCGGCGGCTGCGACGGGCGCGGCGGCTGGTAAGGCTGCTGCGGCGCGGGCTGGTGAACCGGCTGGTGCTGTTCCGGCGGGCGCGTCTGCGTCAGCGGGCGCTGCACGGTCGGGCGCGGCGCCATCACCGCCTCCACCTTGCGGGCAGCGCGGCTGTGTTCAAAGCCGGTGGCGATGACCGTAATCCGCACCTCGTCGCCCATATTTTCGTCAATCTGCGCGCCAAAGATCAGGTTACATTCGGGATGCGCGCTTTCCTTGATGATGGCTGCCGCCTCGTTCACCTCAAACAAGCTCAGATTCGTGCCACCGGTGATGTTAAACAGGATGCCGCGCGCGCCATCAATCGTCACATCCAGCAGGCCGCTGCTGATAGCCGCCTCGGCGGCCCGGCGGGCGCGGTCGTCGCCGTCGGCGCGGCCAACGGCCATCAACGCCGCGCCGCCTTCCGACATGATGGTGCGCACATCGGCAAAATCCAGGTTAATCAGCGCCGGAACGGTAATCAATTCCGAAATACCCTGGATGCCCTGCCGCAGCACGTCGTCGGCCAGCGAAAAAGCCTGCTGCAAACTGGCGCGTTTGTCGGCAATCTGAAGCAAACGGTCGTTAGGGATGACGATCAGCGTATCCACCTGGCTTTTGAGGGCTTCGATACCGGCTTCGGCGGTCTGCATCCGGCGCGTGCCTTCAAAGCTGAACGGGCGAGTGACGACGCCAATCGTCAGCGCGCCCAGTTCCTTGGCGATCTGCGCGATAACCGGCGACGCGCCCGTGCCGGTGCCGCCGCCCATGCCGCCGGCAATGAATACCATGTCCGCGCCGCGCAGCACCTCGTACAGTTCGTCAGAACTTTCTTCGGCGGCCTTGCGACCTACCTCCGGGTTGCCCCCTGCGCCCAGCCCGCGCGTGAGCTTGTCGCCAATGCGCACGCGCGTTTTGGCTTTCGACAGCATCAAGGCCTGATTATCGGTATTGACCGAGATGAACTCGACTCCCCCCAGGCCTTCGTTAACCATGCGGTTGATGGCGTTGCCGCCGCCCCCCCCCACGCCAATGACTTTAATCTGGGCGAAGTTTTCCCCAGGTGTAAACTCATCCATGCCGAACCGCGCCTCCTCAAGGATTTACTTAACATTACGAACCGCCGGAATAAGTTTAATTGTACGCAGAACCGGGGCTTTGGCAAATGTGCCTGCGCGCCCTGGGCCGGTACGTTCTACCCATCACTGTCGGCGGGCAATAACCGGCGGAAAAGCCCCCCTAATACCTGACCGATCCTGCTGCCCGGCAGGGTGCTGCCAGATGGCGGCGTCGGGCGGGTCATGGTATCCATTTTTAAGCCCAGCCGTAGCAGCCCGACACTGGTGCTGTAGGCCGGGTTGCGCAGCACGTCGGCGATGCCGGTCAGCCGTTCCGGCCTGCCCACGCGCACCGGCATTTTTAACTCGCGTTCGGCCACCTCGCGCAGGCCGGCAAGCTGCGCGCTGCCCCCGGTGATGACCGCCCCGGCCCGCAGCAGGCCATCGTACCCCGACCGTTTGATCTCCCGCCGCACCATGTCGAACAGTTCGACCACGCGCATTTCAATCGCTTCGGCCATCGCGTACCGCTGGACTTCCACCGGCATCCCGTCCCCAAATGGTTCCACCAGGAAGGTTTCCAGTGGGTCAATCGAACGCTGCAGGGCGCTGCCATGATGAATTTTGACCGCTTCGGCCACGTCGAAGGGGATGTGCATCCAGTGGGTGAGATCGTTGGTGATGAGGTCGCCGCCAACCGGAATTACCGATGTGTGCCAGACCGTGCCTTCGATGAAAATCGCCATGTCGGTCGTGCCGCCGCCGATGTCAATGACGACCACGCCCATTTCTTTTTCCTGGTCGGTCAGCACCGCCTCGCCGGAAGCCAGCGGGTTGAGGATGAAACGATCTACCGACACACCCGCCGCCTCGACCGACTGTTCCAGATTGGCGACACTGGTGGACGAAGCCGTGATGATGTGCGCCTCTACCTCCAGCCGAAAGCCGTGCATCCCAATCGGGCTGCGGACGCGCTCCTGACCATCCAGCGAATAACTGCGCGGGACGATATGCAGCACCTCGCGGTTGTGCGGGATGGCGATGGCGCGGGCGGCTTCCATCGCTTTATCCAGATCGTCCAGGTTGACGCCGCGCTGGCCGGAAATACCGACCACGCCCCGGCTGTTGAGCGACGCGATATGGCTGCCCGCCACACTGACGAACGCGCGCGCGATGTCAAAACCGCTGGCTTTTTCGGCCTTATGCACCGACGCCGAAATCGCGGCGGTCAGCTGCGCCATATCATTGACGATGCCCTTTTTCATTCCCAGGCTCGGCTCGATGCCAACGCCCACCACAAAAATGTCGTCCGGGCGCACCTCGGCGACAATCGTGCAGATTTTCCGCGTACCAACATCCAGAGCAACTGCCAGGTCACGCATAGCTTACGATGGCCCCCACAGGACGGTATAAAATGGCGCATCCGGGTTGACGACGTTCACCTCACCCGGCTGGATACCCCGCACCAACAGATTTTCCACCAGCGTTTCGTATACCCTTAACCGGACGGGCATTTCCGTACCCGTGCCAAACCAGGCTTCCCAGCCGCGCCCGTCCTGATAACCCAGCCCTTTGTAGGGGTTATAACGCAGCGAATCAATATTCGGGTACAGCGTTTTAAGCTGGAGCGCGCCGGTCACGGCATCCAGCGGCACGGCCACGTTTGGCCCCAGCGGGCCTTCGACCGAACTGTCCACGATCACGCGCACCAGGTCGGGGCGGTCTTCGCGCTGGCGCATCACGCGCCCCTGAATGTCCAGCCAGACGGCCACGCCGGCCTGTTCCCAGACCAGCGCCGGTTCGCGCTCCTCGACGATGATCTGCACCATATTGGGCGGCCAGCCGACGATCACCTTCGCGTCGGCGATGGTGGGCGAACGCAGAACGTTCCGGCGCACCTCGTCCGGGTCTACCCAGAATACGTGCAAATTGGCGATGTTCGCCAGGGCGAACACCTCCTCTTTGGTGGTGTACTTCAACCCACCGACGGCGATGCTGTGAACGAAAAAAAGGTCGAGTGTGAAAAACAGCACCAGCACCAGCGTCAGACTCAACACGATCAGACCGCTGAACATGCGCCAGCTTAAGCCGCTCCGGTTGAGCGCGCCATGCTGTACCGCAGGCGCATCCTGCGGCGCAGCGACTGCCCCACGCAGGATTCCGGGGGCGCGTTCCACCCGCCGCCTTTCTCGTATTCGTGACGCCATAAACCATCCCATTACTCTGGTTGGACAAAGGGCTTAAGCCCCTTGCCCGCTATCCCACATTATCCCACAACAGACCCCAAAAGAACAATCACAAAAGCTGCGGATCGGCGCGGGCAGACTCACCACTCGCCGACCCGCTCAATTTCCATTTCCAGCGCGATGCCGCTGTGCCGGTAGACCACCTCGCGCACGTGTTCGATGAGGGCGGAATAATCAGCGGCGGTCGCGTCCCCGATGTTGACGAAAAAGTTGGCATGTACCGGCGACACCAGCGCGCTGCCTATCCGGCAGCCCTTTAACCCGGCGGCTTCGATCAGTCGCCCGGCATAGTCCCCCGGCGGATTTTTGAAGATGCTGCCCAGGCTGGCACCCGGCGGCTGCGTGCGTTTGCGGTAGGCGATCAATTCCTCTATGCGCGTCTGGATGACGGCGGGGTCTTCCGGCGTGAGGGCGAAGGTCGCCAGCAGCACCACAAAGCGCCGGTCAGGGCGCGCCTTCAGCGCCGAGTCGCGGTAGCCGAAAGCCAGGTCTTCGCGGCTCATCAACTGCGGGCCGCGTTCGGCGTCCAGCACCACCGCATCACACAGGCTGGCGGCCATATCGCGGCCATGCGCCCCGGCATTGTTGACCACTGCCCCGCCGACCGTACCCGGCACGCTGGCCGCCCACTCCAACCCGGCCAGCCCGCGCGCCGCACTTTTGCGCGCCAGCACCGTTAAGCCCGTTCCGCCGGTCGCGGCGGCATTACGCCCATCGTGCCAGTCGCCAAACGTCACTTCGGCCACGTCATTGATGACCACCAGCCCGCGAACGCCCTGATCGGATACCAGCACATTCGCGCCGCCGCCCAGCACCCGCACCGGCACACCCTGCGCCCAGGCCGCCGACACCACTTCCACCAGTTCATCGGTGGATTCCCGCGCCACGTACAGCCAGTCGGCAGGGCCGCCCAGCCGCGCCGCCGTATAACGGGCAAGCGGTTCATCACGCACAAGACGGTCGGCGTAAGGCACGAGAAGGGTCATCATAAGCAAAAAGACTCAACACAAAAGCGCAAAGTGGCAAAGACGCCGAAGGGTTTGCAGCTGCCGGTCATCGGTTGTCCGTTTAAACCGGAAACTGGCAATCGGTAACGGGTAACTTTTTTCTGGCGTTCTGGCGGTTGATATGACTGCTGCCTCATCGCCGCGCCTCCAGACCTTTAAGATAATCCACGCCGATCTGCGGCGCGTCGCCGGCGCTCATGATGATGATGGCGGCGGGCGGCTGCACGCCTTCGCGCAGCGCATTCACGGCCTCAGAGAAGGCCGGCGTATGCCGCGCATCCGGGTGCGGCATGGCGGCGACGAGCGCGGCGCTGTTCACGCCCTCGACCGGCTGTTCGCGCGCGGCGTAAATGTCCGTCACCAGCACATGATCGGCCAGCGCGAACGCCGTTTTAAAATCATCCCACAGCGCCTGCGTTCGGCTGTAGGTGTGCGGCTGCCACACCGCCCAGATGGCGCGCGCAGGATACCGCCGGCGGGCTGCCTCTAATACCGCGCGGATGGACATCGGGTTATGGGCGTAGTCGTCAATGACGGCGACGCCGTTCACATCGGCGCGCACTTCAAAGCGCCGCGCGGGGGGGACAAAACTTTCGAGGGCTTTGGCGGCGTCGCGCGGAGAACAGTTCGCCAGCGAGGATGCGACCAGCGCGGCCAGCGCGTTCTGAACATTGTGCATTCCCGGCACGGGCAGGCGCACCGGCAGGCGCGGCGCGTGCGGCTCGCGCAAGAAGCCCGAAACCGCGAACGTCATGCCGCCATTTGCGTCCGGTTCTGGGTTATAGGCGCGATAAAGGTAATCATTGGTCGAATTCACGCGGTACCTATGGACGATCTCCCGCACCTGTTCCTGCTGTTTCGCCAGTCGGTTCGCGGTCGGGTCATCTGCGTTCACCACCAATGCCCCAGCAGCCGGCACTAAATCCGCAAACGCCTGGAACGCCTCAACCATCGCTTCCGGCGTCCTGAAAAAATCAGGGTGATCCCATTCGATGTTGGTAATCACGGCGATGTCCGGCTTCAGGCCGAGGAACATATTGTCGTACTCATCGGCTTCGACCACAAAATAATCGCCTTTGCCGACGCCCGCGTTGGTGCCGGTACTGCCCATCACGCCGCCGACGATGTAGCCGGGGTCCTGGCCGCACATGCGCAGGATGTGGACGATCATGCTGGTGGTGGTGGTTTTGCCCTTCGTCCCGGCGACGGCGATCACCATCCTGCCTTCCATCAGGTCGGCCATGATATCCTGCCGCCTGTAGATTGGGACGCCGGCTGCCCGCGCCGCCGCCACTTCGACGTGGCTTTCGTTGACTGCCGAGGTGATAATCAGCGCGTCCGCCCCGGCGATATACCGCGCGTCGTGGCCGGTGTACACCGCCGCGCCATCCCGCGCCAGCGCCTCGGTTAAAACGTTGGCGGCGCGGTCGCTGCCGGATACGCGATAGCCCTGCCCCAGCAGCACCCGCGCGATGGCCGACAGTCCGCTGCCGCCAATGCCGACCAGGTGGATATGCTGTGGAGGGTGAATTTTTGCCATCAGAAGTCCTTAGTCGGCAGTCTCTGGCCGCTAGTCCTGAGTCCTTTTATGGACTGGTGACTAACGGCTGGAGGCTGATGACTGCTAAATGATAAACAGCACCAGCAGAAACAGAACAATCACCACAATCGTCAGCAGTTCACCGCTGGCCGCCGCCCCCCCGCCCAGCAGCACCAGCGGGATGGCGTTCAACGTCTGCTCGCTGACCGAACCCGGCGGCGGCGCGATCACCAGTGGGCTGAACGGGTATTCGTTAATGTCGAGAAAATACCAGATCGCGCCCCAGATCAGATAGCCGTTCACTGCGCCCAACACCGCGCCCAGCACCATGTTCTGCGTCCGGTTCGGGTTGTCCGGCCCGCCGCGATCCACGATGGTGCGCGACTGATAAGCGAAATAGATGATGGCGCCAAACAGCCCCACCTGCACAAAAAACGTCTGCTCGCGCGGGACGGACACCAGAAAGACGCCGCGCAGCAGCGGGTCAAGCTGGAACAGCGTGAACAGCGCCAGGATGATGCCCGCCGTCGAGACGATCTCCCGGTTCCACCCGCGCATCGCGCCGATGATGCCGAAGAAGATTGCCAGTATCCACAGCATGGTATAAAGCTGGATCACGACGACGCCTTCCGCGTAGCAGCGCGACCATACGCGCCGGCAGGATTAAATCACGATCAGCACGAACACGAACAATAAGATCACCGCCAGCGACAGCAGATTACCGGGGCCATCCGGCCCGCCCGCCAGCACGTACAGCGGCAGCATACTCACGGCCTGCCCGCTGGGCGAATCCGGCGTTGGCTGGGAAATATACGGGCTGAGCGGGTAGTTGTTAATGTGCATAAAGTACCACAGCGTCCCCCACACCAGATAACCGTTGAGGAAACCGATGATCGCGCCCAGCACGTTGGCCTGAAGCTGGTCGCGGCCATCCTGCTGCCGCCCGCCGCCGGTCGCCCGCCGGGAAAGGCCGCGCGTCTGGTAGGCGAAAAACACGATCCCCACGAACAGGACGCTCTGCACCCAGAATTTCTGGTCGTTCGGCACGTTTGCCAGCAGCGTGCCGCGCAGTACATCATCAAACTGGAACAGCGCGAACAAACCCAGGATGATGCCGGCGGTGGCGATCAGTTCACGGCTCAGGCCGCGCATGAAGCCGATGAAGCCAAAAACCAGCGCCATGCCCCACAGCAGCCCGACCAGTTGAATCATGACCGTCCTCCGGCTAAATGCACCAGCTCTTCCGCAATTTTTTGCGCGCCGTCCGGCTGCGCCAGCGCCGCCGCCTGCTGCCGCATGGCCTTCAGGCGCGTATTATCGCCGGCCAGCAGATCGCGCACAGTCGGCAGCAGGTCTTCGGCCAGCCGCGTTTCGTCCAGATGAAGCGCCGCGCCCCGGCTCGCCAGGTATTCGGCGTTCACCTTCTGGTAGCGCCAGGCGTGCGGGTACGGCACCAGCACCGATGCCAGGCCGAAAAACGGAAATTCCCCCAACACGCTGGCCCCTGCCCGGCTGACGACCAGATCAGCTGCCGCCAGCGCCAGCCCCATGTCGCCGTGCAGGTAGGGGAAGGCGTGGTAGGTGTCCGGCAGGCCAACGGCGCGTTTTTCGATGTCCGGCCAATCCAGCGTCCCGGTCACATGCAGCACCTGGATACCCTCCGCCAGCAGCCCCGGCAGCACGTCCATCAGCGCGTTGTTAATGGCGCGCGCGCCCCGGCTGCCGCCGAAAACCAGCAGCGTTTGACGCGCCGGGTCAAGCCGAAAGTGCCGGATGCCGGCTTCGTGGCTGGCGTCCAGCACCGCCTGGCGCAGCGGATACCCCGTCACGATCACTTTTCGTGCGGGGAAATAGCGGCGCGAGTCCTCGGTCGTCACGGCCACGCGCCGGGCGAAAGGCCGCAGCGCCTTGATCGCCAGCCCCGGCTCGATGTCCGGCAGAAAGATCAAAATCGGCACGCGCAGCAGCCAGCCCGCCAGCGACACCGGCAGGCCGCTCCAGCCGCCAGTGATGAAAATCGCGCCCGGACGGCGGCGCAGCATCAGCGCCAGGGCTTGCAGCGTGCCGGCGGCCAGGTTGACGGCGCTCCACAGCTTGCGCGGCAGGCTGACGCCGTGCAGCGGCCCGGCGCGCACCTCGCGGTAGTCCGCGAACGGCAGCCCCGCCGCCTCGACCAGCGGGCGCTCGAAGCCGCCCATGCTGCCGACGAACGACAGGCTAACGTTCGGAACCAGCCGGATTAACGCTTCGGCGGCGGCGAGCGCCGGATACACGTGGCCGCCGGTGCCGCCCGCCGAGATCAGAATTCGCAACCGTTTGACTCCGTTCTGTTACCGGGCGGCGCGGCGTATTTTGCAGCAGCCGCACGCGGGCTACGCTCAACATCAGCCCCACGCCGGCCATCACCACCACCAGCGACGAGCCGCCAAAACTGATGAACGGCAGCGATGCCCCCGTCGGCGGCACAATCGCCGTCATCACCGCGATATTCAGCAGCGCCTTGACCGCAATCCAGATGGTTAAACCCGCCGCCAGCAGCGACCCGAACGAATCCGGCGCGCGGCGGGCGATCTGGAGTCCGCGCACCACCAGCACCGTGTACAGCAGCACCACCAGCGACGCGCCCAGGATGCCCAGTTCCTCGCCGATCACGGCGAAGATGCTGTCTGTGTGTGGCGCGGGCAGCCGCTCGAACTTCTGCCGCCCCTGTCCCAGGCCGACTCCCGTCCAGCCGCCGTTGCTGAAGGCTTTGATGGCCTGCTGGATGTGATCGTCCGCCTGGGTCAGATCAGCCGCGCCGGACAGGTAGGAACTCAAACGCCCCTGGGCATAATCCGGCCCGGACTGCGTGATGTACAGCAGCCCCACCACGCCGACGATCACGGCGGCCACGCCAAGCTGCGCCAGGTCGCCCCCGGCCAGGAAAAACATAATGCCCGCCACCGCCACGATGGTCGCCGCCGTGCTGATGTCCGGCTGAAGCAGCACCAGCCCCGCCAGCAGGCCGACCAGCACTGCGAACGGAATCAGCCCGTAGGCGATGCTGCGGACCTGCGTCCGCCGCGACCCCAGCCAGGCCGCCAGATAAATCACGATCGTCAGTTCGGCCAGCTCGCCTGGCTGGAGCGAGCCGTTTACCAGCGCGCGGCGTGCGTCTAGCAGCGTATCGTCGCCAAACAGCAGCACCGCCACCAGCGCGCCGATGGTCAGCAGCAGCAGCAGCACCGCCACCCGCCGCCAGACGCGATAATCAATCAGCGCCAGCAGCACGAAAAATACCACCGCCACGCCCACGTTGCGCAGATGCCGCATGAAGATGGTGGCCGGGTCGCCATAGACCTGATAGCTCCAATCGAAAGTGGTGCTGTAGACCATCATCAGGCCAATCGCCAGCAGCAGCCCCGTCACGGCCAGCACCGGTGTGTCCAGCGTGGCCAAAAAGCGCCGCCGGGGTTCGGCGGTTTCGACCGGCATCACGCGCGGGGTCGCGCGCGGCGTGGAGCGAACCGGGCGCGGCGTATCAAGCGTCGTTTCGTGGTCTACAAACTGCGGGACATCGGCCATTCTGTTCACCCATACGCCGGACGAATCGTCGGCGGCCTCTTTACTCGCGTTCTCGGCTTTCCGCGAATTACACTAAATTGAAATCAATTTTTATTATAGCCCCATCACCAGTTGGCGAAAGTGCTGCCCGCGTTCCTCAAAATCCTTGTAAGCGTCGTAGCTGGTTCCGCCGGGGGAAAGCAGCACCACGTCGCCCGGCTGCGCCAGCGCCGCCGCTTTTTGCACCGCCTCATCCAGCGTTTTGACGCATGTCACCCAATCGGTGCTGCCGGACAGCCGGCGCACTACCTCCACCACCAACGCGCCCGCGTCGCCAAAAGCGACGATGTGCCGCGTGCGTTCCAGCGCCAGGCGGATCATATCATCCCAGGGCAGTTTTTTATCCTTGCCGCCGGCCAGTAGCACCACCGGCTCGCTAAAACTGTGCAGCGCCGCCAGCACCCGCTCCGGCGCGGTAGCGATGCTGTCGTTAATATAGGTCACACTGTTGACGACCCGCACCGTCTCCAGGCGGTGCGCGACCGGCTTAAAGTCCCGAATGGCCGCCGCCATCACTTCCGGGCGAATGGCGTTGACGCCGGTGATGGCGCAGGCCGCCAGCACGTTCAGCACGTTATGGTCGCCGCGCAGGGGAATGTCCTGCCGATCGCAGATGACGTGCGGCTCGCCGTCGAAGCTGGCCGCGCCCGCCACGACCAGCCGCTGCCCGGCCAGGAACGCGCCGTCCGGTACCATGCTGCGCCCGCTGAACCAGGCCAACTGCCCCGGCGCGACATCTTCCAGCGCCCGGCTGCCGGCGTCGTCATACCCCAGGATGGCAAAATGATGATCGTCCTGGTGCAGAATGATATGCGCTTTGGCCTGGGTATAGGCTTCCATCGTATGATGCCGGTCGAGATGGTTGGGCGTGATGTTGAGGATGGCGGCGGTCTGGGGGCTGGCGGTCATAATTTCCAGTTGGAAGCTGGACAGCTCCATCACCACGCTGTGCGTCGGCTCGATCTGGTCGAGTACGTCCAGCAGCACCTGGCCGATATTGCCGCCGACCCAGGTGGTTAGCCCGGCGCGTTTGAGAATTTCGCCCACCAGCGTCGTGGTGGTCGTTTTACCGGCGCTGCCGGTGATGCCCAGCACCGGCGCGGGACAGCGTTCCAGAAACAACTGCGCGTCGTTGGTCAGCGGGATGCGGCGCGCTATGGCCGCCTGCACGATGGGCGCGTCCAGCGGCACACCGCCGGAAAGGCACAGTGCGTCTATGCCGTCCAGCAGGCTTTCCGGGTGTCCGCCCAATACAAATTCCACGTCCGGGAAGGCGGCGCATTCGGCGGCAAGCTGTTCCGCCGTCCGCATATCGCTGACCCGCACCGACGCGCCAACCGTCGGCAGCCAGCGCGCCAACGCCTGCCCCTGCCGCGCGAAGCCCAGCACCGCCACTTTTTTCCCGAACAGCGGGTCGGTTTTGTGCGTCCCGTTCACTAATAAAGCCATTTCATGTCGCTTTCAACCCGCATCAAACACCAAAACGATGCCTTAATTCCTGCCATCTTTGAATATGCGC
>JACAES010000095.1 GCA_013388735.1 Chloroflexota bacterium | reverse complement strand
GATCTGGCCGTCGAGGTGAAATCGCCCACCGACAGCAAGCGTGAACTGCGCCAGAAGGCCGAGGCGTACCTGCGCTTTGGCACGAAAATTGTCTGGCTGGTGTTCCCGGATGAACAGCGTGTGGAAGTATACGTGCCGGATGACGATGTGCGCGAGTTTGATATGAACGGCACGCTGGACGGCGGCGAGGTGCTGCCGGGTTTCGCGCTGCCGGTAAGCCAAATTTTCCCCGCATCCTGAAAGACTGCTGACAAACCCTCGCCATAGAAAATATGTTCCCGACTCCCGGCACAAGGAAACTATATCCTTTTTCGTGACCTGCGAGTCGCAGGCCGAGGTTGACCGGCTGTGGGACGCCCTTTCCGCCTACCGAGAGGCGAAACAGCGCGGCTGGCTGAAAGACCGGTACGGTGTGTCGTGGCAGATCATCCTGGCGGCGCTGCCGGAACTGATGAATGATCCTGACCCCCAAAAAGCGAAACGGGTCATGGACGCCATGCTCCAAATGAAAAAGATAGACATCAGGGCTTTACAGGAGGCCGTCTACGGGCAAAAACAGCCGACCGAATAAGGGCCTTATGGATAAGAATGAGCCTGATAGGACAGTGGGCTTAAGCCCGCTGTCCATGAGGTGCGGGCCGGTGGCGCAGGCCGGGGGACGTTAAACCACCTGCGCCCGGATCAATTCCGCCAGATTATGCCCGATGATGCGGTATTCCCGCCCCACCTTCAACTGAAGCGGGCCATGAAACGGCGCAGCGTGCAGCACGCGCAGCCGTGTGCCGGGTGTCAGTCCCAGCGCCGCCAGATATTCCAGCCGGTCGGGTTCGCGGGTTAATACGCGGGTGATTTCCATCTCGGTGTCGTGCGGCGCGTCGGACAGCAGGCCGTCGTCCATCGGCGTTATCTCGCCTTCCGGGGTGGGGATCGGCTCGCCATGCGGGCAGACGGCGGGGTGGCCGGCCATCGTCGCCATGCGCTCGGTCAGCGTTTCGTTCATGCCCCGGCTGAGCTGCTCGGCTTCGGCATGGACTTCGTGCCACTTAAACCCCATCACGTTTACCAGAAAAGCTTCGGCGATGCGGTGGCGGCGCAGTTCCTTAAGCGCCTCGCGGCGGCCTGTTTCGGTCAGGCGGATGCCCTGGTAGGGTTCGTGTTCCAGCAGGCCGGCGTCCTTCAGTTTGGTAATCATGCGGTTGACGGCGGGCGGGCTGACATCCAGCAGGTCGGCCAGCGCCGATGTGCCGATGTAACCGCCGGGCGTCTGGCCGCGTTCGGTCAGGCGGTACACCTCCGCCAGGTAGTCACGCATGGTTGGGCTGAGGTCGGCTGGCGGCATACAGGCTTACCAGCCGTGTTCCAGGCGGGTAATCAAACGTTCCGGCATCCCATGACTGCGCATTCGTTTTTGGACGGCGGGGATGTCGTAGGGGATGCGCCGGTGTTCCCAGATATTGGTTTCGACATCCAGCAGGGCATAGGCGGCGTCCGGGTTGGCATCGCGCGGCTGGCCGACGCTGCCGGGGTTGATGATCTGCCGCCGCCCGTTCAGCCGCCGCGACTGGCGGTAAGCCGGGGCGATGGCTTCCGTCTCGCCATCGTCACTGATCTGCTCGTAAATGACCGGCTGGTGCGTGTGGCCGACCAGGCAGTAGGGCGTTTCAAAATGCGGAAAATTGAGCGCCGCGATCAATGGCTCCAGGATGTATTCCCAGACCGGCTCGCGGGGGCTGCCGTGCGCCAGGGTGTAACTGCCGATGACGAAGGTGGTAGGCAGGGCGTCCAGATAGGCGGTATTTTCCGGGGTGAGGGTGTCGCGTGTCCAGTTGACGGCCTTACGGGCGTCCGGGTTAAAGGTGCGGATGTCCAGCCGCCCCAGCGCCGCCCAGTCGTGATTGCCGGCCAGGCACAGGTGCGGCAGCGTATTTAACAGTTCCACGCACTCATTCGGGTCAGGGCCGTAGCCGACCACATCTCCCAGACACCAGACATATTCCCATTCGCCTCTGGCGTCCTTCAACACCGTTTCAAACGCGGTCAGATTGGCATGAATGTCGGAGATAACGAGGATGCGCATAAAACCGGTATCCTGGCATAATCAGCTTATAATGGAATGATTGCATCTTACCACGCTTTTAAGGCTCTAGCGAGTTTGTTAATCTTAATGGTACGTTTATTTATACAAAATTTGAAAATCCTTAATTATGGGTGGTTAGGGTTAATCATGCCGCTGCTGTGCGGCTGCGTGATGCTGCCCGGTTCGCCGGCTGCGCCGATTCCGGTGGACACGCCCGTCCCGGCTGGCATACCTGCGCCGACCCCCACCGCCGCGCCGACTTATCCCTGGACGGACGAAAACGCAGTGATGAACGGCATCTGCTTCGAAGCCGCGCTGGATGCTGCCGGGCGGATATTCGTGCTGCGCGGCGCGGAAGACCATATCCGGTTTTACGACCAGGCCGACGGCAGCCGCCTGTGCCGCCGACCGGTTGTGCGCCACCCGTTCGATTTTTCCGGCGGGCGCATCCTGGCCGGGCTGTGGAGCGCCGGGCGCGGCTGCACCGCCCGTCATGACGTGATCGAAATCCGGCGCGACGACTCTGCCCGTTCGCTGACCATCCGGCTGCGTTTTGTCACCGAAGGCGGCTGCGATTACGAACTGGTGCGCCCCTTCTGGATCGGACTGGACGGCCTGGGCGATTACCAGGTGAACATCGCCCTATCGCCGTGACTCAGCCGTTTTTCGACGTTTCCCGCCGGTACTGCCCCGGAGTGACGTGGCTCCAGACGATGAACGCCAGCGTGGAAAACAGCAGCAGCAGAAAACCCAACTGGTACAGCTCGATGGCGAAAGGCTGGAACATGCCGACCAGCCCCAGCACGATGCCGCCGATGATGCTCAGTTCGATGGTGCGGTAGCGGTTGGGGTGAACTTTGTTGTTCAGCGCCGACGCCAGCACGAAGATGAACGAGATGAACGTCAGCAGGATGGCGATGAACACCGCCAGGAACGGCACGGCCAGCAGCAGAATGGCGCGGTCGAGGTCTTCCTTCGGCATGATGGCCGAGATGATCGGATAAAAGACCGCCGCCACGATCAACAGAATGACGATAGCCACCAGCAGCGGCGTTGGCGGACGAAGGCGTATTCCGGGCATAGGTGATGTCCTCATCAACTGGGGCGGGTTTTAAGGCCCGCCCCGGCAAACCACGAACTAATACTTCACGTCTACCTGCTTTTTGCCCTGCGCCGATTCGAGAATCGCATCGCAGACGACAGCGGCGCGGTAGCCATCCTCGAAAGTCGCGCCGATGGGGGCTACATCCTTATCGTTGACGATGCAGTCCAGCAGATGCGCGATCTCATGCACGAAGGTATGTTCCCAGCCGATCATATGGCCCTGCGGCCACCAGTTTTCCCACCAGGGATGATACCCCTCGCTGACCAGGACGTTGGTGAAACCCTGGGTTTCTTTCGGCTCGTCGCCCACCCAGAACACCTCAAGCTCGTTCATGCGTTCCAGGTTGAAGCGGATGCTGCCCTTCTCGCCGTTGATCTCCAGCACTTCGTAGTTTTTGTGGCCGGCGGCGAAACGGGTGGCTTCCAGCGTGCCGAGCGCGCCGTTTTCAAACTCCACCGTCGCCACGAATGCGTCGTCTACGTCCACCGTCCCCATCGAGCCGTCGGCGTTGGGGCGGTTTTTGATGAAGGTCTGGGCCATGGCGCTGACGCCCTTCATGCCGCCGACCAGATAGTGCGCCAGGTCAATGATATGCGCGCCCAGGTCGCCGAGCGCGCCGCTGCCGGCCACCTTTTTATCCAGCCGCCAGATCATCGGCGTGTTGTAGTGCGGCATGATCCACTCTTGCAGATACATGGCGCGGAAGTGATAAATGCGTCCCAGCGCGCCGCTTTCGATCAGCAAACGCGCCTGTCGGATGGCCGGCACGAAGCGGTAGTTGAAGGCTACCATATGTTTGACGCCGGCTTTGTTCACCGCATCCAGCATGGTTTTGGATTCTTCTGCGGTGCGCGCCAGCGGCTTTTCGCACAGGATATGTTTGCCGGCCTGGGCGGCGGTGATACACGGTTCGGCGTGGGCGTCGTTGGGGCCGCCGTTGTCGAACAGTTTCACGGCGGGGTCTTCCAGCATTTTGCGCCAGTCGGTGTAATAGTGCGCGTACCCGTAGCGCCGGGCGG
>JACAES010000110.1 GCA_013388735.1 Chloroflexota bacterium | reverse complement strand
CTGATGCAGTCGGCGCGGGTGGCCGTCAACCTGTTCGCGCCGGGGGAAAGCGCCATCGCGCCGCGGTCGTCGCTCAGCCTTAGCGGCGCGACCATCACGCCCAGCGCCCGCGACGAAATCGGCCAGCGCGAGTTCTGGCCGCTGGCGGCGCTGGCGGCGCTGCTGGTGCTGCTGGTGGAGTGGTACGTGTATCACCGGCGGCTGCGGGTGCGGACGGTCTTCCGTCCGGCGCTGCGCCAGCGCGAAGTGGTGGGATGAAACGATGAGCTTTTCGACTCCTCTCGCGCTGGTGCTGCTGCTGGCGCTGCCCTTCACGATCTACCTGGGATGGCCGCGCCAGCGTTTCCGCCGCCGCCGGGACAGCTTCAGCCTGGCGCTGCGGGTTATCATCCTGCTGCTGCTGGTGCTGGCGCTGGCCGGGACGCAGGTCGTTCAGTCGGCAGACCGGCTGGCGGTGGTGTTCCTGGTGGACGCTTCCGACAGCATGGGGCAGACCGCGCGGGAGGCGCAGCTTGACTATCTGCGCGCGGCGCTGGCCGCCATGGGCCCGGACGATCTGGCCGGAATCGTGCAGTTCGGCGCCAACGCTCTGGTGGAGCGCCCGCTCAGCAGCGTGCGGGAGGTCGCGCGGCTGCAATCTACCCCCGCCACCGGCAATACCGACCTGGCCGAAGCCATCCGCCTGGGGCTGGCGCTCTTCCCGGATGACGTGGCGCGGCGGCTGGTCATCCTCAGCGATGGCCTGCCGACGGTGGGCGATACGACGGCGGCGGCGGAACTGGCTGCCGCGTCCGGCGTGGAGATCAGCTACGCGCGTTTTACGCCCCAGGCCGACCTGCCGGAAGTGCAGGTCACGGAGGTGCGCGTGCCGAGCGCGGTCAACGCCGGGCAGCAGTTCGACCTCAGCCTGACGGTCGAGGCGGAGGCATCCACCCCGGCCACCATCACCGTTTTGCAGTCGGGCGCGATTTTCCACCAGGAAACGGTGACGCTGCGCCAGGGGACGAACAATTTCACGCTGCCGCTGGAAGGCGCGGGGGCCGGCTTCCGTGATTTTCAGGTGCAGGTAGACCCGCTCAGCAGCGACAACTTTTACCAGAACAATACCCTGTCGGCTTTCACGCGGGTGATCGGCCCGCCGCGCGTGCTGATTCTGAGCGGCGCGCCGGAGGAAGCGCGTTATCTTCAGCCGGCCCTGGAAGAAGCCGGGCTGGAGGTCGAAGTGGCCGCGCCGGAGCAGCTTCCGGTGGGGCTGGTGCCGCTGGCGCAGTACGACAGCATCGTGCTGGCCGACGTGCCGGCGACCCGGCTTTCGCGCGACCGGCAGCTTGCCCTGCAAAGTTACGTGCGCGACCTGGGCGGCGGGCTGGTGACGGTCGGCGGGCCGGACGCTTACGGCCCCGGCGGGTATTTCCAGACGCCGCTGGAAGAAACGCTGCCGCTGGATATGCAGGTGCGCGACCAGCAGCGTCTTCCACAGCTCACCATCGTCTACCTGATTGACCGCTCCGGCAGTATGGGCGTGGGCGGCGCGGACGGCATCCCCAATATCGAACTGGCGAAAGAGGCCATCATCCGTTCGATTGACTTTTTGCAGCCCACCGACCGCGCCGGGGTAGTGTCGTTTGATACCCAGGGCTACTGGATTGCCGACATCCAGGACGTGCGCGACCGGTTGTCGCTTCAGCGGTTGGTGGCGTCGCTGCGCGCCGGCGGCGGGACGGACATCCTGGCGGGCATGAGCCTGACGGCGGAGGCCATCGCCAGCGACCCGTCCGACCGCAAACACATCATCCTGCTGACCGACGGCGGCTCGAACGCCAGCGGCCTGATTGAACTGGCCGAACGGCTGAATACCGAAAGCGGCGTCACCACTTCGACCATCGCCATCGGCGCGGGGGCGGCGGGCTTTTTGCGGAACATGGCCGAAGCGGGCGGCGGCAATTACCACATCGTCACCGGCGCCGCGCAGATTCCGACCATCTTCACCGTCGAAACGGTGCTGGCGACCCGCTCGTACATCCTGGAAGAACCGTTCGTGCCGGTGCTTTCGGCTGCCAGCCCGATCATGGAAGGCATCGGCGCCGCGCCGCCGCTGCTGGGTTACGTGGCGACCACGCCCAAACAGACGGCGCAGATCATTTTACGCACGCCGCCGCCCTTCAGCGACCCGGTGCTGGCGGGCTGGCAGTACGGCCTGGGGCGGGCGGTCGCCTTCACCAGCGACGCCACCGCCCGCTGGGGCGCGAACTGGGTAAGCTGGGCGGATTTCGTGCGCTTCTGGAGCCAGGCCGTGCGCTGGACGATCACCGAAAGCGCCGAGGGCAACCTGGAAACTCGTGTGGTGATGGAAGGCGAGCAGGCGCGGCTGGTGGTGGATGCGCGCAGCCCGGACGGCGCGTTCCTCAACGGGCTGAATCTGCGCCTGTCGCTGATAAACCCCCGCTCGCAGGCCGCCGTGCTGCCGCTGCGGCAGGTCGCGCCGGGGTGCTACGAAGCGATATTTACCCCGACGGACGAGGGCGCGTATATCCTGCACGTGCAGGGCAGCGGCAGGCTGGACGGCGAGACGCTGACCTTCGATCTGACGACCGGTTGGGTAATGGCTTATTCGGCGGAATATGACGCGCGCGGCGGGCGCGCCGACGGCGAGCTGCTGCTGAACAGCCTGGCCGCGCTGACCGGTGGGCGTTCCCTGCTGGACGACCCGGCGGGCGTTTTTGCCCACAATCTGGCGGCGCGCAGTACCTCGACGCCTATCTGGCCCTGGCTGGTGCTGGCGGCTTTGCTGCTGCTGCCGGTGGACATCGCCGCGCGCCGGCTGATAATCACCCGCAGCGACGTGCAGCGGCTGCGCGCGTTTTTCGCCCGGACGAAAAGCGCCGAACAACCGACCGAACGGCTTTCCGGCCTGATGGAAGCCAAAGAACGCGGGCGGTTGCGCGCGGAAGAACGGGGCAGCACGGTCGCCGCGCTGCGCGCCAGCCGCGAACAGCGCCGGGTTGAACCTGCGCCGCCGGTCGAAACGCCCGCGCCCACCGGCGACAAACCGGCCTACAAAGCGCCCGCCGGGGCGCAGTCGCCGGACGCTAACCTGGCCGGGCAGTTGTTGAAAAGACGCAAAGAGCGCGAGGGTAAGGGCGACTGACGGCAGTTCAGCGGAAGGCGCTCACGTCCCACAGGCGGATCGTGCCGTCGTCCCCGGCGGAAGCCAGCGTTCGCCCGTCCGGGCTGAACACGACGGCGTGAACCGCGCCGACATGCCCGCGCATGACCGCCAGTTCCCCGCCGGAAGCGGCATCCCACAGGCGGGCGGTGTTATCCAGGCTGCCGGAGGCCACCAGCCGACCGTCCGGGCTGAAGGCCACGCTGAGGATGTTGGCCGTGTGTCCCGCCATTTCGGCCACCTGCCGCCCGGCGGCGATGTCCCACACGCGAATGATGTTATCCCAATAGGCGGACGCGACGCGGGCGCGGTCGGGGCTGAAGGCCGTGCCGGTGATGCCGTCGCCATGACTGCACATCATGTTCAGGCCGCTGGTGCTGAAGTTAGAGAGTTTGACCGTATCGCTGATGTCGGCGGACGATACCAGCGCGCCGCCCATGTCCAGCGACAGGTTGCGCACCGGGCCGCCGGGATTGCGGATTTCCCCCATCTGCTCGCCGCTGGCGAGGTTCCACAAGCGCGCCGTCGTATCGGCGCTGCCGGAGGCCAGCAGCGTCCCGTCCGGGCTGAAGGCCACGCTGAGGACGCGGTTATTGTGGCCGCGAATGTCCCGCAGGATGTTTTCGTCGCTCAGATTCCAGACTTGCAGCACGCCATAATCCGTGCCGGAGGCCAGCAGCGTCCCGTCGGCGCTGATCGCCAGGCTTAAGACCGCGCCTTCGTCGCCGCGCAGGGTGTCCAGCAGCGCGCCGGTTTTCACGTCCCATTGCCGGATGGCGTTGTCGCCGGTGAGCAGGCCGCCGCTGCCGGCGTAGAGGGTCGCGCCGTCGGCGCTGAAGGCCAGGCTGTTAAGGCTGCCGCTGTAGCCGCCGATGATCGTCACTTCCGCGCCGCCGGTGGTATCCCACAGGCGCAGCGTACCGTCTTCCCCGGCGGAAAACAGCGCCGCGCTATCCACGAAATGCAGGCTTCTGACACCCCCGCCATGTCCGCTGAGGGCGGCGCGCTGTTCACCGCTGGCCGCGTCCCACAGTCTGATAATCTGGCCGGCGCCCCCGGTGGCGAGCGTCGCGCCGTCGGGGCTGAAGGCCAGGCTTAAAATCGCGCCGTCCGGGTTTTGCAGGGTACGCTGTTCTTTGCCGGAGCGCACGTCCCACCAGCGGGCGGTCTGATCGCCGCTGACCGTGACCAGCGCGCGTCCATCCGGGCTGAAGGCCGCGCCGTTCACCCGGTCGGTGTGGCCGGACAGCACGTTAAGCGCCGCGCCGGTCGTCACATCCCACAGGCGGGCGGTATTGTCCCGGCTGCCCGACGCCAGCAGCCTGCCGTCGGGGCTGAAGGTCAGAGCTTCAACGGCGTTCTGGTGGCCTTGCAGCGTTGACAGCGGCTGGCCGGTCGTGGCATCCCACAGGCGGATGGTATTGTCCGCCCCGCCGGAAGCGACCAGATGGCCGCCGGGGCTGAAGGCGACCGCGCTCACGTCCCCGCTGTGGCCTTCCAGCGTCAGCAGCGTTTCGCCGGTCTGGACGTTCCAGACCTTGACCAGTTTATCCCAGCCGCCGGAGGCCAGCCGCGCCCCGTCCGGGCTGAAGGCCACCCTGCTCACCGGCTGGCTGTGGCCCGACAGCAGACGCGGCGCAGCAGTGATGTCCTCGTACAGCCAGATGCCGGTTGAACTGGCGACGGCGACAGCCTGGCCGTCGGGTGACCAGGCGGCGGCGTTCATCCAGCCGCGCCCCAGCGTGGCCGACAGATACGCTTCGGGTGGGGGCGCGCAGGCCGCCAGCCCGATCAGGACGGCCAGGAGGATGATTGCGCGCAGAACTGCCTGTTGACCCCACCCGAATTCGGACAGGGGGCTTAATACGGTTCTTCTTCCCTCTTCTCCGTGCGTGGCGACCGAAGGAAGCGCCTTCAGGGAGGCAAGGGGGTTGGTGCAATAGCGATTAAAATGGCGCAGGACTACTGTTCGATGCAATCGTCCTGAGAACATCAGCCGAATCGTTTTTCTTCTCATACCGTTTCGCCAGGATTTTCCAGGTTGGGTGTTACCGTTTCAGACCACCGGGGTTAAGTCTCGTCGTCGCTTATCCGGCTGATTGATGATCGTTCTGAAAAGACTACAGCCGATCATTCCTACTCGTCTTTGACTGGAGACTACAGACCACAGACTACCGTCTGGATTTATGAGAAACGAAAACCTGGCGCGCGGCAATAGGATGAATGACCTAACCGCGGCGCTCACCCGCGCAGGATACCGCGATAGATGCCCGGCCAGGAGTCCTCGATTGACATGGCACCGACCGCTTTTTCGTAGAAGCCGGTCGGCCCCGCCGCGCCGATGATGCCGTAGCCGTAGCCCTGGGCGCGCATATCGTGCAGGCAGGCCAGCAGCAGCGCCCGGCCAATGCCGCGCCCGCGCGCCGCCTCGTCCACGCCGGTGGGGCCGAAGAAGCCCTTGATGGTGGCGTCGTAACAGGCGAAACCGAGCAGACGGTTGTTTTCGGTCGCCACGAAACACGATACGGGATGGTGGCTCATGGCTACGTCGCACTCGCTGCCCCAGGCGGCGCTGAAGTGCTGGCGCACCCAGGCGGTCACGATGTGTTTTTCGGGCGGCAGCCCCCGGCGCAAATCCACCCCGGCGGCGCGCATGGCCTCCATTTCCGGCTCCAGGGGCGGCAGTGTATACAGTTTCACCAGCATGTCAGGCATAGATTGTTGTCCCTTGATGGCATAAATGTGGTTGTGAATCCATCGCTTCGCCAGCCGCGCCGGACGCGCAGAAGCGCATCGCTACTTTGCGTTGCGGCTTTTCCCTGCGCCGCTGCGTTACGTTTTTAAAACGGCATCTTCCGCATCTCCGCCGGGAGGACGCCCGCGCCGGCTTCGATCAGCGCCCGGTTGCCGCTGGCCGCTATATCCACCGCGTACACGGCGCGTCCCTGTGCCAGCGCGAAGCGCGCCGCGTGCATCGCGCCGCCGTCAGTTTCCGTCTCGACCACGATCACCAGATCGCTTAAGCCGGTGATGATGCGGTTGCGCGCCACCAGCGCCCCTGCGTTGGGTGATGCCTGAGGATGCGTTTCGCTCAGCAGCGCCCCGCGCTGCACGATGGCCTGCGCCAGCGCCCGATTGGCGGACGGGTACACGTTCAGCACACCGCAGCCCAGCACGGCCAGCGTCAAACCCTCCGGCACGGCCAGCGCGCCCAGGTGCGCCGCCGTATCAATGCCCAGCGCCAGCCCGCTGACGATCAGATAACCGCGCTCCGCCAGTGCCGAAGCCAGGTTTTGCGCCCGCAGCCGCGACTCCGGCTGAGGGGCGCGCGTGCCGATGATGGCCGCGCAACGCGCCCACCGAGCCTGCCAGCGCCCGCGCACAAACAGCGTCGGCGGGGCGTCGTCCAGCGCGCGCAGCCGGGGCGGGTAGGCCGCGTCGAGCCAGGTCACAATCTGCACCCCGGCATTCTGCCAGACCGGGATGGCCCGCTCAACCGCGTCCAGGTTCACGGCGTGAATCTGCTGCGCCAGTCGGGGGCCGATGCCGCGCACCTGCCGCAGATCGTCCTCGGCGGCGGCCAGCACCGCGCGTGGGTCGTGGTTAAAGTGCCGCATCAGGGTGTGCAGCGTCTTGCCGCCCAGCCGCTCGATCAGGCTGAGGGCAACCCAGGCAGAATCAATCATTCGACGTGGTAATACTCGATAATCGAAAGCAGCAGGGTATTCATGAAATTGTTCACGTGGCGCAGCAGCGTCACCCAGTCCGCCGGGGAGTTGCGCGTCGGGGTGATCTCCGACCAGGTAAGGACAGAGTTGGTCACAAAATCGGTGAAGTAGAGGTAGCCGCGTACTGCGTCCGGCAGCGCCAGATTGTTTTTACTCAGCGCCGCCGCGTATTCGCCGCCCAGGGCGATTGCCGACTGGAGCAGTTCGTCCGGCGCGCCCTGCGCCAGATACTTGCGGATGGCTTCCAGGGTGCGGACGCCCATGCCGCGCAGCCGGCTGCGCGTGTCTTCGCCCAGCGCCGCATACCAGGGCTGCTCGCCCAGGTCGCCGCCGCTGACCTGCATCCGGGTCTGCCCCAGAGCGTTCTGAATGATGACCTGGACTTCCAGTGGCTGGAGTTCGCTGTGCGCGGCAGCATAGTTCATCAGGTCGGCTTTGCGAAAACGACGATGACCGCCAGGCGTGCGCCGGGAAGGCAGGTCGCCCTTGTCCGCCCAGTTCCGCACAGTGGCCGGATGCACGCCCAGGATTTCCGCTGCGTGCCTCAGGCTGATCCATTCCGATTCGCTCATAAAGTAGGTATCCGGGTTTGATCTTCTAAGAATGGTTTCATTATAACACTATCTCTCAGCCGGTCGGCCAAATAAAAATCCCGGCTGCCGCGTCGGGTCAGCCGGGATGCGCGATGCTGCACAGGCCGCCGGGCGCTAAGGCCGCGCGCCCAGCACAACCGGGATATTCAAGGTTTGGCCGTCGCGCCAGATAGTCAGGTTGACGGTTTGTCCCGGCTGGGTGTTGATGGCGAGGTACGAAACCAGCGCGCTCATGTCGGGGACGGCCTGACCGTCAATGGCCGTGATGATGTCCACCGATGTATTAATCACCATGCCGTTGACGTTACGCGGGTTCGACGCGCCGCGCAAACCGGCCCGCGCCGCCGGCCCACCTGATGTAACCGTCTCCACCACCACGCCGCGCATATTGTTCGGAATACCCAGAGCTTCGATCATGGACAGGGTGATGCCTTCTTCAGAGTTCGACGAGATGCCCAGGTAGCTGTAGTTCACCCGCCCATTCGCCACCAGTTCGCCGGCCACGCGCTTCACCAGCGTGCTGGGGATGGCGAAACCGATGCCGGTGTTGGAGCGCGTCTGGCTGATGATCTGCGAGTTGACGCCGATCACCTCGCCGTTCAGGTTCAGCAGTGGGCCGCCGCTGTTACCGGGGTTGATGGCTGTATCGGTCTGGATGACCGACCCGACCGTGAACTGCGTCAAACCCTGGATGGTGCGCCCCAGCGCGCTGATGATGCCGCTGGTCATCGTCCACCGCTGGCCGAAGGGGCTGCCAATCGCCAGCACCGTCTGGCCGATGAACAACCGGTCGGAGTCACCAATCGTAGCCGGGAACAGCCGCTCCGGCGGAAGGTCGACTTTCAGCACCGCCAGGTCGGAGTCCGGGTCTAAACCGACCACTTTTCCGGCCACAATCGTGCCGTCCAGGAAGTAAATTTCGATGTTGGTCGCGCCGTCCACGACGTGATTATTGGTGATGATATACCCGTTTTTGTCCAGCACGAACCCGGTGCCGGATGCCTCGAAAACCCCAAAGCTGGTTTCGGCGCGCCCGCGCACGTTAATCGAAACCACTGATGGGCTGACGCGGTTGTAAATCTCGGAAAACAGGCGCTCGGTTTCGGTGATGGGTGTCTGCGCTCCGGTGGGCGCGGCCTGGATTTCCAGCGGCACGTGGCTGGCATTGATGGTTATCAAAGCTGTGCCGAGGACGAATCCAAATACTACCAACAGCACCGCAATGAGAAATATACCGATGCGTTTGAGAAACATACTACTGCCTCGTGATTACGCTGAATAATGTACAGCCGAACGGCTGTTAAACATAATTAGTGTAACCCCGCGTGATGAGAGCCGCATTAAGTGTTTTGCAATCGGGGGTTAATCGTTCCCCCGGCCAGCCAGGCCCAGGCGATGAGGCGCGCGTTTTGCAGCAGGGCGTCGAAGCGCTCGTAGAGCGTGGTTTGCAAAAACAGCCGGCTGCGCGGCAGTTCCGCCGCCCGATGAACGTGCGCCAGGACGGAAGCCAGCGCATTGGCGTAACGCAGCGAAAGCGTTTCGCTGCCCGGCGTGGTGTCCAGATAGGCGGCCACGCCCGCGCCGATGACGCAGGCGTAAGCGTTGGCGGCCACCTGCTGCCAGTGCGCGGCGGCCTCCGGCCTGTCGAACGCCTCGACCAGACCGGCGATCAGGATTTTGCTCATGTAAGCGCGCAGCGGCACGCGGTATTCCAGCAGTTCGCTGCCGCTTTCCAGGTCGGTCAGCGGCGGCAGGATGCTGGCTGCTGTTGCCCGCGCCAGCGTGTAGGCGGTTTCTTCCGGCGTCATCACGTCGGTCAGGCGGCCATAATCGCCGGCCAGGACGATTGTCCAGCAAGCGCCATCGCCGTTGGGCTGCTGGCCGAAAAAGGGCTGAATACAGGTGCTTTCACCCTGGGCAGGATGAGGGCGTTCTTCAAAAACAGGGCGGCGCTGGAAGGCATAGGGGGACACGCGATACTCCGCATAGTAGTTGAAGATGATTAATTTAATTCTAAGCGTAACCCTGTTCCACCATGCGTGAAGAATATGAATTTTATCCCTAAAAGCAAAGATGGGGACTCCGGCGCGAGTCCCCGTGTGTATCGTCGTCGCGCGGTTACTGGCTGAGCCTGGGCTGGATGTCCGGCCCAGCCACGATGGCAATATCGGCGTTGGTCAGGCCGTCCGCGCCGGGCTGCACGCGGTCAGCCGGCAGTCCCATCAGGGCGGCCAGGTATTTGCCGGTGTAGATTTTGCCGGTGTAAACCTGGATGACCGTATCGCTGTTGGTCGGCTGCGGCGTATTGCCGACCTGCTCCACGCTCACGCCCTGCCCGGCCAGCCAGTCGCGGGTTAAACCGGCCAGCCCGGCCACGTCGGTATTGTTAAAGACCACGATTGAGGCGTTTTCCGCCTCGGCGCGCGACTTCAGATCGGACAGGGACAGATCATCCTGCGGGTTAAAGACCTGCTGAATCAAAAAGCGGATCGCGCCGGTTTTGGGGATTAACACCTGGTCGCCGGTGTTGGTGGTCGCCAGGTCTACGTACAGGTTGTCAATCACGCCGAACTGGATATTCTCGCGCGGGATTTCCGTCACCAGCATCCCCAGGCTGATGATTTCGTCCAGCGTCAGGTTGGTGACAAAACTGCCGCTCAGTTCTTCCCACAGCGTCGGGGCCTGGCCGATGAAGTGGGTAATGCCGCCCAGGCTGAGGACTTTCTGCTGCATGGCCTGTAAAACTTCCTGCTGGCGGCGGGCGCGGTCGAAGTCTGATCCTTGCGTATGGCGTGTGCGGGCATACTGGAGCAGCTGCTCGGCGTTCAAAATCTGGCAGCCGGGGTCAAAATGCACCTGAATGAAGCCGTAACCCGCGTCGGGATAAGTCGGGTCGTCAATCACTTCCTTGACGCAGATTTCCACGCCGTCCGGGGCCAGCGTTTCGACGACGGTGGTGAACACGTCGAAGTTGATGCGGACGTATTTATCAATCGGGATGCCCAGGGTTTGCCGGACGGCCTCGGCGGCCAGCGCCGGCCCGCCGCCGGGGTAGGCGTTGCCGTCCCCCAGGGCGTTGGCGGTGTTGATGCGCCCAGGGTTAAAACCGGGGATTTTCACCCACAGGTCACGAGGAATGGAAAGCACGCCCGCTGTTTTCCGAACCGGGTCCACGCTGATGACCATCAGCGTATCAGAGCGGAATGGGCCGTCTTCTTCGACGGCTTTACGCTGGTCAATGCCCAGCAGCAGCACGGTGAAGCGGCGTGGGTCATCCCAGGTGTAATCCGCCACCGGATCGAGCGTGGCGGTAGGCAACGCGGCGACCTGCGTCTGAGCAGGGGTTTCGGCAGGCAGAGCCGGCGCGACCACCGGCGCAGCCGTCGGTGGCAGGGTGGGCTGCGGAACGGCTTGCAGCAGGCTGTCGGCGGATACGAACTGAATACCGGCCTCGCCCGCGTCAATCGCCACCTGCCGGGCGACCGAAAAAGCCAGCAGCGCCAGCCCACCGGTGATGACGATGATGGCGGCCAGGCCGGCGATAAACATCCATCCGGGAACACGCATGAACCACATCTCCCTATCGGGTTAAAACAACAGCCGGGGCGCGGCCCAGGCGCGCCCCCCCGTGTGCGGAGTATTATAGCGGTCAGCGGCGGCTTGTGAACCCTACGCCTGCCCTACTTTCGTTTGTTGATGGCGAAAACCGAATTGCCGGAGATGACGTAAATAAGCTGCTGGCCGGCATCGGCCACCGCGCCGCTCAGCAGTGTGAAGTCGGCTTCGTCGGTGGCGCGGTAGCTGGCGTTAAACGTCCCGGCCAGGGTCGTTTCGTAAATGGTGCGGTTTGACCGGCTGACGATGTAAAGCCCCTGCGCCGTCGGGTCGTTGTTCAGGAACAGGGCGTCCGCGCCCGGCACCGGCGGGTCGGCGGGGAAATTGACGAACACAAATTCGACCGGCTGGCCGGAGCGGTATTTGCTGATTTCGCCGCTGTTTTGCAGGATATACAGGTTGCCCTTGTCGTCAATGCCGAAGTCCACCGCGGCGCGGATATCCGGGCGGAACTCCCCGGCGAAATACTCGTTAGGGACGGTGGCGTATGCGCCGCCGGAAGGTTCGTAGCGCCAGACCTGGTTCGCGCCGGGGTCGAGGATGTACAGCTTGCCCTGCCAGAAGGTCATGGCGACCGGGCTGACCCACCGCTCGGCGGCCAGCAGCCGCTGCGCTTCGCACGATTGCAGGAAACGCGGCGAGCAGGTGACCAGCAAACCCTGGTCATCCAGGGCGGCCACCTGGGTTGTATCGGTCAGCCAGGCGATGTCTACCAGATTGGCGACGCGAAATTCGCCTACCGTCGCGTTCAGGCGCATGGCGGCAATCGGCTGCTGGCTGTTGGGGGCCATGCCCAGCCCGTCGCTGGTCAGCGTCACCCGGTAAACCCAGTTGTTCTGCCCGTCCAGGACGTACAGTTCAAGCCCTTGCAGAATCACCCGGCGCAGCGCGGCGTTGGGGAAGGAGGTGATATGCAGCGCGTCTCGCCGCTCGATGCGGGAAAGCGCGTCAATCACACTCTGGGCTTCGCGCGTCAGCGAGGCCAGCGTCAGGTCGCCGGCGCGGATGGCGTCGCAGCGTTCGACCACCGCCAGCAGCGCGTTCCAGGCGGCCAGCGTGCCGGTCACATCGTTGGACGGGATGCCGCGCGCTACCCCGGCGGTGCGGCTGGCTTCCTGCACGCACAGTTCAAACTCGCTTTCGCCGGTTCCGCCCAGCCACAGCACCAGCACCAGCACGACGATCACGACCGGGATTAACACCGCCAGCCCGGCGGCGGTCAGACCGCGCAGGCCGGGGCGTCCGGCGGTCGGCGTTTGTTCGCGCCGTTCCAGCGTGCGGCTGGCGCTTTGCAAAACGCCGGCCCCGCGCAGGGCGGCCAGCCGCAGCCCCGCCCGCGCCCGCATATCGAGTGATTTGCCGGTGGGTTTTGGCGGCTCTTTGCCGGGGGATGGCGCGGCGGGCTGGTCGGGCGCTGCCGGCTCTGTCGGGACTCTGGCGGTGGATTCGGCTTCTTTGACCGCCACCGGCGAGGGGGTTTCCGGGGTGACAAATTCGACCGCCACCAGGGTCAGGCCGGCGGCCAGTGCCTTTAATTCTGCCAGCACCGCGCCGATGTCGGCGGCGGCCAGCGCCGCGCCGGTCTTGGCCGATTCCAGATCGGCCAGCGCCGAGTCGGCCAGCAGCAGGCGCGCGCCTTCGTGAATGGTGTATTTCGCCATTTTGATGTCCGGCACGGGATGAACGCCCAGCGGCGCGCCGAACAGGGCTTCGTCCTGGCTGAAGTCCGCCGGGAAGCACTGAAGCTGGCCGTCGTCCCGCAGCAGCGCCACCCCCGAACCGACCCGCGCCAGATACACCTCGTTGTCCCGCAGGACGGCGCACAGCATATTGGCCTCGTAGCGGCGTTTGCCGCTGCGGTTATGTTCGGCCAGGTTGTCGTTCAGCGAATTAAAGACGGCGCGCAGCCCCGCCGTCACGCTGCCGGCGCTGCTGAAGTAACGTTCCGCGCCCAGGGTCGCCATCTGTTCGTAGAACTTGGCCGGGGCAACGATCTCGCCGGAGGGCAGCACCAGCGTAAAAAAGGTATCCAGTTCGCGCCCGCGCGCGGCTTTCTGCGGCGCGACTTCCACCAGCGCGCCGGGTGGCGCGGCGCTGATCGAGCGCCCGCCCACCATGTATAAATGACCGACCAGGGCCTCAAACTCAAGTGGCATGGTTGTTTGTTCGCAGCCTCAATACAACAGCGGCCATTTTAGCCGATTTGCGCGCGGCTTGAAAGTTAGCTCCCGCCGGCAACCTGCTGCGCGATGTCCCGAATGTCCTGGGTACGAACGGGCTTGAGCAGGTAAGCGTCGGCGCGGGTGAGCTGGGGATAATGCATGAACTGGCTGCGGTCATGGGCTGTCACGATCACGACCGCCACATCCTGCAGGCGGCGGGTTTCCATGATATAACCGATGACATCCAGGCCGCTAAGCCGGGGCATCAGCAGGTCAATAAAAACAACGTCGGGGGTGAGGCGCTGCAAGATTTCCAGCGCCTTCAGGCCATCTTCGGCGACCAGTACCTGCATACCGGTCGGTTGCAGAACACTCTCCATGAAAAACAGGCTGTGGGTATCGTCATCTGCTACCAGTGCAATTCGCGGCATCGTTCTCCTCTAATGGTTGAAGCCAGGCGATTCATCCGGTGTCCCAGGTGAACAACCTTTTGCTATATCGCAAGCCTACTGCGGCAACCATAAAATTGCCCCGACAAAACCGGTACAAAACTGTTACCTTCATCAGAATTGAAATCCGTCACGGTAATGCACCAGCTTGCGGGAGTAATTGTGCGTGAACGCGATCAAGCGCGTTTCCAGGTTTTGCCAGCGGTCGCTTTGCAGCACTTCGTTCATGGTTTTCAGGTTATCGGCGACAAAATCCACCTGGCGGGCGGGATAATCGCCATAGACGGTCTGCCACACTGCCACCATCGGCAGCCCCATATCCTGCATCGCCGGCACGAATTCCTTGACGACGTACTCGTAATACGATTCATAGGTTTCCGGGCGAATGTCGTACTGCAAAAGCAGGCGGTAACGTGGGATAATTCGCAGCGGGAGCATAAAAGAACTTTCGTTAAAAATCGAAACCTGTACGTAAACCGGTTTATTTGACGCTGCACCGAGAGTCTGTGTTCCCTGTCGCGGCGGCAGATCAGCAAGCCTGGGGATTTTAACACGTTGCAGCGCGCATACCAAACGCCGCTTGCCCCGCCCGTTGGGATGCGGTAATGTCTGGTTATTCACGACAAGAGGCTTCTTATGGACCATCTGCAAAAGAGGCTGGACGACCTGCGCCGGCAGCTTCAAAATCTGCCGGAAGACCCCAAGGCGCTGGCACAAGTCGAAAGCGCGGCGCGGGCGCTGCTGGCCGACGCCAAAAATACCCCCCACGAACCGGCGGCGCAGGCGCTTTTCGCCGAACTTGCCCGGTTAAGCAGCCCCACTTCGCCGACCGCCGCTACCGTTCGCGGCCTGGTGCGCCGCGCTCGTATCCGCATCGAAATCGCCGGCGATGAAGATGATATTGACGAAGCGATAGACATCCTGACCGAGGCGCTGTCGTTAAACCCCGCCGACCAGGACGTGATCGCGCTGCTGCGGCAGGCTGCCGGGCGGTCGTCCCAGGCCGCCCAGCGCGTCAACGATCTGTTCGCCCGCTACGGTGTGGAGCGCGTTCAGCCGTCGCCCCCACCGGAGAGCGTCCCCCGGCTCGAAAGCGCGCCCAGGCCGCCCGGGGTGGTGTCTTACCCGACTTCATCCGGCTATCCCCCGCCGGAGCAGGAGATTTATCAGGAAACGCCGGGACGCCGGATGCCCGGTCGCGGGCCGCTGTATAACGCGCCGGACGTGGACGAAATGCTGTCCGAACTGACGCAGGCGTATTATGCCGGAGACTACCAGCAGGCGGTTGATTTGGCGAACCGCATCCTGGCTTTGCAGCCCGGCAACCCGACCGCTCTGGACTACCGGCAGAAGGCCGAAGATAACCTGATCCGCGGCGTCGTGCCGGATCATCGCATCCCCTTCGACGCCCGCGTTTCGTACAACCGCGCTAACTCGCTGGTGCGCGCCGGCAACTACGAAGAGGCCGAACGCCTGTACCGCGAAGCGCGTGATCTGGCCGAACGCAGCGGCATCTTAAGCTGGAAGGACGCCGAGCAGGCGCTGCTGGATATTCAGGATCTGGCGCTGGCCCGCGAACTGCTGCTGGAAGGCGACCGTCTGATGAAAACCGACGGCTGGTCGGAGGCGCTGCGTAAGTACGAGGGCGCGCTGCGCGTCGTCCCCAACGATCCCCAGGCGCAGGAACGCATTGATATGGTGCGCCGCGTCCAGCAGGACGCCGATCAGGCGGCGGTGCAGTTGAGCATGTTAAGCGGCACGCTCACGGAGCAGGTCGCCCAGTTACAGAACGTGCTGAATATCCTCATGCGCGTGCGGCAGGTTTTGCCGGACAGCCAGCGGTTAATCCAGCTTCAGCAGACGGCCAACAACAAACTGACCGGCATCAAAACCCAGCTTAACGATCAGGCGCAGTCGGCGCTCAACCGGGCGGCCAACGCCAACCGCCTGGAAGAACGTATCGCGCTGACCAACGAGGCGCTTAACCTGCTGGAGCTGGGCGTCAAACTCGACCCCAGCGACCTGCATCTGGCCGAAAGCCTGCTGGAGACGCGCACCGCCGCCAGCGACATGCAGCGGGCGCGGCAGGTCATCGAACGGGCGTCGGGGCTGATTTCGCAGAACTTCGATAACGAACTGGCCCAGGCGCGCTCGATGCTGGCCGGCCTGCGCGACTATGCCCAGGACGAACGCTACCGCACTGTCGTCAACGATCTGATGGCGCGCTACATCGAACGCGCCGAATTCGCCATCGAAGAAGGCAGCGTGGACGAGGCCGAAGCCTGGCTGGACACCCTGCGTGAAGAACCGTTTCACATCCTGGGACGCCGGACGGAAGTGCTGCGCGTGGAAGGCGAACTTCGCGCCATGCGCCGGCAGGGGCGCGTCCGGCTGGCGCTGATCGGCTTGTTCGTCATCCTGATCGGCGCGGCAGGGATAGTGGCGACCCAGGGCGCCTGGATGCCGCTGATGTTCCCACCGCCGACGGTCACACCCAGCGACACGCCCACACCCAGCGACACGCCCACACCCAGCCATACGCCCACGCCCAGCAGCACGCCGTCGCCCACGCTGACGCCGACCTGGACACCGACGCACACGCCGACCTTCACGCCGTCATATACCGTGACGCCCTCCCTGACGCCGACCGATACGCCGTCCCCAACCCATACACCGACCGTGACGCCGACCTGGACGCCGTCGCTGACACCGACCGACACGCCCACACCGACCATCACGCCCACGCTGACGGTATTATGCGTGGTCGTTAACTTCAGCGAAAGCGCGGTGCGGGTGCGCGCCAATCCATCGGTGTCGTCCGACAACTGGATCGGCTGGCTGCCGCGCGGCGTGGCCGCCAACGTGCTGCGCCAGGAACGCAGCGCCGCCGACAACCGCCTGTGGTATTTCATTCAGGCGCAGATCGAAACCGGCGAAATTCGCGGCTGGGTGCGCTTTGATACGGTGCAGCAGATTTCGCCCTGCCCGCCGCTGTAGGGTGATGGGCATAGCCGGACAGAAGGCACGCTCAAAAAAAAGGGGCGGGTTTGTGAACCCGCCCCTGCCGATGGCCGAAAACCGGGGGTTTTTAATCCCGCCCGCCGCCGAACAGCCGCAGCAGGAACAGGAACAGGTTGATGAAATCGAGGTACAGCATCAGCGCGCCCAGGATGCCCATTTTGGCAGCCAGGCTGCCGTCGGCTTCGATGGTCGGGTCGGCGGCCATTTCTTTAATGCGCTGCGTATCGTAGGCCGTCAGCGCGGTGAACAGCACCACGCCGACGATGCTGATAAGGAAATCCAGCGGGCCGCTGCCCAGGAACATGTTGACGATCATGGCGATCACCAGCCCGATCAGCGCCATCATGAAGTAAGAGCGGAACTGCGTCAGGTCGGTTTTGGTGGTGTAACCCACCACCGTCATCGCGCCGAACAGCCCCGCCGTCGTCAGAAACGCCAGGCTGATCGCACCCAGATCGTAAGCGACGAAGATCAGCGAAAAGACGAAGCCGTTAAGGGCAGCATAGACGAAAAACAGCACCGCCGCCATGTCCTGCGACATACGGCGCAGCCCCGCGCTGAGGGCGATCACCAGCGCCAACTGGCCGACCACCGAGCCGATCAGCACCACCGGGTTCATCACCACCGCCAGCAGCGCCTCGCTGCCGCTGACGATCATGGCGATCAAAGCCGTCGCCAACAGGCCGACGCTCATCCACAGATAAACCAGGCGCATCAGCGGGCGGATTTCCACCCGCAGTGCCGAAACGTCCAGGATGGACGTGTTATTGCGCGTATTCGGGTTAAACATAGTTGACTGCTCCCTGAACCTGATACACCTCACGCTTTTATCACGTTTATTATACGATTGAACCGCGAAGTTGTTCATCTGAATCGTGTTAGAAAGGCGCGCCGGGACAGTTACGAGTTGCCAGTTGCCAGTTGCCGGTTAAATCACAACCCTTGATGGCCCTGAAAATTTGATCTGGCCTATTGCTGAGATTGCACCAGGACGCACCCCTCACCAGCCAAGCGTCCCCGGCCCGCCCTTGAACGGGCCCACGATGTCGGACGTAATCCAGCCGCCGTAGAAGTCGCCTTCCTGCGCCGTCACGCGCTCGTCGTCCACGTAACAGGCGTCCATCCTGCCGGGGTACACGGCCAGATAACCCTTGATGGCTTCATAGCCGGGGCTGGGATTGGGGTAGCTCCAGGCAGCATTTTCGGCGCGGCGTTCGCCCACCGTGATCGTCCAGTACGCCGCCGCGCCTTTGAACTCGCAGAACGTCCGGCGTCCGGTAGGACTCAAAAACGCCATCGTCACGTCCTCCGGCGGGATGTAATACACCGGCGGGTGACTGGTTTCCAGCACGCGGAAGGCGCGTGTGGTGTCAGCAAGCGTCTGGCCGTTGAAGATCACGCGGATACGCCGGGCGGTCGGTTCGACGCGCGGCGGTCGCGGGTAATCCCAGACGGATTCCTGCCCCGCGCCGGGTTGGATGCGCTTGAACATTGGCTTAACTCCTGTAGAAATGGTTGAATGCCGGGTTTTTTTAGGGCGCTTGCAGGCTCGCCAGCAGTTCGACCGTCGCGGCGACCACCTGCGCGCGCTGGTCATCGGCGCTGATGGTCGCTTCGTTGTCGCCGGGCTGCAAGCCGTAGCTGCCGAAGCCGCTGTGGTTGCCGCCTTCGACCGCCACCCAGCGCGTACCGGTTGGCAGCAGCGCGCGCGAATTTTCCAGGCTCTCGGCGTTCGCCACGCCGTCCCGTGTGCCGTAAATCGAAACAACCGCCAGCGGTGTTTGCGACAGGTCTATATCCGGGTAGGATGCCCAGAACACCAGCCCGGCGACCGGGTTGGCCTGGGCATAACGCGCGGCCATTGCGCCGCCCAGGGAATGGCCGCCCACTGCCCAGGTTTGGATGGCCGGGAAGGCCGCCTGCACGTCCGCCGCCGCGTTAACGCCGAAGAGCGCCAGGTTGAGCGGCATGGGGACGATGACCGCCAGATACCCCTGGGCGGCGATGTCCCGCAGCAGGGGCGCATAGGCGCGGGCGTCCACGCGCCCGCCTGGGTAAAAGATAAAGCCGGTGGACGGCTCGCCCGCCGCCGGCTGGAAGACCATCCAGCCGTTCTGTTCGATCACCTGCACCTGTTCGTCCGGCTGCAAGGCTGCGCCGGCCTCGGCGGTGGCGGCCAGCGGCGTGCCGGCCCAGACGATAAAACCGGCTGCGGCGATCACCAGCACGCCGACCAGGCCGATGAGAATCCATTTCCATTTTTGCATGGTATAAACCCGGTATGTTTTACCCATTTACGGGCGCATTGAACTGATGAGAATGCAAGCATAACTATAACGCAGGGTGGGGCCAGGACGGCGTATTTCTCAGCCAGTTTTCAGAAGCTGCTGAGCGCGCGCTTATTTGGCGGCGCGCGGGTTGGTGCCGGTGATGCCCCAGATCAGCTGGCCGAGTGGGTCGGGGTCGCGCTTGCGGAAGTCCACCCATGTGCTGCCTTTCAGGAAGGCCGGGTAGTCCGGGTTGCGCGGCGCATCGGGCAGAAAAACCAGAATCACCGGGCGCTTTAAGTCCATAAAGGTGTACAGTTCATGACGCTGCCAGGTGCCGACTTTGTTCGCGCCGACAAAAAAGGCCATCTGCTTGCTCTTCAAAATCTGCGCCTCGACCAACGGCTGCCACTGCTGGCCCGGCTGAAGCTCCCATTCGTCCAGCCAGGGCAGGATTTTGTAGTCCAGCAGCGCCTCGGCGATCTGCTTGACCGCCGGTTTGTCCGCGCCGTTGTGGCAGAAGAAGATGTCGTAGTCGCCGGTCAGCCGCTTGCCCTGGATGACCGAGATGGCGCGCTGGCGTTCGCGCTGGGTGTCGGCCAGCCGGTCGAGCCGCGTGACCATCGCCGTGTTCATCAACACCTGGACGGGGGTGGCACGCTCCTCTTCTGTCACCAGCGAGATTTTGGTCTGGCACACCGGACAGGGTATCCAATCATAATGCATTTTGCGCCGCTTTTGCACCATCTGTTCGGTGATGAAGGTGTCGCACTGGGGGCAGATGATCGGACGCCGGCGCGTCACGCTGCCGGGGATGGCGCGCCGCAGCAGGTGGGCGTGGATGTATT